>JAZRFK010000103.1:0-18400 GCA_045661325.1 Eubacteriales bacterium | reverse complement strand
TATTCGCCGTCGGTGCAGATGATTTTGACGGAGTCGGAGAAGGGCTTGGTTGCTTCGTCAAGCCGCCTCCACATTTCCTTCGTTCCGTTATAGGTGACCTGCCGCATTCTCCGGCAGAGCCACGTTGGTTCTTCTTCTATTTCAGTCAGCGTGCCCGGCAGGAAAAGCTCCTCCAGGTTATCAAGGTGGCTAAAAGCGTTCTTTTTCACGCAGCTTACCCCTTCGGAGAGGATAATGCGGTAAATGCCAATGTTCATCGGGCCGAAGCTCGCAACGGTTTTTATGCCGTCGGGAACCCAAACCGTTGAGTCCTCGCCGTCCTTGCGGTTACGGCGGGAATACTTTTTCTTAAAGCCTTCTAAAACGCCGTCTTCTATGATAAATCGCTCAAGGGGCGTTTTTTCCTCGGTCCCGTCTAATTCCGTGCAGATAACGGGACAAGTGTGCTTAGAATACTTGGATACGATGCCTTCCCATTTCTTTATCGTTCCCTTATAGACGATGACGGCATAGGGATGCAGCCCTACCTCTTTTCTATACGAAAAGTATTCCAGGCTTCGGGGCAAAATGATTCGCTTGAGGTTAAAGGGATAGCCGTCATAACCGCCAAACTCACCTGCGCCCTTCACGCCCTCGGGATATTCAACCTCCTCCAAATAATCACAGCCGTAAAAGACGTCAGAGGCAAAATCCTCCTCCACCGCAGGCGGGAGCTTTATCCACCGCAAGCCACAGCAAAGTCCAAAGGCCTCTTTGCCAATGCGCTTTACGCTATCGGGAATAGAAATGCCGCGCACGCCCAAGCAATGCCAGAAGGCGCGCTCACCGATGGCGGTAACACCGTCCGGCACGGTAACGGTCTTTTTCGTGTTAACATCCAGGTCTTCACAGCGTACCAGGACGCCGTTTTTAATATGAAGCCTGTAGTTTGCCTCGTTTGCCATATCATTGACCTTTCCTTGCAGAAAAATTTTGTCGCTTCAAATTGCCGTCAGAGCCCAAGGAGGCTTCCCGCAATCAAGAAGTACAAAAGCAGGGATACCGTATCCACCACGGTGGTGATAAAGGGGTTTGCCATCACGGCAGGGTCAAGCCCCACCTTCTTCGCCAAAAGAGGCAACGAACAGCCAAGAAGCTTGGCGCAAACCACGGTTAAGGCAAGCGTCAAGGCGACGACGACGGCGACCGAAACCGTCACCTCGGGGTTTTGCAAAAGCAGGTTATCTATCAGCATCACCTTACCAAAGGTGACAGCCGCCAGCGAAACGGCGCAAAGCAATGAAACGCGAAGCTCCTTCCACAAAACGCGCAATACGTCCGAGGTTTCGATTTCGCCGAGCGAAAGACCGCGAATGACGGTGGTGGATGCCTGGCTGCCCGCGTTACCGCCCGTTCCCATCAGCATGGGGATGAAGGCGGTTAAGGCCACGCAGGTTGCCAGGGCGCTTTCAAAGCCCGAGATAATCATACCCGTGAAGGTGGCGGTGAGGGTTAAAATCAAGAGCCACGGAATGCGGCTTTTCCAAATATCGAACACCGATGCTCTGGCATACGGGGTTTCGGCAGGGGTGATAGCGGCCATCATGGAGAAGTCCGCCTCCTGCTCTTCACTAATAACGTCAATAGCGTCATCTACCGTGATAATACCTATCAAGCGCTCCTCGGTGTCTACCACAGGCAGAGCCAAAAGGTCATACTTATGCAGCTTACGGGCGGCTTCCTCTCTGTCGGTCAGCGTGTTTACAAAAATCACGCGGTCATCCATAATGTCGCCAAGCACGGCGTCCAAGGGAGAAATCAAGAGGGTTTTCGCCGACACCACGCCGATGAGATGGCGCGCCTCGTCCGTTACGTAACAGGTGTAAATGGTTTCCTTATCAATGGCAACCTGTCTGATGATACGGAAGGCCTGGTCCACCGTCATATTGCGGCGCAGAGCCACAACCTCCGTGGTCATAATACTGCCTGCGCTGTCGCCGGGATAGCGCAAAAGCTGATTGATTGCCCGACGCGCCTCGGGCGAGGAGTTTTTGAGGATACGCGCCACAACGCCCGCGGGCATTTCCTCGATGATGTCTACCGTGTCATCATAAAAAAGCTCATCCAGCATTTCCTTCAATTCTCCGTCAGAGAAGGAGGAAATCAAGCTTTCCTGGGCCTCATTATCCATTTCCACGAAAATTTCCGCCGCATACTCCTTGGGAAGCAGGCGGTAGAATACACGGTGATACTCCTGCGGCGTTTCGGAAAACAAAACGCCGATGTCGGCGGCGGGCAAGCCCGCAATCCGCTCACGCAGGGCGGCATACCGCTTTTCCTGCAAAAGAGAAAGCACCTCGTCAACCGAAAGCACCTCTTCCTCTGCTTCTTTCCATTCGTTTTTTTCTTCTGCCATAGTCATTACCTCCTTTAACGCATTTAAGCGAGAGGTAAACAGGGCGAAGAGGACCCTTTTCGTGCAAAACCAACCGCAGTCGGTTTACGCCATATGCGTCAAAAACGGCAAAAATGCGCGCCGTATTCGACTCGGGCCATCATCGCCGCGTTTACTGTCTGCAAAATCCATTTTTACCGTTCCTTTCGTTCTTTATTTTGTCCTTTATAAGACGCGTTTAGTATAGCACACTTTTTTCCCTTCGTCAAGACTTTTTTGTTTTTGTCTTTTGCAGTTTTTGTATTTTGAAATTGCATTTTGCTCCCCTGCCCTTTTAAAATATTTTTTAAAATTATATGTTAAACCCCTTGATTTTGTGTGCAATTCGTTGTATAATGGAATACAATGTGAATGAAAGTGAATTTTTCACCTTCAAAAGTTGCAAAATGAATATAAAACGAAAGGGAGCCGCCGTTTTCGTCGGCTATAATTTTTTTATGCAGTACCAATCCGCAACCACGGAAGAGTTGCAATCCGTTTACCAACAGTTAAAAAAGGAATACGATGCCTTCGTTTCGAAGGGCTTAAAGCTTGATTTGTCTCGCGGAAAGCCTTGCACGGAGCAGCTGGATTTATCCATGCCTATGCTCCGTCACTCCCGCGTTCGCACGGAGGACTGCCTGACCGAATCGGGCTTTGACTGCCGCAACTACGGCTTGGGCCTCGGCATTCCCGAAATGCGCCGCTTCTGGTCGGAATTGACCGATATTCCCGCCGAACAGATTATCGTTGGCGGCAATTCCAGCCTGAACCTGATGTACGATTCCGTAGCAAGAGCCATGCTTTACGGCGTTGTCGGCTCTGCTCGCCCCTGGTGCCGCGAGGAAAAGATCAAGTTCCTTTGCCCCTGCCCCGGCTATGACCGCCATTTCGCCATCTGCGAATCGCTCGGCATTGAAATGCTCCCCGTTGCCATGGGTCAGGACGGTCCCGATATGGACGAGGTGGAAGCGCTCGTTGCCGCTGATGCTTCCATCAAGGGCATCTGGTGCGTACCGAAGTATTCCAATCCCACGGGCGTTACCTATTCCGACGAGGTGGTTCGCCGCTTGGTAAGAATGAAAACGGCAGCCCCCGACTTCCGCATTTACTGGGACTCCGCCTACATGATTCACGATCTGTACGAAGAAGAAAGCGACACGCTTCTCAATATTTTCCCCGAGGCCTATGCGGCAGGAAACGAGGACCGCGTGATGTTCTTCACCTCCTCCTCCAAAATCACCTTCCCCGGCTCCGGCGTTGCCATTATGGCAATGAGCGAGCGCAATCTTGCACAGATTACGCCCATCTGGAACGCGCAGACCATCGGACACGATAAGCTGAATCAGCTTCGCCATCTGGAATTTTTCACCCACAAGGATGACGTTTATTCTCTGATGAAGAAGCACGCCGCGATTTTGCGCCGCCGCTTCTCTGTTGTGCTTGACACCTTGGAAAGAGATCTTGGCGACACGGGCATTGCCACCTGGACCAAGCCCCGCGGCGGTTACTTCGTTTCGCTTGATGTTTTGCCCGGATGTGCCAAGCGCGTTTACGAGCTTTGCCAGAATGCCGGCGTTGTTTTAACCAAGGCAGGCGCCACCTTCCCCTACGGAAAGGACCCCGAAGACAAGAATCTTCGCCTTGCTCCCTCTTACCCCACGGTTGAGGATTTGACGGAGGCTATGCAGGTTTTGACGGTTGCCGTTCGCCTGGCTGCCGCCGAAAAGCTGCTTGGCTAAGCCATTTGGCAAAGGAGAGGCTTTTTCTCCTTTGCCGTTTTTATTCCTACGAAAGCAACGGAAAGGACGCCGAAAAGGCAACCACAGAAAAATGAAGGACATCAACATCGTTTTACATTGCCCTGAAATTCCGCAGAACACAGGGAACATTGCCCGCACCTGCGCCGCCACAGGCGCCGCTTTGCATCTCATCAAGCCCTTGGGCTTTGAGATTGATGACAAAAAGCTAAAACGGGCAGGCTTGGATTATTGGAATCTTTTGGACATCACCTATTACGAAAACGAAGAGGAATTTTTCAAGATTCACGGTGGGGAGGCCATTTACTATTTCAGCACCAAGGCCCCCAGAGCCTATACCGAGATAACCTACCCCGAAAGAGTGTTCTTGATGTTTGGCAGGGAAACCAAGGGCTTGCCTGAGGAGCTTTTAAAGAAGAATCCCGACACAACGGTTCGCATTCCGATGCTCCCCCATCTGAGAAGCCTGAATCTTTCCAATTCTGCGGCTATTGCAGTATACGAGGTTTTGCGCCAAAGAGATTTTGCGGGCTTAGAGGAAATGGGAACCCCCGTGAGCTTTTCCTGGTAAGACACGCTTTGATGAAAGACGGCACGGGCCGTTTTATTAACGAAAGGAATTGTTCTATGGAAAAGGACGTTTCCGTTTTAATATTGGGTGCGAATGAGGGAAGCTACGCCGCTTGCCGAAGCTTTTACACCGAGTTCGGCATTCGTCCAACGGTTTTGGACGCTTCCGTATCTCCCCTCTTTTTCGCTTCGCGATTTGCGCTTGCAAGGGAAATTCCCTCCTTTCAGCTCGACCTTCCCTCTCTTTGCTTACGCATTTTGGAGGACGAGCGCGAGCTTTTGGGACGGCGCGTTTTGCTTTTGCCCGCCACGTCTGCCTACGCAGACTTTTTAATACGGGAGGAGGCAAGACTTTCTCCCCTCTTTATTCTTCCCTGCGGCCCTGCCCCCGCGCTTTCCTACCGAGAGGGCGAAGGGCATCCCACAGGCTTTCTGGCCGCTTGCCTTGACGAGAAGGCGGCTCTTTTTTGCTACGCCCAAACGCCGCTTTATCAGGGAAGCCGCCCCGCTTATTTCCGCACCGCAGAAATCCCCTCGGCTCTTTCTTCCTTTTGCGAAAGCGTAAAGGGGCGCGCCGTTGGCATTTTCACCTTTCCCGTTTGGGAGAAGGAGGGCTCTTTTCTTATCGGTGCGCCGTTTTCGGATTTATCCGCCCTTCCCTTTTTTGCCACGGCCGCTGACAGAAGCCCTGCGGAATTTTTGCTTTTCCGTCACGTTTTGTGCGTTTTGCCGCCCGAAACGGATTGTGCGCCCGACGGCATCTACCGTATACTTCCCAAGGGGCACATTTTGCGTCTTTTGGAGGATGAAGAAATGCGCGCCGATTTTCTTTCGCTTTGCCGCAAAAAATGGGAAATCGGGCTTTTCGACGGCAAGGGAGAGAGTCTTTCGCCCGCGGGTCTTTTCACCAGAAGAAAGGCCGCGCGCTCGTACGGCTCATAAAAACGCGCCCACAACGGAATATTTTTCCCATCACCTTGACAAAAAGCGCCTACGGGTGCTATAATATAATGGTTACAATAAAATACCTACGGAAAGGTTTCAGATATGGCTAACGAAAAAAAAGCAGTTGAACAAATCACCTCGATGGACGAGGATTTCGCCAAATGGTACACCGATATCGTTAAAAAGGCGGATTTGATTGATTATTCCAGCGTAAAGGGCTGTATGATTATTCGCCCTTACGGCTACGCTATCTGGGAAAATATCCAGAAAATCCTTGACGGCAGATTCAAGGAAACGGGCCACGAAAACGTATATATGCCTATGTTTATCCCCGAATCTCTGTTGAACAAGGAGAAGGATCACGTGGAGGGCTTTGCTCCCGAGGTTGCTTGGGTTACCATGGGCGGAAGCGAGCGCTTGACCGAGCGCCTTTGTGTGCGTCCCACCTCCGAGACCCTGTTCTGCGAGCATTACAAGAACATCATTCGCTCTTACAGAGACCTGCCCAAGCTTTACAACCAGTGGTGCAGCGTGGTTCGTTGGGAAAAGACCACCCGTCCCTTCCTTCGCAGCCGCGAGTTCCTCTGGCAAGAGGGCCACACGATGCACGCCACCGCCGAGGAGGCCGAGGCAGAGACCGTGCGTATGCTGAACATCTACGCCGACTTCTTTGAGAAGGATTTGGGTATGCCTGTTCTGCGCGGTCAGAAGACCGACAAGGAAAAGTTCGCAGGCGCCAAGGCCACCTACACCGTTGAGGCACTGATGCACGACGGAAAGGCCTTGCAGGGTGGAACCTCTCATAACTTTGGCGACGGCTTTGCCAAGGCCTTCGATATTCAGTATCTCGACAAGGACAACACCTTGAAGCATTGCCACCAGACCTCTTGGGGCGTTTCCACCCGTATTATCGGCGGTATCATTATGACCCACGGTGATGACAGAGGCTTGGTTCTGCCCTCTGCCGTTGCACCCGTGCAGGTGGTTATCATTCCCGTGCAACAGCACAAGGAAGGCGTTTTGGAAGCAGCCGAGGCCCTGAAGGCCCGTCTTTCCGCCGTTTGCCGCGTCAAGATTGACGATAGCGACAACTCTCCCGGATGGAAGTTTGCCGAATACGAAATGAAGGGCGTTCCGATTCGCATCGAAATCGGCCCCAGAGATATTGAAAACAACGCCTGCGTTCTGGTTCGCCGCGACAACCACGAAAAGCAGTTCATTTCCCAGGACGGCTTGGAGGAAAAGGTTCTTTCCGAGCTTGACGCATTGACCGAGGCCCTCTTCGAGAAGGCCGCCGCCAACCGCGACAAGCGCACCTTCACCGCAACCGATATGGCCGCCTTTGAGGAAATTGCCGCCAAGGAAAGCGGTTACATTCGCGCTATGTGGTGCGGAGAATTGGACTGCGAGCTGGCCATCAAGGAAAAAACCGACTGCTCCTCCCGCTGCATCCCCTTCAACGATAAGGAGGAGGTTGCCGACACCTGCGTTTGCTGCGGCAAAAAGGCCAAGCACCTGGTATACTGGGGCAAGGCATATTAAACATCGCTTTTCGCAACGAAAGGAGGGCGCCCTATGGTAAAGGGACGCTATGAGGCCGGGTTAACCTCTATCCAATCCCCCGGCGGCAGAGTGCTTCTCGTTGACAACCGAATAGACGCCTCCCCTGCCGATTCTCTGCGCGCCATGATTAGCCGCGGCGGCTTGACGGACGGCTACACCGTTATCTCCAACTTTACCGAGGGAGAGGACATCGAGCATCTTTCCACCAAGGAAATGCGCTTGCACCTTTACACCTTCCTGCGCCCCGCCGCCCTGACCGCACAAAATATGCACTTCAACATGATGGCAACCGTGGCCGCCTGCCACGCCATCGAGGCGCATTCCGACCATCAGCTTGGCATTGCTTGGCCCTTCACACTGGTGGCGGGAAGACGGCACATTGCCAACGTCACCGCGGAAAGCCAGCTTTTTTCCACGGGATATCTTGAGCATCTGATCATCAAAACGGTTATTCTGGTACAGCCCTCGCATTTTCCCACGCGACTGGAGGATATTGTAACCAGCGTTTTCACCAACCGCAGCATCAGCACGGCAGACCGCATTGCCCAGACCTATCTAAGAGACTTTTACGGTATGTACGAAAGCCCCGATGCCTCTCGCACCGCCCTTTTTGAAGAATACCGCCGCCGCTCTGTGACGGTAGGTAAGCTTGTCGGTGCCAAAATCAACGGAAAGCGGCGCTTTGGGCGCGCTACCTCCATTGACAACGCGGGAAGACTGGTTTTGTCGCTAAGAAAGGGCGAAACCGCCGTTGTTTCCTCCGAGGCTCAGCTTCTTTAATTCTGTATTTTACATTTTCAAAGAACAATTCCCTCATTTTGCGCCTTATGGGCCAAGCATGGCACGGGCTGTCTCATCAGAGACGGCCCGTGTCTTTTTCATTTTTTATCCTGCATTTGCATATAGTGAAGGAAGAATATCGAAAAAAGGAGCTTTTTATGCGTAATAAAGATATCCTTACCGAAGAAAACGTCCGTCTTTCCTTGGAAGCGCTCGTTACAGACGAAACGCCGCGGCGAAGTCTTTTTTTGCCCGTGCTCGCCTGTGCGCTTTCCGTGCTTTTGGCGCTCTTTTCCTATTTTTTATACCGACCGAACGGATATGGGGAAATCTTTTACTCTGCCTCGCTTATCGGAGAATTTTTGACAGACAACGGCGCCGTTTCCGTTTTCCTTGGACTTGACGAAGAAAAGGAGGAGGCGGAAAGGAGGGCGCGCATTGAAGAAAAGGCCAAGGCCTATGTGGAAGAGTGCCAGGGATAATCTGCTCCCCCTATGCCTTTTGCTCATTCCCACAATCGCCTGTATGTTGAGTGAGACCCCCTTCGTTCTGCTTCTTGGCCTTTCTGCGATACTTTGGCACGAGAGCGGCCACCTTTTCTTTTTTCTCCTATGCAAATCGCCGCCGCCCCGTCTTTTTGCAGACGCCTTCGGCCTGCGCTTGCAGGCACCCCTTCCCCTTTCGCCCAAAAAAGAGGCGCTCATCTGCTTGGGCGGCCCTCTTTTCAATCTTTTGGCGGCACTTGTTTTGCTTTTGGGAAAGGGGGATTTTTTTCGTTTGTACGCCACACTGCATCTGATGCTGGCCTTTTTCAATCTTTTTCCCGTTTATACCACGGACGGCGGAAGAATCCTGCTCTCTCTCCTTCGCGCCTTCCTTCCGGCAGAGACGGCAGAGAAAATTTTTCGCCTTTTTTCTGCCCTGCTTCTTTCTTTTCTCTTCTTTTTTTGCGCTTTTCTCTTTTATTTCGGCGGAATCGGCCTTTACGGTGTCTTTTTCTCTGTTTTTTTCTTTTGGAAAACCGTATGTGATGATTTTAACAAAAAAGGAGATTTCAAGAGCTTTTAGGAGTTTTTTAGAGATTTCAAGAGATAAAGAGTTTAAAAACCCGAAAAGCTCTTGAAATTTCAGCGAAAGAAATAAAAAAAATTCAATTTTTTTTGAAAATATATTGCATTTTTTGTAGGTTTTTGCTATAATTCTTATCGTTATATACCGCCCCTTTAAAAGAGCGGTTTGTAACGGTATTTTTGACGCTAAAAGGAGCGAAGATTGAGAAAGAAATGAACAAAATCATTGAATTGCGCGGTATTTCCAAGTCTTTTGACGGTGAAGTGGTACTTGACAATATTTCCTTGGATATCAGAGATAAGGAATTCGTTACGTTGCTTGGCCCCTCCGGATGCGGTAAAACGACCACGCTGCGTTTGATTGGCGGCTTTGAAAAGGCCGATGAGGGCGAAATTTTCTTCGACGGCGAGGAAATCAGTGAGCTTCCCCCTTACAAGCGCAACGTTAATACCGTTTTCCAAAAATACGCCTTGTTCCCGCATTTAAATGTTTTTGAAAACGTTGCCTTCGGTCTGCGTTTAGCCCGCGTTCCCAATGACGAGGTAACCGCCCGCGTTCGCGAGATGTTAGCCTTGGTTTCCTTAAAGGGCTTTGAGAAGAAGAACGTTAACCTGCTTTCCGGCGGCCAGCAGCAGCGGGTTGCCATCGCGCGCGCTTTGATAAACAAGCCCCGTGTTTTGCTGCTTGACGAGCCCTTGGGCGCTTTGGATTTGAAGCTGCGTAAGGATATGCAGGCAGAGCTGAAAAAGATTCAGCAGGCAACGGGCATTACCTTTATTTACGTCACGCACGATCAGGAGGAGGCCCTTTCCATGTCTGATACCGTTGTGGTTATGCAGAACGGTAAAATTCAGCAAATCGGCACTCCCACCGATATTTACAACGAGCCCGAAAACGCCTTCGTTGCCGACTTTATCGGCGAATCCAATATTCTTGACGGCGTGATGCTTGCCGATCGCAAGGTTCGCTTTGCGGGTCACACCTTCGAATGTGTTGACGGCGGCTTCTCCAAGAACGAGCCTGTGGACGTTGTTGTGCGTCCTGAGGATATTGACGTGGTGCATCCCGAAAACGGTATGCTCCGCTGCACCGTCACCTCCGTGACCTTCAAGGGCGTGCACTGGGAAATCATCGTGGACGTTGACGGCTTCAAGTGGATGATCCAAACCACCGACTACGTGGCAGAGGGCGCAGATATTGGCATTTACATTGAGCCTGACGCCATTCACATTATGAAGAAGTCCGAGTTCTCCGGTCAGTTTGGCGACTACTCCACCTTCTCGCAGGAAATGGACGAGCTTTCCAACCCCAACCCCGAGGACGAAGAGGAGGCAGACGGGGAAGATGAAAATTAAATCCTTTTTCTCCCGTTGCGCCGCCGCGCCGCACGTTGTATGGAGCGTTCTCTTTATCGTTGCGCCCTTACTGTTCGTTTTGTATTACGCCTTAACCGATGCCAACGGTGATTTCACCTTTGCCAACATTTCGGCCCTTTCGGATTACGGCGAGACCTTCTTTCTCTCCATCAGCCTTTCCTTGATAGCCACCGTCATCTGCGTGCTTATCGGCTATCCTATGGCCTATTTCATTTCCCGTGCCAAGCCCTCCCGTCAGCCCTTGCTTCTGATGGCGGCCCTGGTTCCTATGTGGATTAACCTTCTTATCCGCACCTTCTCTATGATGGCCATTTTGGACGACGGAGGTCTTATCAACACCCTGCTCGGCACCAATTTCCATATCGTCGGCACCAAGGGAGCCGTTATTTTCGGTATGGTTTATGACTTTTTGCCCTATATGATTCTGCCCATCTACACCGTTATGTCCAAGATGGATAAGCGTGTGCTTGAAGCGGCAAGTGACCTCGGCTGCAACCATTTCTCCGTTCTGATGCGCGTGGTTCTGCCCCTTTCCCGTTCGGGCATTATTTCGGGCGTAACGATGGTATTCGTGCCCTCCATCAGCACCTTCTACATTTCGCAGAAGCTGGGCGGCGGTACCTTCGAGCTGATTGGCGATACCATTGAGCGCCAGTTTGCCAACCCCGACACCTATAACGTTGGCGCCGCCATCTCCCTCGTGATGATGGTTCTCATTCTGCTTTCTATGGCAATTATGAACAAGTTTGCCGACAATGACGCGGAAGGAGGTATGATCCTTTGAAAATCGCTTCCAAGGTTTATATGGCCATCGTATATCTTCTGCTATACGCGCCCATTGCGGTTATTGCCCTTTTCTCCTTTAACCAAGGCGACAGCACCTCGGTAATGGAGGGCCTTTCTTTCCGTTGGTATGCAGAGCTTTTCGGAAAATCCGATTTGTTTGAGGCCTTGAAGAACAGCCTTTTGCTTGCGCTTTCCTCTGCCCTCATTGCCACTGTGATTGGCACGCTTGCGGCCGTTGGTCTTTCCCGTATGCGAACCAAGTGGCTGAAAAGCTCCGTCAATGCCGTTACCAATATCCCTATGATGAATCCCGATATTGTAACGGGCATTTCGATGATGCTGCTGTTTGTTTTCATCAGCAACCGTGTTTTAGGCAGCGTGGAGGTCAACCTTGGCTTCTTCACCCTTTTAATTGCCCACGTTACCTTTAACCTGCCCTACGTTATCCTCTCCGTCTCCCCCAAGCTTCGTCAGTTAGACAAGTTTTTGCCTGAGGCGGCACAGGATTTGGGTTGTCCTCCCATAAAGTCCTTCTTCCTTGTGGAGCTTCCCAACATTATGCCCGGCGTTATTTCGGGCTTCATTATGGCATTTACTCTGTCGCTGGATGACTTCGTGATTTCTCTTTTCAACGGCGGCGACAACTTCACTACCCTGCCCGTTTTGATTTACAACTACACCAAAAAGCCCGTGAAGCCCGATATTTACGCGCTTTTCACCATTATCGTCATCGTTATTCTCGTGCTTTTGGTGCTTTCCAATCTGGCCGCCTCCCGCGGCGAAAAGAAGAAAGCGGGGGCTAAAAAATGAAAAAAAGAATTTTAGCTCTCCTTCTTTCTCTGCTTCTTTGCTTCTCGGCCTTGGCGCTTTCCTCCTGCCAGACGGAAAGCTTGCCCACAAAAACGCTGCACGTTTACAACTGGGGTCAATACATTTCGGACGGTGCCTACGATCTGCCCGACGTGAACCTTCTGTTTGAGGAATATTTCAACGAAAATCTGGCCAATCAATACGGCTACAAGATTGAGGTGAATTATTCAACCTATCCCTCCAACGAGGATATGTATAACAAAATCGTCAGCGGAAGCGGCTCCTTCGACGTTATCATCCCCTCCGAATATATGATAGAGAAGATGATAAACGAGGGCCTGCTTTACGAGCTTGATTTCTCCAAGATTCCCAACTACGAGAATATCGACGAGAGCTTCCGCACCGATTTCAACACCTATGACCCCGAGGGCAAATATTCCGTTCCCTACACCTACGGCACGGTTGGCATTATTTACAACGCCGATTACGTGGATGAAGAGGACCTTGGCTCCTGGGCTCTGCTTTGGAACGAGAAATACAGCGGAAAAATTTTGCAGTTCAACAACTCGCGAGACGCGCTTGCCACCGCCCTTTACCGTTTGGGATACAGCGTTAACACCACCGACCACGCCAAGTGGGATGAGGCCGCCGCGCTCTTGAAGGAGCAGAAGCCTCTGGTGCAGGCCTACGTGATGGACGAAATCTTTAACAAGATGATTTCGGGCTCTGCCTGGATTGCGCCCTACTACGCGGGCGACTATCTGACGATGTACGACTCGAACGATTCGCTCGGCTTCTACATTCCCGAGGAAGGCACCAACATTTTTGTGGACGCGATGTGCGTTCCCACCTGTGCGCGCCTGCCCGAGATCGGTATGGAGTACATCAATTTTATGCTCTCCGAGGAGCCTGCTCTTGCCAACGCCGAATATATCGGCTATTCCTCCCCCAACACCGTGGTAACGGAGAACGAGGAATATCAGGAATATATGCTGGATTGGCACGAGGAAGCACTTGACATTCTGTATAGCGAGGGCGCCGTTGTTGACGATTACACGGATTTGAAGGATATTGACGCAGAAAGCAAGCGTTCCTTCTATCACGCCATCACCAACACCGAGGAAAACGGCAACCTGCTTGATTACACCAACGCGCTTTGGTCGGACATCAAAATAGAAAGCTCCATCGAGGCTTGGATAATCGTTGCTGACGTCATTATTCTCTCGGCGCTTTTCGGCTCTTGGCTTTTCTTCCTCCTAAGAAAAAAGAAGCGTGAGCGAAGCTACACCGAATAAAAAGCCCTTTATTTCGCAAAAAACGGGTTGTTTCAGACGAAGCAACCCGTTTTTCTTTTGTTTTCAAAAGATTTACATCTTTTTTTCGTTATTTTTTGGTTATTTTTTCATAAATCTATTGACAATTAGATTTATTTTTGCTATAATTTATAGGCCTTTGTGGATATGCTTGGGGCGGCGTCACAGCGCGCTTTCCCGTTTTGATATCATTTGCTGAAAAAAACAAGGAGGTATTCTGTCATGAAAAGAACTTATCAACCTAAGAAGAGACAGAGAAAAAAGGAACACGGCTTCAGAAAAAGAATGGCAACTGCTAACGGCAGAAAGGTTCTGAAAAGAAGACGCGCAAAAGGAAGAGCTCGCCTTACCTATTGATTCCAACGATTCGGCTTTGGTCTTATCCAACCGATTGAAATGCTCCGATAACTCACCGTGCGTGCCTTATCGGAGTTTTTTCATTATTGAAGCACCGAACGCCAAGTGAAAGGCTACCGTATGAAATTTCACGCTATCCGAGAAAATCATCTGTATGCAAAAGCGTATTCCAAAGGAAAAAGGGCCGTTACACCAAGCTTGGCGGTGTACGTTTTGCCCGACTATACGGCGGAGGCTCGGCGCCGCGCCCATCCCCGTAAGGAAAAAACAAACCGTATTGGACTCACGGCCACCAAGAAATTGGGCGGTGCCGTTGTTCGCAACCGCGTGAAGCGCATTATGCGCGAGGCATATCGCACGGTTGATAAGGAGCATACCGTCAAGACCGGTTTTTTAATCGTCATTGCCGCGCGTGAACGCGCGACCGAGATGACTTCCACACTTCTGGCGCAAGACTTGAAGGAGGCGCTTTCGCGCTTACACCTCTTGGTACAATGAAAAAGCTTGTACTTGCACTCATTCGGTTTTACCGAAAAAGAATTTCGCCCCTCAAACCGCCTTGTTGCAGGTTTACGCCGTCCTGCTCTGCCTACGCCGTTGAGGCGTTTGAAAATCGTGGCTTTTTTATGGCTGTTCTTTTATCCGTTTGGCGCATTCTGCGCTGTAATCCGTTTTGTCGCGGCGGCTATGACCCCGTGCCCTACGGTGTCAAATGGAAAAGGATAGACCCCTTTAACAAGAAGACGGGCGATACACACAGGCGACAAAAATAAAACAGGTAGAAAGGTCACGCCACTTTGGCGTGGTTTTAAAACATGACTATTTGGGATTATATCCGATGGCCGTTCGGTTGGATCATCCGTACGGCCTATAATCTAACCAACAGCTATGCCCTGGCACTGCTTTTCTTTGCCGTGGCGCTGAACCTGGTTTTGCTTCCCTTATCCATTAAGCAGCAAAAGACGCAGATTGGTGCTGCCAAGCTTCGCCCTCGCATTTATGCCATCGAGAAGAAGTATGCCGGCAGAAACGATCGCAAAACCCAAGAAAAGAAGCAGCAGGAAATTATGGCCTTGCAGCAGGAGTCGGGCTACTCGCCTCTGGCAGGCTGTCTTCCTATGCTGATTCAGCTTCCCTTGCTTTTGATTCTGTACCAGATTGTGTATATGCCCTTGACCTACGTTGCTGACTTGGGTGGCGCGGTAGCGGCCATCAGAACCGGCATCAACGCTTTGGTTGCCGAGGGTGGTGCCGCCGCCAATTTGGGCTTGGCAGCACTGGCAGAAAACGCAACCGAGCTGAACATTCTCTCTCACTTCCGCGCATTGACAGGCGCCGGCTTCTCTATTGAGGCTGAGGGATTGACCGAAGCAATGAAGGCCACCATTATGGACCTGAACTTCTCCATGTTCGGCATGGATTTGACCGCCATCCCCAGCATCACGAGCATTTCCTGGCTCATCGTCATTCCGATTTTAACCTTCGTTGCCTCCTATGCTTCCATGAAGATTTCCCGCAAATTCATGGCAAACACTCCCCAGCCCACCCCCAATGCAGACAACAAGGTTTCCACCTTCATTATGGATTTGATGATGCCTGCGATGTCTCTCTTCCTCGCCTTCACCTTCCCCGCCGCCTTGGGTATGTACTGGGTTTACAACTCGGTTATCGGTATTCTTCGCCAGTTCGTTTTGGCAAAGGCCATGCCCCTTCCCACCTATACCGAGGAGGAGCTGAAGCTTCTTGAAAAGGAAGCACGCGAGCGCGCAAGAAGAAACCCCGCGCAGTATGAGGACAAGGTCAGCTCCCGTTCGCTTCACCACATTGACGATGAGGATGACGATTTTGACGAAAGAAGCATCCCCGTCATTCGCTCCAAGTTTGATGACGAGGTTTACACGCCCGTTGTCAAAAAAAGCAGCGCAAGCAAAAACAACAAGAAAAAGAAATAAGCAGAAAGGCTTACCACAATGAGAAAAGAAATTATCGTAGCAGGAAAGGACGTTGAGGCTGCCGTTGAAAACGCTATCGCAGCTCTTGGCGCCTCTGCTCTTGAGGATATTGAATACGAAATCGTGGATTTGGGCAGCAAGGGTATTTTCGGTATCGGCGCCCGTCCCTCCAAGGTAAAGGCTTGGATTGAGACCCCCGATGAAGCTCCCGCACGTCAGAAGACCGAGGGCGCTGAAGCCCCCGCCCGCAACCGCGAAAGAAACGACAGAAACGACAGAAACGGCAGAAACCGCAAGGGTCGCGGTCGCAGAAGCGACGGTATGCAGCCTCCGCGCGATTTCGTTGCCCCCAAGGAAAGCGCAAAGCCGAGAGAGGCCGTTATTCCCGAGACCGAGCTCAAAATGGAGCTTGCCACCGTTGCAGAGGGTGAGGATCTTTCCTTTGATTTTGTCAAGCAGCTGGTTGCTAACCTCGGCATTTCCGCAGAGGTGACGCTCTATCACTGCGAGGACAACTCCCGCCGCATCGTAATTTCGGGCGAGGACGCTGCTATGCTGATTGGCCATCACGGCGAGGCGCTTGACTCCTTGCAGTACCTGGCTAACCTTGCCAGCACCAAGAAGAACGTAAACGGTGAGCGCAACCGCCGCCGTGTTACCATTGACATTGAGGGCTATCGTGCCAAGAGAGAGGAAACCCTGCGCGCCTTGGCAAGAAAGATGGCCGCAAAGGCTCTGCGCCTGCGCCGCAACGTAATGCTTGAGCCTATGAGCGCTTATGAGCGCCGCATTATTCACTCCGAGATTCAGGGCATCGCGGGCGTCAGCACCAACTCCATCGGCTCTGACAACAACCGCAAAATCGTTATCTACCTCGTTGAAGAGGAGGAAGCGATTGAAAACGCTCCCGTAGCCGAAGTGGCAGAGACCGCCGAGCCTTCCGTTGAGGCTCCCGCCACCGAGGAAGCAGATGCACCTGCTGAGGAAACCGAAACCGTATGATGACGCAGCCGTTGACAACCACGGTTGCCGCACTTTCAACCCCACCCGGCAAGGGTGGGGTTGCCCTTATCCGCGTTTGCGGAGACGAAGCCGTTGCGGCTGTGGAGAAGCATTTTAAGGCCAAAAGCGGTGCGCCGCTTTCCGCCCTCCCATCGCGGCAGGCGATTTACGGCGACTTTTTTTACAAGGGCGACCTTGTGGACGATTTACTGGTAACCGTGTTCCGTGCGCCCCATTCCTACACGGGAGAGGACACGGTGGAGCTTACCTGCCACGGCAGTATGCTGATTTGCCGCACTGTGTTAGAGGCACTGTACGCCGACGGCGTGCGCCCTGCCGAACGCGGAGAATTTACCCGCCGCGCCTTTCTGGCAGGCAAAATCAAGCTTTCGGAGGCAGAGGCCATTGCGGAGCTTTTGGACGCAAAAAGCGCGGCACAGTTAAAGCTTTTCCAGCGCGACTCGCGTTCTCATCTCTCTTTGGCGCTTTCCTCGCTTTATGACAAAATTTCCTCGCTGCTTTCCGCCGTTTACGCCAAGGTTGACTATCCCGAGGAGGATTTGGCCGAGCTTTCGCGAGAGGAAATGCTTTCTCTTCTTTCGGACTTGATGAAGGAAACGGAGCGCCTTCTTTCCACATACCAGACGGGGCGCGCAATGACCGAGGGCGTTTACACCGTTTTGCTCGGCAAGCCTAACACGGGAAAAAGCTCCCTTTACAATTTGCTTCTCGGCAGAGAGGCCGCCATCGTTACCGAATACGCCGGCACCACGCGCGACGTTTTGGAGGATAGCGCCACGCTGGGCCGCGTCTTGCTTCGCTTGGCCGACACCGCAGGCGTTCACGAGGCGGATAACCCCGTGGAAAAAATCGGCGTGGAACGAACCAAGGAAACGCTTGGGCGCGCTGATCTGATTCTTCTTTTGTTTGATACCTCGCGCCCCTTTGATTCGGACGATGAGGCACTGATTGCGCTTGCCAAGGAGGCAGGCGGGCAGGTTATCGCACTTTTGAATAAGCGCGATTTAAAGCCCCTTTGGGACGAAGAGCGCTTGAAGGGTATCTTTACCCACCTTCTTCCCTTCAGCGTAAAGGACGGCTCCTTTACGGCCTTGGAGGCCTTGGTAAACGGTTTGTTTACCGACGGCTCGCTGACACCCGGTGAGGACGCCATTGTCTTTACCGCGCGGCAAAACGCCGCCCTTCACCGCGCACTTGCGCTCATGCAAAACGCGCACGAGGCGCTCTTGGGAGGATTCCCCGAGGACGCCGCCCTTTGCGAGCTTGAAGCGGCAGCCGCCGCCCTTGCCGAGTCTGACGGGCGCGCTGTGAGCGAAGACGTTGTTTCGGGTATTTTCGCCAAGTTTTGCGTTGGTAAATAAGGAGCAGAAAGGACAAGACTACACCGCCTATGTTAGATACCCCTACCTTTCAAAAGAACGATAGCGGCTTTATTTGCGCCCATTGCGGAAAAGAGGTTTTGCCCTTGGGCTACACCTCGCGCAACCACTGCCCCTTTTGCTTATATTCCTTGCACGTTGACGTCAACCCGGGAGACCGTGCCAACTCCTGTCTGGGCGCTTTGCGCCCCTTCCGCGCAGAGCCGCATAGCAAGAAGGGCTACGTCATTTTTCACCGTTGTGAGAAATGCGGCGGCGTCAGCTCCTGCCGCAGCGCCCATATGGCCAAGGTACAGCCCGAC
>JAZRFK010000102.1:0-5319 GCA_045661325.1 Eubacteriales bacterium | reverse complement strand
CTTGCTTTAATTTCGCACCTCGCTTTCGCAAAAGAGAAGGCCCTGCGCCAAAAGCGCAGGGCCGTTTTTATGCTTTTGTAAACAATGGTTTACACTTTACTTTTCGCCGCGAATGATTTTGCCAAGGAAGGTATTAAAGATGGCCTCGGTGCGTTCCAGGGGGTGATCGTTGTAGAAGACGTAATCGTAACGGTATTTTTCCACATCGTCATCTGCCGCGTTGCCGTAAACGGCTTTGGCGCGACGGAAGCGCGTACCGCCGCGAACAAGAAGGGTTTTGGCCCTGCCGCCCGTTGCCTTGACGAACTTATCAATTTCCGCGCCCTCGCGGATATGGACGAAAAGGATTTCGTCCTCGCTTTCCAAGAACTTTTCGTATTCCGCAACAACCCATTGGGTCGGGAAATCGTTGTATGCAACAGTCAAGCCCTTCAAATCAGCAAGAAATTTTCTCGCCTTATCGGTTTTTTCGCCGTGCCAACCGCAAAGGGCGGCAATTTCCTTGATGGGCGTGATGGAGGAAACGTTCTTCACCTTGTAGCGTCTGGCGGCAAATTCGCAAAGAGTATCCTTACCGACCCCTCCCTTGCCGTTGATGACGATAACCGTCTTGCTCGTTTCCATGGTGCTTCCCTTCCTTCTTCTCATCCTTCAAGCGTCGCTTTTATACAGTATAGCAGATTTCCCTTTGCTTTTCAAGAGGTATTTTTGTTTTCCCTTTGCTTTCGTGTGCCGTAATGCACCCGCCGCAACCCCCTTTTTTCCCTATAACAAACAAAAAAAGAAACTTTCCGCATGAAAAATCGAAAAAACCCTTGACAAACAATTCTTTCTTTGTTATAATATCTTGCGTTGTTGGGGTATTTCCCTTATTGATGTACCTTTAGCTCAGTTGGATAGAGCAACTGCCTTCTAAGCAGTAGGTCGAGGGTTCGAGTCCCCCAAGGTACGCCACACGGTGGACATAGCTCAGTTGGTTAGAGCGCCAGATTGTGGCTCTGGAGGTCGTGGGTTCGACTCCCATTGTCCACCCCATTACGAAAAGCGGCTTGTGTCCCAAGCCGCTTTTTCTCCCCCAAACACTCAAAATTACGAGGTGTAGCGCAGCTGGTAGCGCGCCAGTTTCGGGTACTGGAGGCCGCGAGTTCGAGTCCCGCCACTTCGACCAAAAAAATTCCTCGGAGCAAGTCCGAGGAATTTTTTTACCTTTTCGCTTCGGTCTATCCCAAAAGCGACAAGCGCTTTGGAACGGCCAAGGCACAATCGCTCCGCCGATTGTACTTTTCTTCACTCGTTCACCACTTGTGAGCGCCGAAAAAACGGATGCTTTCTATCCAAACAGGAGAAAAACGACATGAAAACGGCTTATTTCAAATACGTATTTTCCCTTTTAATGTTCGGCACGAACGGCATCGTGGCGAGCTTGATACGTCTGGACAGCTACGAAATCGTGCTTTTACGCACCCTGCTTGGCACCTTGTTTCTCCTGACCGTCTTTTTGATAGCAAGAGAACGGCTGACCTTTTACAAGCACAAGCTCTCCTGCCTTTTTCTCGCCATATCGGGAATTTCCATGGGCGCCAGCTGGATGTTTTTATACGAGGCTTACGACGAGATAGGCGTCAGCTTAGCGTCGCTCGCGTATTATTGCGGGCCTGTTATCGTGATGATGCTCTCTCCGCTTTTGTTTGGCGAAAGGCTGACAAAAACCAAGCTTTTCAGCTTTTTGGTCGTGATGGTGGGTATCTATTTGGTAAACGGAACCGCCTTTGAAAACGGAATGAGCGTCTGGGGGCTTGCTTGCGGCATTCTTTCGGCGGTCAGCTACTCCGCGATGGTTATATGCAACAAAAAGGCAAAGGACATTACGGGGCTTGAAAACTCCATGCTACAGCTTTTCGTTGCCTTCCTGACGGTAGCCGCATTTGTTGGCATCAGGCAGGGCTACCGCATGGAAATTGACGCGGAAAGCATCCTTCCCATTTTGATTTTGGGACTTTTGAACACGGGTGTTGGCTGTTATTTTTATTTTTCCTCCATTGGCAAGCTCCCCGTGCAGACGGTTGCCATATGCGGCTGTCTGGAGCTCCTCTCGGCCGTTGTGTTCTCGGTTATCTTTCTCAAGGAGGCAATGCTGCCGCTGCAAATTATCGGGGCGGTGCTGATTATCGGCGGTGCTGTTTTCGGCGAATACAAGAAAAGCGAGAAAAAAGGAGCAAAAGCCGACAAGGAGTCCAAGCGATAGCCCACACAACACGCAATAGCCCAAAAATCAAGCATACTGATACAAAAAGAGCAAGAATATAAGGAAATTTTCCTTGTACTCTTGCTCTTTTCTTGATTAGGCGTCCTGCGAGGGCGCCTTACTCTCTAATGCCGCCCCTCTTCTTTTGATTTCCTTCAACAAGAAGGAAAGAAGAACGAGCGAAAGGGTGGCGCTCAATGCGTTGACGCCCACAAAATTAAACCATATGCCGTCAAGGCCGAAGCGCCAGAGCGCACCGAGCAGAACAACGGGGAAAAGGAAGGCCGTGCCAACGGAAACGGCGGTTGCCTGCAAGGGCTTTTCGATGGCGCTGAAAAAGCTTTGCGTGACAACGCCAATCCAACGGAAGAGATAGGCAAGGCAGAAAAGCCTGATAGCGTGCGTGGCGATTTCGAAAAGCTTGACGTCCTCTGCCTTGACAAACCAAGAGGCTATCATTCCCGGGCAGAAAAACAGAAGGGCGGTTGACGCAAGCCCAATCACCGCCGTGCCGATATAGGCGCATTTGGCGATGCTCTTTACTCTGTCGTATTTCCTTGCGCCCCAGTTGTAGCCCAGCGCGGGAGAGAGCGAGTCGGCAATGCCGTAAAGCAGGGGCCAGCAAAGGTCGCTTGCGTACATCAGAACGGCGTACACGGCAACGGCCGTCTGGCCGCCTCCCTGCCCAAGCACCTCAGCACCAAGCGTCATCAGCGATATGTTCATCAAAATCGAGGTGACACGCCCTGAAATATTATTGAGGAAAACGGGAGAGCCACAGGCCGCTATCTGTTTGAGCATACCGAAGCTGAATTGGGGTTTTGTGAATTTAAGAAGCGCCTTTTTGGTAATAAAGGGTATCATTGCCACAAGCGCGCAGGCGCAAAGGGATAGCGAGGTGGAAAGCGCCGATCCGACAACGTCCATTTTCAGCACAAGAAGAAAGAAGGTCAAAAGGCCAATCGTCAGAATATTCGAGACGATGTTGATGACCATACTCGTTTTAACGAAGCCGCAAATACGCAGATAATTGTCCACCGCAAAGAAGAGGGCCGCAAGCGGACTGCACAGGGCAACGGCGCGCAGATACCTGACCGCCGTATCAAGCAGCAGACTGTCTGCTCCCATCAATCTTGACAGCGGCTCTGCCGCAAAAAACATTATACATCCCATCACAACGGAGACGCAAAAAATCAAAACAACGGAGCAGGAAAATATGTTGTTGGCGGTTTTATGCTCGCCCTTTCCGAGCGCGACCGAAATCGGCGCGGAGGCGCCGACACCAATCAGGTCGGCAAGCGAGAAATTGATCATCACCATCGGCATGGCGATATTAACTGCCGCAAACGCGCCCTCGCCAAGCACTTGCCCAATAAACACGCCCTCCACGATGCTGTATATCGACATCGCGAACATGCTTATCATGCCGGGCAAGGCCACAACGAAAAAGAGCCGCCAGGGGCGCATCGTGGCATACATTTCCTCGGTTTTCATTTTCATAGCGTTTCGTCCTCGGGAACAAAGCGTTCCGTTTTCAAACGGAAGCAATTCAACTGTTTTTTACTTTTTGCTTAATACTTGACGAGAATCAGCTCGTCCTCCTCAAAGATGGTGAGAGGCTCCTCCTCGTCCATACGGTCGCAAAAGAACAAGATCTCCTCTGCCGCGCGCTTTTTAATGCCGACGCACATAGCCGTTTTTTCGGCGGCGAAATAGAAGGACTGCACAAGCTCCGATTTGCAGGAAAAGGTCATTGCCTCCTCCTCAAAAATCAAGGCGTCACCCGCCTTGACAATATCCAAGTCAATGGCGTCCTTACTGTTTTCCATATTGGTAGAGATAAGGTCACGATAGAACTTTTTGGATCCGGGATGGGTCAGCAGCTGCACCATAAACAAGGAAATGATGCGATTGGAAACGATAACGGACATCACGCCGAAGTTCTGCAAGGAATTGAGGTTGGTGGGATTGGCGATCTCCGCAAAAATCTCCGTGTCTTCATCCAAGCAGCCGTTCAGCTTGAAGGACAGAGCAGACAAAAAGATGTCCGTGTCCTGATTTTCGGCAGATTCATCGTCCGAGGAAAGAAAGAGTATTTTTTTCTTGCCCTCTGTTTCCTTTATCTCCTTGGCAATGGCGGTAATATCCTCCTTATAGGAGTAGGAATGACAGGAAATATTCGTGTTATACAGCTTCTTGTACTGGTCAAGCTCCTCAACAACGAACTTGGAGCTTCCCGAATGAGAGAAGATAAACACGCTGAATTTATCATCGGGAACGACGTTTTTATAGATGAGGGGTCTTACAAAGGCGCGCTTTTCGCTTCGAACACCCAAAGTCTGTCTGTTGTCCGACAGAACGTAAAGCTGATCCGCGCTGCTGCGGCCATCCTCGTCCACAGCGTCATCATCGTCATAATTGATAACGGGAATGCAGTCGTTAAAGGTGTAAAGCGCCTCCTCCACGTCCATCGGCTTTATGCCGTAAAACTCGCTGCCATCGTAGGAAAGCAGATTATGATACAGCATACTGAACGAGGAATTGATGATGGTCTTTCCCAAAATATGACCCAAAACGGAATTGTGAGAAAAGACGATAATTCTCTTGTTCAAGTCCTTGTCAATGGTTTCCAGCAGGTGCTCGATTTTTACAACGGTCTCGTTATTTTCCGCTTCCACCACGATGTTGGCCTGCTTGGCGATGTTCATAATGGAAAACAGGGATTTTAGGGCGTTTATATCGTTGTTGGACATACTGTGCTTGTCATCATTCTCCACGTGGGAAAGCAAGATGCCGATATATTTTGCCTTGTCAAGCGAGATGTCGCTCAAATGCTTTTGAGAGGTGGGATTGCCGCTTTTAATGAAAATCCGAAGCCCCTTCATCTTCTTTTGGTTTTCGGTGAAAATGTTTTGAATGGAGTTGAGAACCTGCTCTCTGTCCTCCTCGGTGAGAATGACAACGCTTTTATCTCCGTCCAAAAAAGAGAGATCGTAAATCAAGTGGGCGCCAATGGAGGACCAATTCAAAAAAACGTAATGATTCGACAAATGGATTTTTCCGAGGTTGTTCAT
>JAZRFK010000101.1:0-5549 GCA_045661325.1 Eubacteriales bacterium | reverse complement strand
GTTGCCATTTTTTGTCCTTCCCCTTTCTTTCATCTTCTAATCGCGGTTTGACATTTAGTAAATGTCAATTTATAAAAATAATAGCATATAATAAAGAAAAAGTCAAGCACTGAATGTCAAATTTAGACAAAATGAGACTTTACACAAGGAGTAAGGGGGTGGGAGCATGTTCAAAACCAAGGCAGAGGCAGGGCGTTGCAATCTTTGCGGCGAGAACGTTTACCGCATCCGCCGTGCCAAGCTTCCCAAGATGTCTCAGCGCGCTCTGGCAGACAAGCTCCAGCTCTTTGGAATGGACGTTGACAAAAACGCCGTGCAGCGCATCGAATGTGGCAAGCGCTTCGTCACGGACATTGAGCTCGTTGCGCTATCTCTTGCTCTTGGCGCCTCCTTGGAGGAGCTGCTTGCCCCGTCATTCGAGGCGACAGCAAGCGCGGCCTCTTCCCTTTCTATCGAGGACGAAGGATAAAAAACAAATAAAAAACCGCTTAAAACGGACAACGCCGTTTTAAGCGGTTTTTGCGCCGAGGCGGCAGAAAATAACATCCGCGAAAATTGAAAAAAGAAAACGCTTATAGCGGACAACGCCGCTATAAGCGTTTTTAAGCCGCCAAGGCGGCGTTTATTCTTTGGTTTGGGTATAGGAACTCACTTGTTTGCAATATTGTGCTACAATTTCACCAAGTTCTCTTAGCATAATTGATTGTTCCAAGGACTTGGCACATTTTCTTCATTGTATTCACAGATTTCTTGATTAGTTGCCCCGTAATATTCTCTTTTTGCAATTTTCAGGATTTTTAAGCAAGGAGTTCCGTTTGGGTCGATAAGCGCGAAATGATAATCCACGTAAACGGCTCTAAGAAAAAGGTCGCTTATATGGTTGCAAAAAACATTGAAAAGCACCGCCGAAAGCGCTTGCCCGTTCTGATGAGTCCGTGGGTAAGTAAAATCCAGTTTTTCCCCTTCTCTTATCCAAGCGCCTCCGCGAAAAACATTCGTTTGAGGAGTAACGGCTGAAGAGCTGAAAGAATAAAAATCATCTCCACGAGAATAACGTCTTGAATAACAGTCTATTGTGGACCGAATTTCAAACTGAGACGATTGTTCGTTCTTGAACAACATCGTTTTTTCTGCGGTTTCATGGTCGTATTTATATATCGAAAAACCGCATACAGAATGCTGCAAAAAATAAAAACTGTATCTCTTTCCGCGGAAAAGCAGTACCGGTTCTTCGCCCGTAATTACTTCCTTCGGAAATGCTTCTTTTAATTTCTCGCAATCTTTATTTATGTCATTCTGCGACTTTATGGCTTGAAAAATTCCTAATTGTAAGTCCAAGCCTTCCGAAAGAATAACATCTTCAATATAAAAGGGGATAATAGGTATGTTTTTCGAAACTGCGTAATAAATTTCACGCTTGACATTAAAAGATTGAATGGAGTTTCCCGAAATAACCACCAGCAGCGCTTTTGCATCGGATATTTTCTTGGCAATCGTTTCTCCCCATTCATCGGCAGGATGGATACCCTCATCATACCAAATATTACAGCCTTCTTGTTGCAAACGCTCCATTAAAGGAAAAATTTCATCGGCATCCTTATGAGCATAGGACAAAAATAAATACGAAGCAAGACCTGTATACGCTTGGAACATACCAGTATCCCCCTTTTAATTGTCTGGATTTAATCGCGGCGGTAGTTATCGCGGTAGGAGTCGTAGCTCCAGGAGTCGCCGTTCTGGTCCTTGAAGCTATCTTCCCCGTTAGGCTCCAGCTCATAATATTCGCCGTCCTCGCCCTTGACGGTAATAGTTTTGCCGCCAGAGGAGGAAGAAGATTTATCGGAGAACATCGCTTTCAGGATAAGGCTCACAATAACGACCACAACGGCAATGATAACTGCCAGAATGATGTAAATGGGCAGAATGGCGGCGCCAACCGCTACCAGAGCATAGGTATAGGGTGAGGGGCGCTTTTGGCACAGCCAGAAATAACCGACATATGTCAAGACGGGAGAAAGCAGCGTCGCTATCACGGTGAGCCAGTTGGTCGGTATTTCCATAAAGGATGTCAAAATGAAGCTCAAAATCGTCATAGCAATGGAGCCGACAATACCCACCACCATCAAGGATTTGACGCGCTCCTTGGAAAAGGGATGATGCTCGCCGAGATAGATAAAATAGGTAGCGGTAAAGCCCAAAAGAGTAGGAAGAATTATATGCCATATGTAGGTAGTTTTTACTTCCAGTAGACCAAGCTCAATAAACAGGTTCAATGCACCGTACAAAAGATTTTTAATGCCGTAATCAAAGACGAAAAAGGAGGCGGGACCCGTCAGATTCATATAATAATCGGTCAGGTCACTATAATCGATTCTGCCACCGTAAATCATATTAATCATGGGACCAAACACCGTAATGGCAACGGAGAGATAAAAGGAGGTGACGAAAAGGAAGGTGAGAAAGTTTTCCTTGCGCTTCGTATGGGCGGCTTGGCTTCCCATAGGGCTCTTTTTACGGTCCAAGGCGTGCCCCACCAAGGCAAGCAAGCCGCCGACCGTCATAAAGGCCTCTACATAGCAGTATTCTAACCAATAAATCGCATAAAAAGTGCTGTCCTCAAAAAGCTTTGTCAGTGCGGCAAAACCAAAGAATATCAAATACCAGCCAAACATTCCAAAAAGCAGCATACCAATGGCGGCATAGATACTTTTAGAGGCGTTATTGCCCAATAAGATGGCGGCAGCACCGACCAAAAGCAAGGCCAAAACAACGGAAACGTCAATTTTTATTTCCTTCAGAATCGCAAAAACAACGGTATTCAGAAGCGCAACGGCGGCCGTGGCAACACCAAGCGCCTTGGGCAAATTCCACTCGATTTTCTTTTTTGTTTTTTCCATTTCAATTCTCCTTATAGAGCAAAATAAAAGTCATTATTAATTGTTTTTTAGAAGGATTTTCACGTGTTATCCTTTTTGGATATTTCTGCCGTCGTTGCCGGCGTAGGCGTGCAGGAAGAGATTAATTGCCTCTGCCGTTGCTTGCAGGACGAAGGTCATATCGTGGAAGATTCCCTTAGAGATGCCGTACCAATCATTCAGGCGGTGAATTAAATCATTCTCCAAATCGACATAAGTATCCTTATTCTCTTCGGCAGTGAAAATCGCCAAGCGCTGCCATATATGGAAGATGGCATTATACAGGAAATAGATTTGCTGGTAAACACCGTTTGCCTTGGAATCTCCCTCCTTCAGCTCAGCGGCGACATCATTCAGCATACGAGCGGTGGCATCAGTGGGGCAAATGAGCGTTGCCAGAACACGCATCAAAGCATAGGTTGCATCCGCTGCAAAGAAAATTTGCTGGTTGATATTTTCTGCGTTATTATAGCTATCGGCAAAGGCATCGTGAATGCTTGCGATGTTTTCCGCAAAGGCGTTTCCTTCATCCAAATCCTTTATCATCACCTTCATCAGGCGGAAGAGGGTAACCTGCATATTACAAATATACTGATAGTTGTTTTCGCACTCCTCCTCAGCGGCGGCAGCCTTATCGGCAATGCTCTCGATTTCCGCCTTATGGCTTCCGTCCGCATCCCAAACATTGGCAAGCAGATGGAACATTTTATACTGGGCAAGCTGCGCGGTATAAATTTGCTGATAAGCGTTCTCGCAGTCCTTGTCCTCCGCATACATATTCGCTACTGTATCGTTCATACTGCTCAGCAGCTTGGGCGCAACGAGAGCGGTTAAGCGCTTGGCGGCTCCGATTGCAATATTATCGGCCTCGTATTCCTCGTCTTCCTCCTCGTATTCCTCAGTTTCCTCTTCGTAATCTTCAGCTTCCTCTTCGTAGTCTTCAGCTTCCTCTTTGAAATCTTCAGCTTCCTCTTCGGCATCTGCGACTACCTCGTCTACTTCCTCATCCTCAGGCAAATCAAGCGTTTCTTCGCTATCAACGAGGCTATACGCCAAATCCTCTGCCGCACGGAAGGCAGCTTGCTCATCTTCGGAGACACTTTCCTGACCGTCCAAGTCATTCTGCTCCAGGATTTCGTTGGCACAAATCTGTTGCCTTACCGTCAAGGACAAGGCTACGTATTTTTCTAAAACAGTCAATCTATCATGCGTATTTTCAAGAAGCTTCGCAATTGCATCATTCCATCTGTCCTTTTTTTCGGCAATGGCAACCAATTCCTGTTGCTTTTCGGCAACGGTGCTTTCGCACTGTTTAATTTTTTCCTGTGCCGCGCTGATAATGTTGTTCTGCTTGGATTTTCTTTTTTCAAGAGCTGCTTGCGCATCGCCAACATTTCGCATAGGAATGCCAACCGGAAGTCCGACGACGAGTCCGACAATTAAGAACATCACTGCCCCTGCGCCGGAGCCCGTTGCCAAGGCGATGATAGCAATAAGAGCGACCAAAAGCCCTACGCCAATCAGAATGCCGCCCCTCTTCTTTTTGCTTTCCAGCCGTTGCTGTTCCTCTAAGCAAATGTTTTTGTCATTCCGCGCCCGATTCAGTCGTGTATGCGCCTCGTCCTTTTCACGGATAGCAGCTTCGACTTCGGTTTGTACCTCCGTTGTTTGGTTTTCCCATTCCGCGTTTTTCTCATCTATTACTCCTTCTAATATACTGATCCGCTCCTCAAGCGTGTTCTTTACCTCTTCTACCGTTTCGGTACAGCACCGCTCGTTCTCCGCTCCAATAACCGTTTGTATATAGGTTATAACCTTTTTCTCGCAAGCGGCATATTCCTCGGGCGTTGCCAAGGGCTTGATATCCAGCAAAACCGTTCCTACGGAGCCGCCAACCTCTGTCAGATTTTTGCTTTCGCACAGGAACACGCCCCAAACACAACGGTATTCCTCGGGAAACTCCAGTCCTATTTTTTCATACAAGTCCTTAGCGGTCTTGAAGCTACCCTCGTTTAAAAGAATCTCTGCTTCCGCCAGGCGCTTCTCTTTCATGCTTTGCGCGTACGCCTCTGCCTTTTCACAGCAGGCTTCATACTCCTCAGGCGTTGCCAATCTCCTGACGAACTCCAGAGTTTCGGTATAATCGCAAAGCTCAGTGAGGTTTTTGCTGTCGCAAACGAAGAGTCCCCACCAACCGCGATAGTCTTCGGGATGGTTTTCGGTCAGGGCGGTATAAATTTCCTCTGCCTTATCGAATTTTTCAAGTGCAATATACGTTTCTGCCTTATTCAGCTCTAAAACGATATTGTACTCTTCCTTTTCCACAAGTCTTGCTCCGCACTCCGTGCAAAAGGTTCCCTTAGCAACAAGGGCATTGCAGGCGGGGCAAAGAACCTTGTCCTCTCCAACCTGTGTTACTCGCGTGCCGCAGCTCGCGCAAAATTTAGAGCTTTTGGGTATCTCCTTTTTACAGTGAGCACATACAATCATTTCTGCGTTTTTTCCCATTTTAAGCTTTCCTTTCCCGTCTTTACTCAGATGCTGTTTGACACTCTCCACATAGAGTATACAGTTATAATACCACCGTTTTGGCGCTTTGTCAAGAGCGGCGGGAAATACGGTAAAAAAATAACA
>JAZRFK010000100.1:0-18827 GCA_045661325.1 Eubacteriales bacterium | reverse complement strand
CAGCTGCCAGCCGATAAGATGACAACGGTTGTAAAGGAAGCCACCGTCAACGAAATCGTATTCGGCCTGCACCCAGCCGGACGGCTTAACCGAGGAAATCGAGCCGCGCTTCTCGTCCTTGGCGGGCATCAGCTCCTCACCACAGCAGGCGATAACCTCGGTGCATCTGCCCAAGGCATCAAGCGCGCCGTAGGTTTCGTAGGCAACGGTTGTCAGCTCGTCCTCTGTAAAGGTCGGGGTGTTGTCGTTCAGGGTGACAAAGGCAGGGCCTTCGTAAAAGTCCTCAACCGAGGTGCCGCCGCCACCGCCGCCCATAAAATCAAAGGGAAAGTCGCAAGAGGAAAATATAAGAAGGAGAGAAAGAAGCAGAGAAAGAAGAGAAAAGACCCTTTTGCCTTGTCGCTTGGAAAACATCGCTTTCATTTATTTAGCCTCCCTGACGTAATGCTCTTCGGTGATTTTTTCGTGTGAATAGCCCGCAAAATCCGTTTTGGAAACGCACTTGAAGCCTTCTTTTTTCAAATCGTGCTTAAAGGTGACGTCGGAGGGATAGCGCCTGTTCCATTGATAGAGGTAAATCTCCTCGCAGTCAGATAAGGCGTAACCCTTGTCCTCCAAAAAGTAAAAGTCACCCTCTTTGGCCTCCGTCTCGGGAAAGTCTGAAATCGAAAGGGGCGCTCCCTCTCCGAAAAGCTTGGCAGAGTAGGGGGAAACGAAAAGCCTTGCACCCCTTGTCATTTCTAAAATACGCTCGTTCAAGGTGCGGTCGCGGCTCTGGCGCCGCTTGTTAAAAAGCAGACCGCCTTGTTCATCGATGCAAACGATTAGCTTCATATTTCAATCCTTTCTGTTATCGTCGCCTGCGGCAACGGCCTTGGCAAACGCCGCCTTTAAGTCATGCGAAAGCGCCTGCATTTCCTTGATGTTGGGCTTGAAAACGCATCTGTCATAGGTCAAAAGACCGTTTGTCTCGTCCTCAACGTCGCTAATCTGCGTTAAAATTGCGGCAGAAAGGCCGCGGGAAATCATGGGGATAACCTCGTTTTGATAAAGCGCGAGGAGCGCATTTTCCCATTTTTTTGTGTCCTTGAAGAATTTGTAGCCGTATACCTTGTCAAGATTGAAGGAATGGCTCGGAAGCTTTAAGGAATAACCGCCAAATTCAGAAAGCACCAAGGGGCGATTTTCATCGGGCATGAGATTCAGACGCTTGAAATAAACGTGATCACTCTTGACGTCGCTTTTCGTTTCGTTGAACCAACCGGACGTTGTATCCCAAATGCGTGTTTTGTCAAGAACGGACAGTCTTTCGTAAACGCCGTCGGCATCGTACTGCCCCCAGCCCTCGTTGAAGATGGTGTAGTAGCAAACACAGGGGTGATTCTTTAATAGGGAAACTGTCTGTTCTGCCGCTTTTTCAAAAAGCTCTTGTCTTTTTGCTGTTGCCTTGTGGGTGATGCCTGTTTTCTTGCCCAAGGTAGGCAAAAGGGTGTCAACGAAAAAGCTGTAGCCGCCGCTGTTTACCATGTCCTGAAATACTATCATACCGAATTTGTCGCAGTAGTGATAGAAGATAGCGGGCTCAACCTTTGCGTGCTTACGTAGGGTGTTGAAGCTGGCCTCCTTCATTTTTAAAATGTCAAAGGCGTATCCGTCGGGAGAAGCGGGCAGGTAAATGCCGTCACTGTAATAGCCCTGATCCAGCAAGCCGTGGAAGAAATAAGGCTCGCCGTTCAGACAGATATAAGGCTTGCCGTTCTTTTTTTCAACCGTTACCGTGCGTAAGGCAAAATAGGAATGGATGGTATCCTCGCCGTCCGAAAGGGTAAAGGGGTAAAGGTGCGGATTTTCGGGCGTCCAAACAATCGGATTTTCTACAGTCAGCTCGAAGGTGTCACCCGTGTAGGTGTAGGTGAGCGTCTCTTCGCCAAGCGAGAGCGTCAGCGTCTTGTCAGCGAGGCCGCCCTTGGTTTGAATCGTCACGCCCGTTGTCGATGCGGAAAGGGAAAGGGAGGAAATATACTCCTTCGGCACCTCTTCCATCCAAACAGGCTGCCAAATGCCGCAAACGGGGGTGTACCACATACCGCCGCGTTTTCTTCTTTGCTTGCCGTAAGGGATTTCCTTGTCAAGCGCGTCTGTCACCTTAACGGAAAGGAGATTTTCGCCCTCTTGTACGGCGTCCGTTATGTCAAAGGTGAAGGGAAGATAGCCGCCCGTGTGGGTGCCCAAAAGAATGCCGTTCAAGGAAACCTCGGCAATCTGGTCAACCGCGCCAAAATGCAAAAGCAGGCGCGTGTCCTTATCGGGCTTTTGATAGGTTATCGTTTTGCGATAGATATAGCCTTCGCCCTTTTTTAACTGCCGATTGATAAGCGAAAGGCGGGATTCGGGCGGGAAGGGCAGGCGGATTGCTCCAAGCGGGGTCTCCGTTTGGCCCTTTGTCAAAGAGAGAGCCCATTCTCCCGTCAGGGAAATAAAGGAATCGCGCTTTAACTGCGGGCGCGGATACTCCGTTTCCCAATCGCTCTCGCTGTTTTCCTCAAAGGGCGTTTTCAGATCCTGCGTTTTAGGGGGCAGAAGATGAGAAAAGAGAAGAAGAACGAGAACCAAAAGAACGATTGCCAGAAGCGCCGCCAAGAAAATGCTTTCGTTGGGAATGAAGGAGGTGGTTCCATCGTTACCGACAACCGTGTCGGCGTTGGCCAATACCGTTTTGCCAATGTATGGGCCGATAAGTCCGGGAACGAGAACCTGCGAGAAAATACGAACGCCTTGGAATCTTCCTGCGTTTCCAAGAGGAGTCAGCTCGCGAATTTTAGCGCCAAAGACCGCCATTCCCGAAAGATAGCCGCACATCATCAAAAGGGAACCGATGAAAACGGGAAGGGTTGTCTTGAACAAGAACAAAAGAAGGTAGCCGCAAATAAGCCAGATAAGCGAAAGGGCGGAAGAGAAGGAAAAACCCTTCTTGTCGTATACCTTTCCCCAGAAGGCCGTCACCACAGAAGCAAGCACGATGGCAGGAGCCATAATAAAGACGTAGTCCTTCATGCCGAGAGAAACCTCATAGTAGAGAATGAGGTAGGGCATAAAAATCTGAATAGAAATATTGAAAATGATAAATGCGATAAGGTAAAAGTAGAGAGAGGGGTTCTTCTTGATAACGGAGGGGAGGAAGCCGTGCAGAACCGTTTTGAAATAGGGATCGCTCGTTGGCGTGATTTTGGGCTCCTCAATGATAAAGAAGCCGAGAATACCAACCAAAATAACGGCAGCACCGATGATGGCGAAGATAATGCTCCAGCTTTCAGCAAGATTCAGGTCGAAGAACATAAAGCCGCCGAAAACGGCCAAAATCGCAACCAGCGGCATCATCGCGTTGATTCCCTCTGCCGCGCCGCGATTGTCCTTGTCCGTTGAGTCCGTCAGCCAGGCGTTAAAGGCCGCATCGTTAGCACTTGAACCAAAAAAGGTCATCAAGCAGTCAAGCGCAATCACGAGAGAAACACCGAGTGCCGCAGCAGAAGCGGCCATCGGGAAGGCGGCCGCTATCCATTCCTCCTTTAAGAGTATAAAGCAAAGAATGGAAACGCCCCAAAGAATGTAGCCGCCCGAAATGAACAGCTTGCGCTTGCCGATTTTGTCCGAAAGTGCGCCGATAAAAACGGTCGTTACCGTTGCGGAAACCGCACTTGCCGCCACCATCGCGGCAATGTCGGCTGCCGAGGCGTTGAACATCTTGTAAATAAAGACGTTCAGATACATATTTTCAACAACCCAAGCAATTTGCCCTAAAAGGCTGAACAGCGTCAGCGCAAGCCAGAATTTAGAAGAAAGCTTCTTTTTCATCGTGAAATCGGGGATTTCCCCATCCTTTCCTTTGTGTTTACGGCATTCGGAAGGACCGAAGGGCCAAAGATTCTATACCATATTTGATTATATCACATAGCCTGCGGCTTTTCAAGTTTTTTCTCATAAAAGCAGAGGAAAATCCTTGCGCAAGAACAGGATTTTGTCTTGACTTTTTTGCGATAGTATTGTAGAATGAAAAAAGAAAAGACAGAAGCCTTTACAGGCCTTTAAATGCAAGGAGAGAAAAGATGAGCAATCCAATGATGTTCGGGTATATGACCTATCTATCGACTCATATGTGGGGAGATGAAAATTGCGAGCCGCGCGGCTGGTATTTAACCAATCAGTATACCGAAGAAAACAATGTCAGCCTTGCTGTTTGGGATGAGATGGTGCAATTTCTTGCTGAGCATAAATACAACACCCTGCTTATCGATGTCGGCGACGGTATGCGTTATGACAGCCATCCCGAAGTCTCTGCGCCTGACGCATGGGATAAGGATTTTCTCAAAAAGAAGTTAGACGAAATCAGGGCCCTTGGTATTGAGCCCATTCCCAAGCTGAATTTTTCCACCTGCCATCACACATGGCTTAAAGAGTATCGCCGTATGGTTTCAACCCCTATCTATTATCAGGTCTGTGCTGACTTGATTGGCGAGGTCGCCGAGGTATTCGGCAACCCGCGTCTCTTCCATTTAGGGCTTGACGAGGAGGATACTATCGGCAATCAGCGTTTGCGCGAGTGTGTTCATATTCGCGGAGACAAGCTTTGGTGGCACGACGTGTATTTCTATTTCAACGAGGTAGAGAAGCGCGGTATGCGCCCTTGGGTATGGGCAGATCCCTGCTTTGAAAAGCCGGACGATTTTATTTCCCGTATGCCTAAATCTGTTCTGATGTCCAACTGGTTTTATAATTATTTCAGGGTCTGGTCGAGTGACCATTGGCACAGCAAGGCTATCCGCACCTATGAGCTTTTGGATAAGGCCGGCTTCGAGCAGGTGCCCACCGCCTCCTGCTACGAGATTGGCGCAACCAACGTATACCAAACGCTTGCGCACGGAAAGGCCGTCCTCACACCTGCGCTTCTGAAGGGGTATATGGTGGCGCCTTGGAAGATGATAGTCCCCGATAATATCTATCATCTGAAGCACGATGCCTATGCGCTCTACTGTGCAAGACGCGATCTTTATCCCGAAACGCTCTAAAAACAAAAGGAAGCAGCTATGAAAAGCACGATAACACAAACGCTGGAAATTCCCGTTAAATATGCGCCTGACGTTTTGGTGGTTGGTGGAGGCTTTGCAGGCATTGCCGCCGCCCTTTCCGCCGCGCGTATGGGTAAGAAAACCATGCTTATCGAAAAAAGCTATTATCTTGGCGGCCTTGGCACCTCGGGGCTCATCACCATCTATCTTCCCATCTGTGACGGAAAGGGAAGGCAGGTTTCCTTCGGTCTTGCCGAGGAGCTTTTGCGCTTGTCCGTGGAGGTAGAGCTTGACGGTGAGCGCGGCGCCGAGTGGCTGACGGGAAAGCCTATGACCGAGAAGGACCCGCGCTACGAGGTGAACTTTAACCCCGCTCTCTTTGCCATCTCTGCCGAAAAGGCGCTTCTTGCCGAGGGGGTAGACATTCTCTACGGCGTCAGCCTCGTTTCTGCCGTAGTCGAGAACGGCAAAATCACCCACGCCATCGTAGAGGGCAAATCGGGGCGTTACGCTATCGAGGCAAAAAGCTATGTGGACGCATCGGGAGATGCGGACTTGGCCGAGCGCGCAGGCGCGCCCACCGCGCGCTTTAAGTACGGCAACGTGGTTTCTGCCTGGTATTATTATTATGATAAAAGTGGATACGGCCTTCGTATGCTTGGCGCTGTTGATCTTTTGCCCGGTATGGTGCCGCCCGAGCAGCTTTCCAAGCGGCGTTTTTCGGGCTTGGAGGATACCGATATTTCCGAGTATATGACCCTTTCGCACGATAGGCTTTTTAATACGGTTTTGGAGAAGAGAGAGAAGGACGAAACCCATATTCCCGTTTCCATTGCCTCTATTCCTCAGCTTCGTATGACTCGCCGCATCGTCGGTGAATACACCTTCACGCTTGAAGACGAGCGCAAGTTCTTTTCTGATTCCGTGGGTCTTTATTCCAACTGGCGCGAGCGCGGCCCTGTGTATGAATTGCCCTTCCGCACTCTCTATTCCGCCAAAATAAAAAATCTTGCCTGTGCAGGCAGATGCATCTCAACGGATGACGAGATGTGGGAAATCTCCCGCGTTATTCCTTGTTGTAGCGTAATGGGTGAGGCCGCAGGCATCGCGGCGGCGCTCAGTGACGATTTTACAACCCTTGATGTCAAAGAGGTGCAAGAAATCCTCTATGCCCGTGGCGTTAAGCTTCACGAAAACGAGCTTCCGCCCTTGGCTTAAAGCAACTGAAAAAGAAAAGTCGCTTGCGTTTGCAAGCGACTTTTTGCGTAATGTATATTCGGTGTGTTCAATGGTGATGGTGATGATGATGGTGATGATGATGATGATGATGATGGTGGTGATGATGGTGGTGATGGTGATGCGCCGAGTCAGCCTCATATCTGCTTGCCAATTCGATACAATTTGATATATTTGATATAATTTAATATAAAACGTATTGACAAACGAAAAAAAGAGTGTTAAAATACGCTTGGAAAGTTGCCTAAATTTGCCTTTGTACTCAATCTGTTTGGGGGCTTTTTCTCATTTTGATATTCACGGAGTCATCCGTAATATAAAAAACATAAAAACGAAAAACAAAAAGGAGAAACCACTATGAAATCCAGAAGAATCGCACTTGTTGCCTTCGCGTTGGCAGCTGTTATGACCATTGGCGTTGGTTATGCGGCACTCACCGACACGCTGAACCTGAACGGTACCGCAACCCTGACGCACAGCGAAGCAGAGCAGGAATTTAATGCCGACGTCTACTTCGACAGCGTAGGCAATTGCACCAACTGCCAGGTTACCATTTCCGATGCCGATAGCTCTAACGTGAAGGACGTTGCAACCCTCACCATCAATGGCGGACTTTCCGTTGTCGGTGACAAGGCTACCGCTGTTATCGTTATCAAAAACGACTCCGCGGGAACCGCAACCATCACCCCTGCGCACACCTCCAGCACCAACTTTGACATTGCAACCGATGCCGCTACCTACACCGTAGCAGCAGGCGGTACCGTTGAAGTGACCGTTACCGTAACGCTGAAGGTTACCGTTAACGCCGATATCAATGCTGAGGCGTTCAGCATTTCCTTCGTTGCTACGAGTGCAGGCTAATTAGCCGGAAGGGCTTCGATTTTATTCAGAACATAAGGCGGAATGCGGCATCGCCGCATTCCGCCAAAGCGTAAGGAAAGGAGCAGGATATGCGAAAACCGAGTACCTCTCGTATGACGACGGGTGTGGCGCTTTGCTTTCTTGCCCTCCTTGTCCTTGCCCTTATTTTCGTTCCCAGAAGAGACGGCTATCTCGCCTCGGCGTTGCTTTCCGTTCTCTTTGCCATCTTAGCGGTGCGTATTTTCAAGCGGAGAACACAGCCCTCCGTCCAAAGCCGACAGGTGCTTTTCATTCTTGCCTTGGCGGGCGCTTTGTACGTGATGCTGTTTTTGCTTTCGGGTATCCCCTTTGGGTTTTACCTGTCAAGCACCCCCTTTTCTCTTGAAAATCTGCTTCGCTATGTTTTGCCTATCACAGCCGCGATCATTGCGACTGAATGTGTAAGAAGTGTATTTTTGGCACAGCATGGAATTCTCAGTGCCGTATACGGATATCTGATTTGCTTGCTTTCCGAGGTCCTGTTGCACGCAACCCTGCGTGACGTTACCAGCTTTACTCGCTTTATGGACTTGGTCGGCATGGCGCTCCTTCCTGCTATTGCGGGAGGGCTCCTGTATCAGTATCTCTCCTCGCGCCACGGTATGGCGCCGGCGCTCGTCTATCGGCTGATTCTTGCGCTTTTCCCCTATTTCGTGCCCATTACCTCGGGTATTCCCGATTCGCTTGTTTCCTTTGCGGGGCTGGTTATCCCCCTGCTTCTTTACGTTTTCGTGAAGAAGCTGTACGAGAGAAAAAGTGTCAAGGCGATTAAACGCCTCGGTAAATGGTTTGTCGGTGGGGTTGCGTCCACTGTGCTTGTTATGCTTTCATTTGTAATGCTCATTTCCTGTCAGTTCCGTTTTGGACTTCTCATTATCGCAACGGAAAGTATGACGGGAGAATATAACAAAGGGGACGGAGTTTTTTACGAGTCCTTTGAGGGGCAGCCCATCGCTGAGGATGACGTGCTGGTCTTTGAAAAGGACGGCTTGACCATTGTGCACCGTGTGGTCGACATTGAGTGTATCAACGGTGAGAACAGATATATCACGAAGGGCGACGCAAATGACGATGCCGATTTAGGCTACATCACGGATAGAGATGTTATCGGCATAGGCAAGGCGAAAATCCCATATTTCGGGTACGTCACGCTATGGATGCGCCAGCTATTTGTGAAAAAGTAAGGAGAACATCATGTCAGAAGCAGAAAAGAAAAGACGGCTTGACTATAAAGAAAAAAGACGGCGCGGCATTCTGATTCAGTCCTTGATTTTATGTGGGCTTTGCTTGCTTGCTATTGTATCCTTCATCGTATACGGACGGCTTGATAAAACCCATTACGTCGGCTACGATGAACGGGGAAGCGTCAACTATTCGGTGCAGATGATGCCCAACCAGTATTACGAGCAGGAATGGCTCCCCCAGGGGCAGGCGTATGTTAGTGCGCTGACGGATACGGTGCGTGCGGATTTTTCTTATGATCTTGCCATTTTGGAAGGCGAGCACGCAACCTTTACATACACCTATGATGTGACGGCGCAGCTGATTGTGGCTGACCGAACCAACAAAACGGCGATTTTTAACCCCATCACCTCTATTAAGGATGACGTGACCACCACTGTCAGCGGTGATGCCGCTAAGATTAAGGAAATCGTTTTCTTTGATTTTGCCGCCTACCGCGCCCAGGCAGAGAGCTTTATCTCCACCTATGACTTGACCAATGCCGAGGGCTATGCGCTGGTGACGATGTATATCACCGTGCAGGGCAACGGCGAGGGCGCTGTCCCTCATTCTTATCATACCCAGCTGAAAATTCCGCTGACCCAGAAGACCTTTACTCCCGAGCAGCTGACCCCTGCGCTTACCGTGGAGGATTTGATTCTTGCCTGTGCATCGGCGTACAATCCTACGGTCTTCTTCGTCTTGTTTATCGTGTTCCTTTCTCTGGCAGCTCTTGGCGCCATCGTTCTGGTGCTTTATATCTACGCTACGAGAAACCACGATATCAACTATAACATCAAGCTGAAAAAGATTGTAGGCGCCTATAAGTGCTATATTCAGCGCATTATGTCGCCCTTTGATACCGCTAATTACCAGGTTGTCGCACTAAAGACCTTCACAGAAATGTTAGATATCCGCGACACCCTTGGCTCTCCGCTTCTGATGTATGAAAACGAGGACCATACCGCAACCAGCTTCCTGGTTCCCACCGCTATGGGCATTCTGTATTCCTTTGAGCTTCGTGTGGAGGATTATGATGCCATTTACGGTACGGGCGACGGTACCTACGTCTTTGAAAAGAACAAGCTGATGCTGGCGCTGGAGGCGATTGGTCGCTTCTTCGTTACCGTCACCTTCGCCATCGGGCGATTCTTTGCCCGTGTCGCCGTAGCCGTTGCGCGCTTCTTTGCCCGCATCGCCGTAGCTATTGCGCGCTTCTTTGCCTTTATCGCCGTTTCCGTTGCCCGCTTCTTTGCCTTTATAGGCATCGCAATAGGTCGCTTCTTCAAGCGCCTCTTCACGAAGAAGCCTAAGGCAGAAAAGGAAGCCTCTACCGCATCTCAAGAGGGAGAGGACGGAGAAAAGACGGAAGAAACCGAAAGCATTGATACAGACGCAGAGGGCGAAGCCGATGCAAACGCCAACGCCAATAACGAAGCAGACGAAATGGCGCAGGAGGAAAACGGGGACTCTATCCCAAAAGTAGAGGAAAATACCTCAGCAGACACCGCCGAAGAGGCAAAGCCTGAGGAAACACCCATCGAATCTTAAAAAATAAAAATAGGAGGGCACAAGATGAGAAAACGCGTTGTTATACTCACCCTTTGTGCCCTTTTCCTTTGCACGGGGTTCCTTTCCTTAGGCTATGCTGCCTTGACAGACGAGCTGACCTTGGATGGCTCCGCAAGCGTGAGCCCGGGCTCCTACGTTTATATTTCAAGTGTGTCCCTTTCTTCCGGCTCCGCAAGCAATATCGGCTATTCGGGAACGGTGCTTGCCTCTACCGTAACGCTGACGAACAGCGCATCCTCCCGGGTTGTGCTGTCCGTCACTCTGAAAAACAACTCTCCCTTTGCTTATAAATTTAACGGGCTCACCTACACCGCAGGCTCAGGCTATGACAATACGGCAATCACCGCTACGCTTTCGGGCATCAGCAAGGGAACAGAGCTTGCGGCAGGCGCCACCAAAACCGTAACCGTTACCTTTGCTTATGGCAATGGTGTCAGCACGAATAAAACCTTGAACTCTCTGGTGGATATTTCCTTTGTCCTTGCCTCCGAGTATGTGGCGGTAGACAATTCCTTGGAGCGATTTGAGGAGATTCTAAACGATACGGATACCTTGGAGAAGCTGGATGAGGCAATGAATAATGCCTCTGACCGTTATAATGATACCAGCTATATCGGTAACGTGGCAGGCGCCACGGACGCTGACTCCTCCGCCCTTAATGAAATCTTTACTGTTGACGGCGATAACAAGCTGCAATTGGAGGTGGATGGCAAGACCATTGACGTCACCGCCATTATCAAGAACGAGGATATCGGTGGCACGGCAGATAACGAAATGGTTATTTATATGACGGGCAGTGAAATCACAGGTAACTGGTTCCGCCCGGGCTCCATTCAGGTCTTTGCCGCAGTCTACCGCAAGAATGCGGAGGGTAAGTGGGCAATGATAGGTCAGCTGTACGAGGGCACCGCGAACTCCAACAACTACACAGGTCAGATTTTCGGTACCCATAACTCCTTTAACACGGACACCTGGAAATCCTCTTACGTGTATCACGGTGTCGCAGAGGGCGCAACCATTAACCAGATTGTTGCCGCCATACCCGAATAAAAAGCGAATCGCGTGTTACCTCTCCGTGTGCCAGAGTTCGCAGGCGAACTCTTTGGCACTGCCACATAGGGCGAAGCCCTGCTTCGCGAGTTGCCCCGCAGCTCGCTTCGTGCGCTGCAAGGCGCGCTTCATTGAAAAAAGCCATTTGCGAATGCAAATGGCTTTTTTGTCAGTAAAATACGGCATCACTCATATAGGTATTCAACAGCAGGGTAGGAGAGTGCCTCTCTCGCCTTGTCTTAGAGGGCGCGTGGTCGCTGTCCGAGTCGGAAAGAAGGACGTAATGTATATTCTGTGTTCAATGGTCATGATGGTGATGGTGATGATGGTGGTGATGGTGATGCGCCGAGGCAGTCTCTTCCATATGGCAGTCGCGCTCTTGGCAGCTCTCGTTTTCCGTTTCAAGCTCTATGGTCACGTGGCCGATACCGTGCTCCTTTAATTCTGCACGAACGGCCTCCTTCACCGCGTGCGCCTCTCCTGTATAAACAACGTGCAAGGTGGCATAAGCACGCGATTCATCAATGCTCCATATATGCACGTGATGCACCTCAACAACACCCGAAAGAGAAAGCAGATGCTCCTTGAGCTTTTCAATATGAACACCGCTCGGGGCCTTTTCGAGAAAGAGCGAAAAAACCTCCTTCAAGGTTCTTGCCGCATTCACGAAAATAAAAACGGCAACCGCAATGGAGAGAATAGGGTCAAGCAGGGAAAAGCTTGTGAATTTCATCACGATAGCGCCAGCAAGCACCACAAGCCAGCCAAGCACGTCTTCTAACATATGCAGGTTGACGGCCTTCTGGTTGAGCGAATCGCCCTTGCGCGTAAACAGGGCGGCAAGAAAGTTGACCGCCGCGCCAACAACGGCAAATAGTATCATACCGTCATAATGAATAGGGGTCGGGGAAATGATGCGAAGGATGGCGTTGTAAATGACGAGGGAAGAGCCTAACAGAAGGATTAGGGTGGTGATTAAGCCGCCAATGACGGAATAGCGCGCATAGCCGTAGGTGTATTCCTCATCGGGCTGGCGCTTGCTTTTCCGTTCCAGAAAATAGGAGGCGCCGATGCTTGCCGCATCCCCAAGGTCGTGTACCGCGTCCGAAACAATAGCAACGCTTCCCGTAAAAATACCGCCGAAAAATTCAAATACGGAAAAAACGAGGTTGAGCAAAAAGGCAACGAGAATGTTTTTCTCGGTTTTCATATGTTACTCCTTGTAAACTTGGCTGCGATTGAAAAATGGCAGCCGTTTTTCTTAGTTTAGCACGAATTTTTGTTTTTTTCAAGCGAAATTTGGAACCGACTGTGCTTTTTCAGCCCTCGGCAAGCTCCTTCCTCTTGTTTCTTCTGACGCGGTTGATATGCCGCTCAAAATCGCCGCTCTCAATCAGCTCGGTGAGAACGTACTGCATAAAGGTAGGAACGGTGCAGGAATAGAACCCAAGCTTCTCCTTGTAAATTGTCAAAAGATGCTTGGGAAGAACCATATACCCAATACGCAGGGAGGGGGAAATGGTCTTGGAAAATGTGTTCAGGTATATCACGTTGTCCTTATCGGAAAGTGCGAAAAGCGTTTCTGTCGGTTTGGTGGAAACCGAGAACTCGGATTCAAAATCGTCCTCAATAATGTAGCGCTTGCCTTGGCGAGCCCAACGGACATATTCGTGCCGCTTGGAAGCCGTTGCGGTAACGCCGCTCGGGTAGCTTCGGTAGGGCGTTGTATGCAGAACGTCAGCAGAGGTTTCGGCAAGAGAGTCGCTGTCAATGCCCGATGGCGTCAAGGGAAGAAGGGTGTATTCTATCTCGGTTGCTCGATAGACCTCTTCGATTTTTTTGTAGGAGGGGGCTTCAATGCCAAAGACGCGCCCTCTTCCCAATAGCTCGACAATGAGTCCGTAAAGATATTCGGAGCCCGAACCGATAACGATTTGAGCCGTATCAACCGCAATGCCTCGGTTGCGCGCAAGATAACGCTTGATGGCCTCTCGCAATGCCGTACAACCGAGGTTGTCTGACTTTTCAAGCAAAAGCGCGCCCTTCTCGGCCAAAACCTTTCGCATTGCTCGGCTCAAAACGGAGAGAGGAAAGCCGGGTGTTTCGTCTTTCGTATGATAGTCGGGGCGCTGTCGCTCCTCTTTTTTGGCAGAGGTTGCAAAACCGTCCGTTTTCCGAAAGATAACAACGTAGCCGCTTCGCTCTCGCCCTTCGCCATAGCCCTCCTCGCAAAGCAGGGAATAGGCGTGTTCAACCGTTACCGTGCTAACGCCCGCCTCCACCGCAAGAGATCTCTTGGAGGGAAGCTTGCTCCCGTAGGGATAGATGTCGTTTACAATATCCTCCCGTATCTGACGGTAAAGCTGCAGGTAAACGGGGCGGCTCTCTTTATCAACGATGTACTTCATCTGGTATTATAAAATACTCCTTATTTGGTAATTGTTATGTAGCCAGTTCTATTATATACTATCTTATGCCAAATGTAAAGGAGGAATCGTGAAATGCATTCCAGGATTAAAAAAATCGTTCTCTCGGCGTTGTTGGCGGCGATTGTCGCTGTGGCCACGATGATAGTCAAAATCCCCTCTCCCTTAAAGGGCTACTTAAATCTCGGTGACTGTGTCGTTCTTTTGGCAGGATGGATACTTTCTCCTCTGTACGGATTCTTGGCGGCAGGGCTTGGATCAGCCCTTGCGGATTTGTTTTCGGGTTACGTTACGTATGCTCCTGCAACCTTTATAATCAAGGGTGCGATGGCCGTGGTGGTTTACCTCTGCTTCAAGCTGATGAAGAAGAGAATAGGCAAGCTCCCCTCGCAGATAGTTGGCGGTGTGTTTGCTGAAATGTTGATGATTCTCGGTTACTTCGTTTTTGAAGGCTTCCTTTACGGATTCGCGCCCGCCCTTGTTAATATCCCTGCCAACGCCGTTCAAGGCGTCGCGGGTATCGTCATCGGCATCGTCTTGATAAGGGTTTTAGAAAGAACAAAGCTTTTTGTCGAAAAATAAAAAATGAAAAAGCCATTTGCGAATGCAAATGGCTTTTTTCGTTGCTATCATTCGGTTAAAAAACGGTATAGCGGCTTGAATAGAAAATTGAATTTTTCAACCTAAATGAAGATTTTGCGTAGCAAAATCAAAAACACTTCTTCACTATTCACTATTACTTATTACCTTTTATTATCTTGCCAAAAATTCCGCCGAGTTAGTGAAAAGTGAAGAGTGAAAAGTGAAAAAGTAAAAATCCCACGCTGACGCGCGGGATTTTTGGCTGGGATGGCTGGGTTCGAACCAGCGGATGCAGGAGTCAAAGTCCTGTGCCTTACCACTTGGCGACATCCCAATATGAAATTGACGGGGAGGCACAAAGCCTCTCGAACAAGCAACATTGTAGCACAGAATTTTCCTTTTGTCAACAGATAAATGAAAAAAAGAAAATAAAACTGCCGCCTTTTCAAAAAGGAAGGGCGAGGCCCTTCCTTATGGCTATTCCTTGGTTTTGCGGTTCTTTTGACTCTTTTTGCTGCTATACAGTGCTAAAATACCCGATAGGATCAAAAAAATGCCGAGAATGATTCGCAAAGTCGTGCGAGGGAGATTTTGCGAGAGAAGAAAGCCGAGGTAAGCACCGGGCGCGCCGAATAAAAGAATTTGCAAAAGAAAGGGATAATCAAGCCGTTTTTGCCTGATATGAATACAAACGGCAGAAATAAGAGCAGCAACGAAAAACAAAAGATTGCCAACAGTCGCTTGCTCGTGAGGAAGGGCAAGCACCTCGGTCAAAAACAAAATGTATATGCCGCCGCTGCCAACGCCGAGCCCTGCCAGAACGGCAAGTGCGAGAGCAACGGTAATGTTTAAAATACCCAAAGCACACACTCCCTATAAAAGCAATTCCTTGACAAGCACGAAGACGCCCGAGCCTATCAGCAAAAACGCAAAAATGCCGTTCAAAAGCTTTGTCGGTATCTTGCCGAGCCAAAGGCTTCCGAGTGCGCCGCCCAAAAGCGCAGATATGAGGAAAAGCGGGGTTAATTCTTTGATAACGGCAAAGGCGCTGTCGGGCGATAAAAGAAGGGACTCGACTGACAAAAAGAGAACGCCCGTTGCAGATGTGGCAAATGCGCGCTTTCGTTCCTGTCGGGTGTTTGCCGCAAACCATAAGGGAACACCGCCGCCTGTTCCCAAAAGACCGTTTAGAAGCCCTGCTCCCAAGGCGCAAACGGCGGGGAGAAGGGGGATTTTTTTACACTTTTGCTTCAAGGGCATCAGCCTCCTTTTTTTCTTTTGTCGACGGGAGGAGGGAATTTGTCGGCAAAAACGGAAAAATGCGAAAAGATTCTCTTTTTTTTCGTCATTGCTCTTGTATTTCAAGGGAAAATTTGCTACAATATATATGATAACCTCGTATAATTATATTGATTTTTTCTCCCGTCGAATAGATAGCAAACATAGTTTTCTTGCTTTTCGGAATATTATACCGAAAAGCAGTATCCCCCGTCTTTGCGAAAATTATGGCAAAGCGATACCAACAGGAAAGGAAGGGCATAAAAATGGATGAATGGAATAACAGCCGCGCGGATGAACAGGGCGGCTCTTCTAACATAAATCCCGAAAATAACGGGAATCAGCCAAAGGAAGCGGTGAAGGAGAAAAAGCCTCGCCGAGAGGACGATTTCTTCGTCCAGGCGATGCCTGTCATTCTTCTGGCGCTTGGCGCCTTTTTCGGCATCTGCGTGTATACGGCAACGCCCGTCGGCGTTGTGGGCGAGTTCTTTCATTATGCGCTTTTTGGCGTTTTTGGAAACGCGGCCTTTGGCCTGCCGCCCCTGTTGATTCTCGGCGCCATCTTTTTCAAGAAGGATTATGCGGCGCACACCGTTTTGCGTAAGCTTCTGTTCTCGCTTTTGGGGCTCTTGCTTGTTGCTGTGATGTTTTATACCTTCGGTGTTCCCGAGGAGCAAAAGTCGGCCTTCGCCTCCTTCTTTGCCATGGGGGTGAACAAGATTGGCGGCGGTGTCTTTGGCAACTATATCGGCTTTGCCTTGCATTATACCGTTTCCGTTACGGGAACCGTAATTTTGAGCGTTTTGTTTATCATTCTTTTTGGAATGGTCTTTTTCGGCATCACGCCCACTATGGTCTTTCTTGCCTTGAAAAAGAAGCTTGTCTCGGTCGCGAAAGCGCGCAAGGAAAAACGCCTGCGTTACGCCGAGGAAAAGGAAAGGCTCTTGCTTGAAAAGAAAAATGAGGCGGAAAAGCGTGCCGTCAGCGCCTTTTACGGAGAAGCGCTCCCCGTTACCGATTCCGCGGCAGCCCTGCCCCAAGCGGAGCGCGCGGCCATCACGGGTGGCGTAAGGGAAGAGGATCCCTTTCTTTTCCCTGCGGGAAGCGGAAGACGAACCTTTTATGACGCTGAGGCTGATAAAGGTGTTTTTGAGGAGGAAAGACCCGCCCCGAGTGAAACGCCGATTTATACGACCAAAAAGCCGTATTTTGCCGAAAGGGATCCCTTCTTCTCAATGGATGACGAGCCTGCCTCTCGCCCCTTTGCAGTACAAGAGGAAACGCCCGTTGTGCCTCCCGTTTCGCCTGTAAAGCCCGCTTCTGCGAGCACCCAAGAGGGTGGCTACAATTTCTCCTTCGTTGATGAGGAAAACGAGTTTCCGCCCGTGGAAATGGTACAGGATTCCGATATTCCCGAAACGGACAGCCTTGAAAATGAGGCAACCCTTGAGGTAGAGGACGTTTCTATCCCTGCCTTTGACCTTGCTTCTTACGAGCAGGACGAGGACGTGGAGGATAGCTTTGAGGATGAAGCGCCTGTGGCGGCGCCCCAAAAACCCATAGCGCCCTCTGCTGCCGAGAAGCCCCGCGTTCAGATTGTGGACGCGCATAAAATCGAGCATTCGGGCATTGAATCCTTTGCCGAGGAGGCAGACGTTGCCGATAAAACTGCGCCCGCCTATACCTTCCCCCCTCTCTCGCTTTTGCACGATGAGGACAAGTCCGATAGCCAGGATAGTGCAGAGGAGATTGAACGGCGCGGCGATATTCTCTTGAAAACGCTTGCAAGCTTCAATATCGGTGCTAAAATCAACCAGGTCTCTCGCGGCCCGCGTTTGACGCGCTATGAGCTTGTGCCTGATGAGGGTGTCCGCATCAAATCCATTGAGAATCTGGTAAATGAAATTGCCATGAATTTGGAGGCGCTCTCCGTTCGTATCGAGGCGCCCATTCCGGGCAAGGCGGCGGTTGGTGTTGAGGTTCCCAACCTCAAATATAGCGCCGTTCGCTTGCGCGGCCTTTTGGATACGGAGGCGTTCCGATCCGCCCCCGGAAAAACAACGGTTTGTCTGGGCGTGGACGTTGTCGGCGAGCCTGTCTTTGCTGACCTTGATAAGATGCCTCACCTTTTGGTGGCAGGTGCCACGGGTATGGGTAAGTCCGTTTGTATCAACTCCATTCTCGTCAGCCTGCTTTATAAGGCAAGACCCAATGAGGTCAAGCTCATCCTCATCGATCCCAAGAAGGTAGAGTTTAAGTCCTACTCGCATATTCCGCATCTGCTCGTTCCCATCGTGACGGACGCGCAAAAGGCGGCAGGCGCGCTTTCCTGGGCGGTCAACGAGATGGAGCGCCGCTACGATATTATTGAGGAAGCGGGTGTTCGTAACCTCAAAGCCTATAACAAGTATCTCGAAACCCATCCCGAAGGGGAGAAGCTTCCTCAAATCGTCATTATCATTGACGAGCTTCATGATTTGATGATGCAGGCGCCGGACGCTGTGGAGGATAGCATCTGCCGTATTGCCCAGAAGGCGCGCGCGGCAGGAATCCTTTTGATTATCGGTACCCAGCGCCCCTCCGTCAACGTTATCACGGGCGTTATCAAGGCCAATATTCCTTCCCGTATCGCATTCCACGTTGCCGCGCAGGTAGACTCGCGCACGATTTTGGACTGCGTTGGTGCGGAAAAGCTTTTGAATGACGGTGATATGCTTTTCCTCTGCCCCGGTATGCGAATGTTAAAGCCCAAGCGTGTGCAGGGCGCATTCCTTGATGACGATGAGGTAAATCGCGTCGCCGATTTCCTTCGCACAAACTCCGATTCTGTCGAATACAGCGAAGAAATTATGGCAGATATGGAGCGAGAAAGCGAAAAGTGCAATAAGGAAAAGCGCGGAGCGGTGGATGTTCCCGCAGGTGACGGCTTGGACAGTGAGGACGATTTGTTCTATCGCGCCGTGGAGGTTGCCCTTGAAAACGGTAAAATTTCCACCTCGCTTTTGCAAAGAAAGCTTTCTCTCGGCTTCGGTAAGGCCGCGCGTATGATTGACAGAATGCAAGAAATGGGCATCGTTAGCGAGCCAAACGGCCAAAAGCCGCGTGATGTCTTGATTAGCTACGATGATTACAGAAGAATGCGTTTGCGCGAGGATGAATAGGTGAGTTAAAGCTTCGCTTTAACTCTGTCCATTGCCATCTTCGATACCAATGGACGCCGCGAGCGAAAGCTTCGCTTTACCTCTGTCCATTGCCATCTTCGATACCAATGGACGCCGCGAGTGAAAGCTTCGCTTTAACTCTGTCCATTGCCATCTTCGATACCAATGGACGCTGTGAGTAAAAGCTTCGCTTTATCTCTGTCCATTGCCATCTTCGATACCAATGGACGCCGCGAGTAAAAGCTTCGCTTTAACTCTGTCCATTGCCATCTTCGATGCCAATGAACACCGCGGGCGAAAGCTTCGATTTAACTCTGACCATTACCATCTTCGATGCC
>JAZRFK010000099.1:0-6206 GCA_045661325.1 Eubacteriales bacterium | reverse complement strand
CTTGCGCGATTTGTGGAGGACCAATTCGTTGTTTGGGGACCGCACGCCAAGGCGGCACTTTATGACACGAGCAGCTGGCTCTACCCTGCGGCACTTGAACAGTATGAATGGTATCGTCCGATAAACGGCAGCGCCGCTTCTGCCTTGTCCGTCTTTTGCGACGCATATCGCCTAACGGGCAACCTCCTTTTCCTCGAAAAAGCGCGCGCCCTGGCCGATATGATAACCCGTACGCAGAATGAAGAAAACGGCGCCATTGCTACCTACTGGTATGGAGAGGATTGCGCCGAAAAATTAGAGGATTTCTGGTTCAACTGCCATACAGGCACCGCAAAAAAGCTGATGGAATTTGCCTTATACGAGGAATCTCTTTTAAAAGCAGAGAGGCAATCATAAAAAGAAAAATCACCCTTTATCGCACAGTCACGGGGATTATGCGATAAGGGGTGTTTTTTTGGGGCAAAAGGTGGCAGCTTAAAGCGCAACGCCGTTATTGTATTTCAAATCAAGACCCTCCGCATACAAATGAGAAAGGTCACAAAGAGAAAGGCATCTGGGTGCTGTGACGCCGTTTGCGTTGTTCTCAAACTGAACCACGGTGACGCCGGTATGCGTATATTCAAAGGACGACCACATAATATGAATCGGGACATGGAGCAAGACGGAGAGCCACGCGCGCGCAAACGCGGCGTGACAAAACAGCGCAACTCTTTCCTCGTTTGGTCTCAAAATGCGGTAAATGCCGTTCTCCTCGCGGTAACCCAGACGTTCGAGAAAGGCCTTGCCGTTTTCTTCGATATAGCCAACCGCCTCTTTCATTCGCGTTTCGTTAATACCTATGCATTCGTAGGCTCTTTCAAAAGGCAAATGAATGCCGCCGTTTTCCAGATAATAGGTGTTCTGCACGAAGGTGATGGACTTTTTTACGCCATCGGGAAAGGTAGTTATTCTTTCCTCTCCGATTTCGTGCGTCCATTCCTCTATGTTTTTTTCAAGTCCGAGCAAGCGACAGGCGGGTTCTGCCGTTTCCTTCGCCCGTCCCATAGGGGAAGAGAAAATTCTGTCAATTTTTGAGGCAAGCATTCGTTTGCCGACGGCTTCCGCCTGAAGCTTCCCCCTTTCAGTCAGGCAATCCCTTTCATAATCAGGGTCGCCGTGTCTGATGATATATAGCAGCATATTGATAGCTCTCCTTTTAACCGACGGCCGCATGAAAGCGTTCAAGCCGTCTTATGATTAATATACGTCCGTTTCCTTGGCAAACACGACAAGCGGCCCTGTTGCCCAAGGATGAAACAGGCTCGTGTTCCATTTTTGGTCCTTGCCCCACGCCTCAAAGGTCGTGGTTGCGCCCTCGTTCAGCATATTTAACCAAGCGCCTTCATCCGTTGCCAATTCCTCGGCCTTTTCCGTTTCGCCGTTTTTGACGAGCGCCGCCAAGGCAAAATACGCCATATACACGCCCATGCTTGTTAATCTTTTCTCGCAAACAAAATCAATCAAGCGGCGCTTTAAGGCTTCGTCCTCCGTGCCGATGCCAAACAAAAGCGGCAACACGTTGGAATGAACCGCCGAATGTGTTTTTGCCTTCGAATCACAGAACAAGCCCGTTTTTTCATCGTAGAACGCGCCAAGGAAGGCCTGCTTTGCCCGTTCGGTCTTGCCCGTTTGCGGCTCGTTGACAATCGTTGCAATTTCATCCAAGGCCTGCAAAAAGCCAATCCAAAACGCGTTGAGCACGTTATGCGCGCCCTTGCCGATGGGCTTGGTTAAGGGAAAGTCATAGCCGTCACGAAGATTTTCGGGCCAATCAACCAGATTCCACTTTTCGTCAACGCCATCTAACAGCCCATCTTGGTCTTCATATGACGCAAAATATTCGTACATTCCCTGTAAATATGGGAGGGTATACCGCAAAAACGCCTCGTCCTTATCGAATTTATACACCCACAGAACGATAGAGGGAAATAATAGCGAATAATCTGCGATTTCCTGCATAAAGGCGGAGGTTCCCACGGCCATCATACCCTTACAAATGAGGGTGGATTGGCAAAAATCCAGGAGCGCCTTTTTTAAAAGCGCGGTGTCCTGCGTTAAAATGCAATGGGCGCGCCCCGAAACCGCCAAATCGCCCAAATATTGTCCCTTCTCGCGCGTGGGACAATCCAAATACGCCTCCTGCACGCCATAGTGCAGCGTATCCTCGCAAAGCGATAAAACCCTTTTGAGCTTCTCGTTCTGCGTTTCATATACAGCCTTCTTTTCAAAGGGATAGTGGCGCACACGCATACGGATATTTTGAAGCGAAGCGCCCTCAGGCAAAACGAACTCTGCATAGCGGAAGGCCTTATAATCGAACTGCTCCAAGCTGTCCTCTTTGCCCGACAAAACCCATTCCTCTGCATAACGGCAGTTGCAACGCATATCATACCGCGCGCTTCCGTCCTCGTACAGCTCCTCGGCACAACGGATGCAGACCGTATCGCCGCGCTTACCGTGACCGTCGGCGCAAAGCGTGCCAACACGCTCCTGCCCAAAATCCAAAAAAACCGTATTTCCGCGCCGCTCGACAAGCACGGGTGGCACCTCGTATACGCAAAGCGGCTTTATAGGGGATTTTTCAAGGCGATAATCGGCATTCAGATAAACGCGGGCGTGCTCCCAAGCGCCATCGTCAAAGTCAGGTCTTTCAAAGCCGATTTCCCGCGCCGAAGAATCATACCGCTCGGCAAACGCCGTATCGTAGCCAATCCTTCCGCAAGAGGTATAGCCCGTGTGATTATGACAAAGCCAGCTTTCGTCACTTTGCAGCACAATTTCGCCGTCCAAGGACAGCTCGCACCAAAAGCAAGCGCGCAAATCACCCGAAACCCAAACGCGATTGACAAGCCCTTGATAATAGGTATGTACGGCAAAGGTGTTCTCCCCCTCCCGCAAAAACGCGGAAACGTCTGCTTCTATATAATAAAACCGATTGGGGTAGGCGGGCGGTGGCCCTTGCAGCACGTATTTTCCATTGATATAGAGCTTGAAATAATCGTCCGCCGTAATGTTGAGAATGGCCTTTTCCGTCTTGCCAAGGCAAGCGCTTTTACGGAAAAGAACGTGTCTGTTCAAATATTGTTCTTCATTGCTTTCGTTTTTCGCATCCGCAAATTCTTTATGAAACAAAGGTATAGGCTCCAAGGATGCGAAATCCTTATGACAGATAAATTTTCCCGGCATTTTTATTCTCCTGCTTTATGTCGATTAGTACTACTCGGCACTATGCTCTATCCAAGATTATTATAAAGCGTTTTATACACAAAGTCAATTCTTTTTGAGCATTTTGTAGCCAAAACAAAACCACCCGATAGGGTGGTTTTGTGGGTTTATCGTATAAAATTACAGCTTTTCGCTTTAAGCAAAAAGTCCGACCTTGTGCATTTTGCATATGGCATATTGCATTCATATTTTCTATGGTCAGAGGGGAATCTCGGCAACAATCCTCAAAGCATTTCCATCTTCGGATATGTGATATAGATATGCACGCTCCATCACACTTTGCTCAGGTGCATGGATACACATCATTTTTCTTCCGACTGCATTTACAGTGTCTCGATATGATTGACAATGGCAAGGTCAGCACTGGGCTTTTCAGCAAACACCTTATTCTTATCCTCATGCTTTAAAAATACTTCGTAGTAACGCTCGCCAAACTCACGAAGGGCGGCGGCGGAAAAATGAAGCTTGTCGGCATTGGATCCCAACCCGGTGGCAGGTACAAATCCAACGCGTTCTCGCTTAGAGGCAATGCGCTGCAAAGCATCATTGACAAGCGGATAATTTTTAAATGACGCTGCTATCTCGCAATCTGCCAGGAAATCGCCCAGTCCACCCAAGAGAAACGGCACGTCATGTAATTGCAGGCGTTCTCTGAAAGCATCTATGATCTTCAAAAGCTTTTTCTCATAAAGCGGATATAAATCCTCGGTGCAATCCGACTCGCCCTGGTGCCAAAGCACGGCCACAATCGTTGATGTGCGTTGTGCAAGCTCCGCCATATAACAGGCGTGATCAAACAAAAGTCCGCCAACAGCCCATTGATCAAGCGATGAACCGCCGTCAGCGCAGGGAATGATTCCCACCTCCACATCTTTTTCTTTCGCGTACAAGTCAGCAAAGCTTTCCACCAAATTGATGCCCGATGTGACTCTGTCCGGATTTACGGGAACATACATCTTACGCCATCTTCCGTTTCTGAGAACCATCAGCTTGTCATTGACAATCGGTTCTACTTCATTGGCAAAGCCTCTGCCTCCCATATTCGATTGACCGATAATTAAAACAGAATGTATCATATCGCACCTCTTTTTATTTTAAAATTATTATAATATAAAACCATTGTTCCGTCAAGTGAAATTTCGTTTTTCTCTGCAAGGGCTCGTCTTCCTTTATTATATCGAAAAAACTGTAAAAAAGCTCAAAAACTACCCTGAAAACACAAAAAGCCCTTGTAAAAAAGGACTTTTTGCTTGGTCGCCCAAAATGAATCAAGGCGTTTTTCGATGCTTGTTATTATTCAGCTGACATAGTTATGACAACCCCGGGTACTATTTCTGTTATCACATAATACACCTTTTTCCCGTTTACCTCAAAGGTGGATAGGTGTACGTAGTCCGTGGGAACGTCCGCTTCAACCGTGTAGAAATAACTTTCTATCTGATTGAAAGAGGTCTTTGACGGAAAAGAGCAATACCAAAGCGGCGAGCGCTCCTCCGACAGCGATGCGATGGATATATCAGTCATCTTTTTATAATACTGTGTGGGGTCGCCCTCGTAAACATAGGTACAGCCCACGATGATGTCTTTATCCGTTTTGCAAATAAACATTGTGTCGATAATGTCTTTGCCGTTTTTGAGAGTAAACGTGTCAAGCACCTCTACGCCATCGTAATCCTGCTCTACCAATACGCGAATGCTCTCTTCATATCTCTTTTCCGAATCCAAAACCCGCAAAGTCCCTACTGCTGCATACAGTAAGCCAAGCACGAGCAAGCAAACGGTGAGTATCCTTCTGACCTTGCGTCTATTCGCGGGATATAAGGCTACCTCTTTCGGCTCGTCTGAAAAGCTCAATGCTTGCAAGGAATCGTCAAGCGGTTGATTGTTTTGCTCTGCCAATTTTTGCGCCGCTATTTTGCCGTAATTCAGCCCGGGCACCTCTTTTGCTAACGCTTCGTAAAACCGAGCGGCTTCCTCTCTATTTCCTTGCAAAAGCGCGAGTCTTGCTTTGCAAAGCGTGCGGTGGTATTGGTTAAGCGTTACGTTCGTAGGGGCATTCACCCACGCCATACAGGCATCTATGTTTTGCTTCAAGTAGTAATCGTAAAACGTCATACGCGGAAAGCGCGTACGCAGATTGGCTTGCTTGCTCGGCTTTTCCGCCGCCAATGCCGTTTCATACTGTTCGCAAATTTTTCGGAGATTTTCATCATCCCCAACGTCAAAATATACGTTGGCAAGATACGTGAGGTAATGGTACTTATAGCGCTTGGCTGTTTTAGGGTCAGCCAGCTTGATTTTGCAAATGCTGACCGCATTTTGATAATGTCCACAAAAATACTCACCGTATAATTGCCATAAAGCCGCAGGCGTATCGAAATTTCCCTGATACACCGTGGCAAGATATGTATCGGCATCCAGTTTCTTGTTCACTATTGACAGTATACATTTGTTGAATACAATAGGACTGCCTACAAGAATCATCAAAAGGAGCACAACTAAAGCTACAAGCGTGGCAATTATATTCCCCTGCAAAGCGACCGAGCAAAAACCCAAAACAATGCAAAAGCCAAATACAGTACACCATATTTTATATCGCTTGACATATTGCTTTGCTTTTTGCATAACGTCGGGATTGTTTTTCATAGTGACACCTCTCTATTCTTATGGTAAGATATCATTTTCCAGCAGCACATTCAAAAACGCGTCCGACAGCGCAAACGCCTCGTCGTACTCAACATAGTACCATTTTTCATTTATTTTGCAAAGGCTCAATTTGACCGTTAATCTTGGGAAATCCTTTACGTAAAACTGAATGCGTCTACCGTAATATTCCCTGCCTTCAATATCTTTTCTGTAACTGACCTCCTCGGTTTTGATAAAGGCCGACGAAAAATCAAATTCATACTCCGTATCTTGCAGCACGTAGCATAAGGGCTCTT
>JAZRFK010000098.1:0-21307 GCA_045661325.1 Eubacteriales bacterium | reverse complement strand
GCCCCAACCAGTTCATGTTCCCCGACTTTGCTGCCAATGAGCAGATCTGGCGTCCCTTCTTTGACAAATATCAGGATCGGATCATTTTCGGCACCGATCTTGGCTCCAACACCAAGGATCTGGACGGCAGCGAGTCTCTGGAGCTGGACCATATGGTCCGTGGCTTCTTAGAGGAGGACGAATTCTTCTATTCCCTCGGTCATCCGATCCCGCCTATGCGGATCACCGACGAGACCGTCCTTCGTAAGATCTACAAGGAAAATATGATGGCATTCTATCAGCAAAAGGCACCTGTGCCTCTGAATCCTGCCGTGATGCGCAAGGAATTCGACATCGTCATGGATACCTATTTCACCTTCCTTGACCGTCAGGATATTGAAAACCTGAAGCTGATCAAAACCGTACTTTAAGGACTTGAAAGGAGCGTGGTTTTATGAATCCTTTGCTGAAGCGGCTGGATCTGTCGGAGATATCACCGTATTTTGACGAATGCTATGAAGCTGCCCTGCAGGAGCCGGGTCTGCCGATATGGCTGACAGAGGAATTTGTCAGAGAAACCGCCGCCGTGACACCGATCCTTACCACCAATCTGGAAGCCGCGGTGGCTGCGCTCCCTGCGGTCACAGCCAATGCCGATCTGGTGCTGTTTGCCAAGACGCTGCACCGAATGTTAGGCAACCGACAGCACCATGAGATCGTATTCCCCGGACTGGCTTTCCCCAAGGCTCCCGAAGGGCAGGATCCCCTTGGCTGGGATATGTGTCCCCTATACCCCATGCTGGCACGGATTCGGGAAACCTACGAGCAGATGTGCACCGGAAAGCTGCCGAAGGATATCCTGGAAGCCACCTTCTCCGGCGTCAATGGAAGCATTTCCGCTTCCTTTCGACTGGCAGGTCGGCATGCCTTTATCCCGCTGTACTTCCTATGGTGCACCACCTACAGCACCGGCGCTTTGTACCGACTGAACAACTTCACCTGCGAGCTGCGCAGTGATATCCGCCTGCCCATCCGGGCATTTCAAAATGCGGAGGGCGCACTGGTTCTTCTGGCAGATACGGGTGTGAAATTCCACCGCAACGGCCGTCTGCTGGGTGCGGCGGGTGCAACGGATCCGGAGGGTGCCTTTACGGCTGAATACCGTGAAACGGAAGATTGCTATGAGGGCTGCACCGTCGATGGTGCCAAGGGTCTGGGCAGCACAGCGGTGCTCTCCCTGCCCAAGTCCCAATGGACACCGGTCTACACCCCGGGGGATGTGCTTGTGAGCCTTCATATTCCCAAGACCCAGTCCTTTGCACCGGAGGCCTTAGAAGAAGCCTTCCGAGAAGTGGAGGATTTCTTCCAAAGCGTCCTGCCGGAGTGTAATGCCAAGGGCTGTGTGTGTATTTCCTGGCTGCTGGCACCGGAGCTGCAGGATATCCTGAGCCCCACCGCCAACATTCTCGGCTTCCAGAGCAGATTTGCTAAGTTCCCGTCCATGTCCAACGGTGTGGAGGTCTTCGCATTTGTGTTTGACCGTGCGATCTCCTCTCTGTCGGAGGTGGAGCTGGCAGAGCTGCCAGCGAACACTTCTCTGGCAAAGGGTTTGAAGGAGCTGTACCTGCAGGGGCGTTACCTTTGCATAACCGGCGGTTTCCGCCCCTTCTCCCGAAAAGCATAACCATCGGAAATCAGAGAAAGGTAGACACAGGCTTGCCTGCTGTCTACCTTTTCTTTGTTATACTGCCCACCGTAGCTGAGGAAGAGGAAGGCGGCAAAAAATATTGGACACATCACGCACAAAAATACGTCAACGATGTGTCCAACTTTTTTATTTATGATTTAGGGCAATTTGATTTTTAAAACACTTTTCACAAATTCCAAAAAGTCCTAAAAAGCCTTGAAAATCAAGGAATTACTTGGAAGCCTCTTCGATAGCAACCGCAACAGCAACAGTCATACCAACCATGGGGTTGTTGCCGGCGCCGATGAGACCCATCATTATCTGTGCGTTAGTAAGCTTTGAGAAGGCTTCAGAGCGGGAGGCTTTGCAAGAAGTCTTATAATATAAGACTTAGGAACCCTTTTCGCCATTAAATCATATTCGTCGAACACGTCGTTTGCGTATTTCCTGAAAACATTATATCGCGTTTTGATGTTGCCGTAAATGATGTGGCTAAGGAGTTTGCGGAAAAGTTGCGAATGGATAAATAAAACGGCTGTTAAGAAATATGATTTCCCACAAAAAAGCAAGGGATTTAGGGTAATATTTTAAGTTTTTCCCAAAGTTCTTTTTTTATAAACACCGCCGCGCCCTTGGGTGGCAAATCGATCTCTGCTCTGTCGGTGTCTGTATACGATTTTCCGGAGAACCATTCGTACCAATCGCCTCTTTCGGGAAGTCGGCATTCCTTTATTCCTTCTTCTCGGGTTGCGAACACGCCCAAAAGAAGACTGTTTCCGTGAACAACCCCTCTGCCGTCAATAAATCTTGTAAGATCTACGCTGTCGGCGATTTCGTCAAAGGCCTCAAGCACACGCAGGGGATCTATTGAAAGCCCTATATTTCCGTTACGCTTCAAAAATCCACCGTCAGCAAAGCAAATCCCGCCATTTTTCTCATCAAAGAAAGGCTCAATGCCTATAATATCACGAACACGCTCCAAGGACACATCATCCGCGCATACGCCGGGAAGATCGGTAAAGAGGATCGCGCAGCCTTCGGGAGCTCTTTTTCTTATCTGCTCCAATTTTTCTTTCGTCAAGAGCATCGGCGAGGTAAATATCAACAGCTTGCATCTCGAAAGATCGAGCGAGTCGATATCACTCATTCGGTATTCGTGGAAGGGTACTCCCGAAAGCAGAAGCCTTCTGCGTATCTTGGGAAAGATTCTGATACCGCCATAATAGTTTGCAGCGGTGTCGCTGATAACAACAGTTTCGGATATATCCGAGGGTGATGCTTTATATAGCGCCTTATGGACCTTAACCATATCGGAGATCACGTCCATAAGCTCGTCGGAGTCGTACCAGCGGTGCTTTGCATCTCCCTGATCCATCCACCAGAAGGACGCGCCCTCCTGCTCTAATTTACACATCTCGCGCCAGAGCACGTTTGCCGATTCCTCAAGATTTTTTGCAGGCTCAACGTTCACGTGAGAGGCAAATTTTCTCGGATCCCAGGCGGTGTGCGGTCGGTTATCTATTTCCTCGATCCAGAGCTTTTTATTCATCACGGAGGCGATCTTTGCTACGCTTCCGCCTCTGCCTCCTGGGACGGGATCATCATAAAGCTTGGGCGCTGTAAGGTAGTCCACGTAATCAGACGAAAGCATTTTATCAAGATGCTCATGTCCGTATCCCTCGTAGCCGTAAAAGGCTCCGACGGCAAGCTCGGGACAGAGCTCCTTTGCTTTCTTTGCCAAGGTTAAAAATGCATCGGTAAGGCTCTCACTATGGAAAAGCTCATAATCCCTGACCATACAACCGTCGGAATCGGTACGATAAAATTCGGAGAGAGTTTTGCTCTTTTTGAAACGAACCTCGGCGCTCGGTACGGAGAAGCCCTCACAGGTAAGATCGGGCATTTGCCACGCCTCACAAAGAGCCGTATGCGAGCCGTATTTTGCTACCGCCCAATTATAGAACGCCTCGGTGTGCTTTGTTGAAAAATCGCCTATACGGTCTCCGCCGTTGCCCCAGTGAAGAAGTTCACAAGTGCCGCCGAAGCATATATGAAAGCCTACAAATCGGTCCTTGTGAGGTCCGCTCATAACGTGGTTTATCACGGCTTCAAGCGCTTTTTCGGCATCGAGTAGCCATTTTTTCGACGAAAAGCTCTGCAGTCCTATGGGCTCGTCAAGACGCAGGGGTTGAAGCCCGTTGGGATGGGGTTCCGTCGTCATATCATACGTATTGTTCACTCTGCCCTGCTTAACAAGCTCTCGTATTACCTCGGGATCGGTTGACTCCCCCTCGAAAACGCAAATTTCCTCGGGATGTTTTTCCATCCAAGCAAAGGGAGGGTCGAGGCGAAGTCTTGGGATATATAAAGCATCGGGAATAGCCGCAAACAAGCGATCAAGAGTTTCGTCGAGAGAAGAAAAATCGTATGTATCCTCGTCTATCCAGCCGACAGGAAGATTTGAAAGAAAAACTCGCACTCCGGCATCGTAAAATCTGCGACAGATCTCAATAAACGCATCGTATTCGGGAAAACCGTAACGAAATCTGCCGTTTTCATCTACTGTGGGCGGATGATATGTCCATCCCGCGCGGGTAAGAAACAGCGGTGCTTCTCGCAAAAGGTTGATAACATCTTGATGCATACCATTTTCTCCTGTCGCTTTTTGTTTTTAATGATTATAGAATGTCGAAAAGGCGACAACGCTTTTTTGCTACTATATCATTGCAACAGAAATCGACAAATTTCAAGAATTTCGACCTCCGTTTGTCGTTATAAAGTATAACACAACGGATTATGTCTGTCAAGGTTAACGCGGCAAACCGATTAAATATATTTAACTATGGGAATCTATTATCCAAACTCATTTTTTTCCGTGCTTCTTTTTATACTGCATCGGACTCATTCCCATCTCGGACTTAAAGGTTCTTGCAAAATTACTCGGCTCGATGCCGACGCCCTCGGAAATTTCGGCTATGGGAGTTTTTGTTTCACACATATTACAGCCTTCCTCAAAAGTGAGTGTTACACCTCTTGCCATTTTGATCTTTTTCACCTTAAAATTCCTCCTAAAAAATAAAAAAATATTGGACACATCACGAACGAAAATACGTTAATGATGTGTCCAACTTTTTTATTGTTGATTTTCAGTTTGAGAACCTTTTCAATGATTCCTAAAAATCAAGAAAGTTTCAAAAAGCCTTATAAATCAAGGATTATTTGCTTGCTTCCTCAATAGCAACTGCAACCGCAACGGTCATACCAACCATGGGGTTGTTACCTGCGCCGATGAGACCCATCATCTCTACGTGAGCAGGAACGGAAGAAGATCCTGCAAACTGCGCGTCACCGTGCATTCTGCCGAGGGTATCGGTCATACCGTAAGAAGCAGGGCCTGCTGCCATATTGTCGGGATGCAGGGTTCTGCCCGTACCGCCGCCGGAGGCAACGGAGAAATACTTCTTGCCGTTTTCCTGGCACCACTTCTTGTAGGTACCTGCAACGGGATGCTGGAAGCGAGTGGGGTTGGTGGAGTTACCGGTGATGGAAACGCCAACGTTTTCAAGACGCATGATAGCAACGCCTTCGGGAACGCTATCGGATCCGTAGCACTTAACCTTGGCTCTGTCGCCCTTGGAATATGCGGTTTCCTTGATAACCTTAACCTCTTCGGTGTAAGGATCAAACTCGGTCTGAACGTAGGTAAAGCCGTTGATACGGGAAATGATCATAGCGGCGTCCTTGCCAAGACCGTTCAGGATAACGCGAAGGGGCTTGGTTCTTACCTTGTTTGCGTTCAAAGCGATCTTAATGGCGCCCTCTGCGGCTGCAAAGGACTCGTGACCTGCCAAGAAGCAGAAGCACTCGGTGGACTCGGAGAGAAGCATAGAGCCCAGGTTACCGTGGCCAAGACCAACCTGACGGTTCTCTGCTACGGAGCCGGGGATGCAGAATGCCTGCAAGCCGATACCGATAGCGGCAGCAGCGTCAGCAGCCTTGGTGCAGCCCTTCTTGATGGCGATTGCGGCGCCAACGGTGTATGCCCATTTTGCATTCTCAAATGCGATAGGCTGGGTTTCCTCTACAATCTTATAGGGGTCGATGCCCTTGGCATCGCAGATTGCCTTACATTCGTCGATAGAGGAAATGCCGTACTCTTTCAATGCGGCGAGGATTTTCGCCTCGCGTCTTTCATAACCTTCAAAATGTGCCATTCCTTATTTCCTCCTTCTTATTCCTTACGAGGATCGATGTACTTAGCGGCCTCAGCAAATCTGCCGTAGGTACCCTTGGACTTCTCGTATGCTTCGTTGGGCTCCATACCCTTCTTGATGAAATCGGTCATCTTGCCCAGAGAAACGAACTCGTAGCCGATAACCTGGTTGTCCTCGTCAAGCGCCATTCTGGTGCAATAGCCCTCGGTCATTTCGAGGTAACGAACGCCCTTGGCCTTGGTTCCGTACATAGTACCAACCATGGAACGCTCGCCCTTGCCCAAGTCTTCCATACCTGCGCCGATAACCAAACCACCCTCGGAGAAGGCAGACTGGGAACGGCCGTATACGATCTGAAGGAACAGCTCGCGCATAGCGGTATTGATAGCGTCACAAACAAGGTCGGTGTTGAGTGCTTCAAGCAAGGTCTTTCCGGGAAGAATCTCTGCTGCCATAGCGGCGGAGTGAGTCATACCCGAGCAGCCGATGGTCTCAACGAGGGCCTCCTCGATGATACCGTCCTTCACGTTGAGGGAGAGCTTGCAAGCGCCCTGCTGGGGTGCACACCAGCCCACACCGTGCGTGTACGCCGAGATGTCGGTAATTTCCTTTGCCTTAACCCACAGGCCCTCTTCGGGAATGGGGGCGGGACCGTGATGAGGACCCTTGGCAACAACGCACATGTTTTCCACTTCTTTGGAATAAACAAGTTTTGCCATAATATATGTTCTCCTTTTATAAAATTAACTCAGATGATGCTTTTGACGGCTTCTGCCCAAAGCTTGCCGACGAATGCGGCACCGTTGGGATTCAAATGTACGCCGTCACGCGAATAATAATGCGGTTCGGGTTGGGTTTTGAGGGCTTCTGCGAAAATTCTATCGAGAGGAATAAAGACGTCGGCAAACTCCTCTGCAAGCGCGTAGACAGTAGGAAGAATGCGGCCAAGGTCTTCCCTGACCTCTTCCTTATCATCAACGTCCAGCATAAAGGGCGCCATCATAACTATCTTTGCCTTCGTATCTCTTTTAAGGGCTTCCAGAATGCATCTGTAATTCAATGCAATCTGGGCATCGGTGGTCATAACGCTATTGCCGTGACGATGCCAAACGTCATTGATACCTATCAGAATAGATACAACGTCAGGTTCAAGAAAAACACCGTCCGGATAAAGACGATCAAACAGCTCGCCCGTGCGATTGCCGCTGATACCGAGATTGATAAACTCAAGCTCCTGCTCGGGACACATCGCGCGCAGATGCTCTGCGGCGTACTTGGGATAACCGTTGCCGAGGTGAAAGTAATTGCGCTTATCACGCCCTGCGTCCGTTATGCTATCGCCCTGAAACAAAATACGCATAAACCGTTTTCCGCCCGTTTTTTTATTTTACGATTTCGCCGTAAACCTCACCGAAAGCGCCTGCGGCATTGCACTCATCGGTATCCACGTGCATAGCCAGAGCGAACTTATCGCTGACGCGAACCACAACGTCATCAAAAATGAGGGGACGAGCGGTATCAAGACGAACCTTTACAATTTCCTTATCGGACACGCCGATTTCTGCGGCATCCGCGGTGGTCATATGAATGTGACGCTTTGCGACGATTACGCCCTCGGAAATTTCCACGGTGTTTTCGCCAACCTTGATGATGCAGCCGGGAGTGCCTGCAATATCGCCGCTCTCACGAACGGGAGCCTTCACACCGAGGGTGCGGGCATCAGACAGAGAAATCTCTACCTGGCTTGCGGGACGCGCGGGGCCAAGAATACTCATCTTCAGGCTACCCTTAGGACCGATAACCTCTACCTTCTCCTCGCAGGCAAACTGGCCGGGCTGAGAAAGATCCTTTTTGTTGGTCAAGGTGTATCCCTTACCGAAGAGGGTGTCAATCGCCTCCTGGGAAAGATGCACGTGACGCGCAGAGGTTTCTACTAAAACTTTGCTCATTTTCATTCTCCTTTATATGAAGTTCTTTTCAATCCTAACCATTGTAGCACAAAAAAATGAAAATGTAAAGTTTAGAAGCAAAGATTTTTGTAAAAAATAAAAAAAAATATTATTTTTTCGAAAAAGGAGATTTTTTGCCAATGAAAACGGATAAGAAAGAGGAAAAAAGCCGCGACGGCGCAACGGCGGAGTCGGTGGAAAAATTTGGCTCGGCGCGCGTGGAAAGCAAAAGCGGCGTTTTCACCTGCCTTTCCATTATCGGAGAAATTGAGGGACACGCGGCCCTAGACAGCAGCCGAAAAAGCACCAAGTACGAGCATTTGCTTCCCCTGCTTTTCAGCTTGGAGCAGGATGAGGAGATAGACGGCGTTTTGTTTCTTTTGAACACCCTGGGGGGCGACGTGGAGGCAGGGCTTGCCTTAGCTGAGGTCATCGCCTCCATGAAGAAGCCCACGGTTTCCTTGGTTTTGGGGGGCGGTCACTCCATTGGCGTTCCCTTGGCGGTTTCTGCCAAGCGCTCCTTCATCGTGCCCTCTGCCACGATGACCCTGCATCCTGTTCGCACGATGGGAATGGTGCTTGCCGTTCCGCAGAGCTTTGACTATCTGGCGCGTATGCAAAACCGCATTATCCGCTTTGTTTCGGGACATTCGCACGTTACAGAGGACGCGCTTGCGCGCATGATGACCTCCACAGATACCCTTGCCAATGACATTGGCACCTTGCTTGAAGGCAAGGAGGCCGTTCGTTGCGGTCTGATAGACGAGCTTGGAGGACTTGCAGAGGCATTGGAGGCCTTGCGTATGCTGGCCGCGAAGGGAAAGCATTAACAAAGGCACGGCGGGCTACGGGGCTTCATATACTGTTAATGCGTCACACCTTCGCCTCTTTTTGCGGAGGCAGGACGCAGAGAAAGGAGAACATGAAGCCCATTATGGACACTCTGTTTCGCATCGGCTCTACCAGTCAGACCTCGAAGGCGCGAAGCCTCCTGCAAGCCCGTTCCATTCCTGCGAAGATGGTTAAAACGGACTCTCTCGGAGCAGGGGGGTGCGCTTGGGGTCTGCGCTTTGACAAGCGCTATTATTACGAGGCTACCGACGCCTTAACAAAAGCGGGGATTCGGTATGAGGTCCTCTGATTTTCTATATTTCGATCAGGCGGCGACAAGCTTTCCAAAGCCGCCTGCCGTATTAAAGAGCATCAGGGCCGCGCTCAACGAGGCAGGGGGAAATCCCGGCAGAAGCGGCCACCGCCTTTCCGTTGCGGCGGCAATGGGAATTTACGCCTGCCGCGAGGCTCTGGCCGCCTTTTTCGAGGCGCCGTACCCGGAGGGCGTGATATTCACGCAAAACGCCACCTACGCCTTAAATCTTGCCATTTTCGCCCTTGCCAAGAGGGGCGGTCATATACTGCTCAGCGATATGGAGCATAACGCCGTTTTTCGTCCCGTTTTTCATTTGGCCGAGACAAGAGGCATCACCTATGAGATTTACCCATCGGGAAAGGACGCGGCAGCGCAGGTAGATGCGCGGATACGCGAGAACACCTCCTTGGTGATTGCCACGCACGCCTCCAATATCTGCGGAAGGGTTTTGCCTATTGGTGAGATAGGTGCGGTGTGCCAAAGGCGAGGCGTTCCCTTTCTCGTTGACGCCTCACAAAGCGCGGGGCATATTCCCGTTTCGATGGAGAAAATGCAGATTTCGGCCCTTTGCGCCCCCTCGCACAAGGGTCTTTACGGCGTGCAGGGTGCGGGCTTTCTGATTTTAAGAGATCCCCACCATCCCCTTCCCCCTCTCGTTTTTGGGGGGAGCGGCGCCTTTTCAACCTCGCCGTCAATGCCCGAGGAATATCCCGAGCGCTTTGAGGCAGGTACGCTTCCGACCCCTGCTATTTTCGCCTTGCGCGCGGGGCTTCGGGAAATTTCGGCACGCGGTGTTTCGGAAATCGGCCATCATATTGCCACGCTTGAGGCTTATTTGAAGGAAAGGCTTGCAAGCATCCCCTCTCTTCGCCTGATTTTGCCCGAGGAAAGAGGAAACGGCATTATTGCCTTTCAGGCCCGAGGGCTCACCCCCTCCCAGCTTTGCGAGCTTTTTGACGAGCGAGGCGTTGCCCTGCGCGGCGGCCTGCACTGTGCGCCGCTTGCTCACCGCGCGCTCGGCACGGAAAAGGAGGGGACGCTTCGCCTCAGTCTTGGCTTTACCAACACCAAGCGAGAGTGCGACGCGTTTCTTACACGGCTGAACAGTATTCTCAAAAAGCAAGGCAAGAAAGGATAAAAACGGTCAAAATATTTCAATATTCTATTGCCAAAAGCTTCTCCTTATGTTATAATAATATATCGTGATTAAATAGACCATAACCTTTTTACGTAAGGAGAAGCTCTATGAAGCCCTGGTATCAAAAAAACTATTTTCGTTGTCTGGTCGATATGCACATTCCCAACGGCGAGGGAAATCTCGAAAGCTTTGACGCGGAGGCATATGCTGACAATATGCTTCGTGCGGGCGTTGAAACGGCATATGTATACGCCTCCAACTGCTTGGGCCTCTGCCTGTACCCCTCCAAGATCGGCTACTGCCACGAAATCACCAAAAAGCGCGACATTTTCGGAGAGACGGTTTCCGCTCTTCGCCGCCGCGGCATTGGGGTTGTCGGCTATTTGAACAGCTGGTCTACCGAGTGCGCCCGTCAGCATCCCGACTGGCAGGTGAAGATGAGCAACGGCTATATCAAGGGTGAGCATGGCCGCTTTGGCACCTGCTGCCTCAATTCTCCCTTCCGTTCTCTGTTTCACGCGATGGTGTACGAAATGGTTTCGCAATATGACATTGACGGCCTTTGGGTTGATATGATTGGCTTCTTTGCCCCCGACTGTATTTGCGACTACTGCCGCAAGAAATACAAGAAGGAAACGGGCTTTGATCTGCCCGAAAAAATCGACTGGCAGGACGAGCGCTTTTTGCGCTACATAGACTTCAAGTGGGACACGGTGGCAAGCTACACCGAGGGCATTACGGCTATGGCAAAAAAGGCCAAGCCCGACATTTCCCTCTCCTACCAATGCGCGAGCTGGCATTTTTCCTACGGCTCGGGCCTCAGCAGCCGTTATTTTGCCACGATGGATTATCTGTCGGGCGACTTTTACGCGAACCGCACGAGAACGGACATCGTTTGCCGCCTCTTCCACAAGCTTTCGAACAAGCTTCCCTTTGAGTATATGATCTCCCGTGCGCCCGACCTTACCTATCACACGGCGCTGAAAAACAAGAGTGAGATTCTTTCCCAGGCATATTCCGCGCTTCTTGGCGGCGGCAGCTTCCTCTTTATTGATGCCATTGACCCCAAGGGAACGCTGAACCCTGCCCTTTACACCGAGATGGGCGAGGTAAAGAAGGAGCTTGCTCCCTTCCTTTCCCGCGTAGACGTGGACGACAAAATTCAGCGCGAGGTTGCCGTTTACATCAACTTCGAGTCCTTCTCCGCGCCTGAGGCGAACGGACAGCCCACCATTAAGCTGACGGAATTTACGCTTCCCATCCGAAACGCCCTTGAACAAATCAACAGCATTTTGGGCGAAGCGCATTTTGACTATGACATTATCACCGAGAAGAGCCTTGGTGACCTTTCCGAATACAAGCTTCTGATTTTGCCGAACCTGTACCGTATGACCAAGAAAGAGTGCGAGGCGATTGCCAAGTACGTTGAGAACGGCGGGCGCGTATACGCCAGTGGCCTGTCCTCCCTTCTTTGCGCGGACGGAACGCAGAATGACTTTATGCTGAAAGACGTTTTCGGCGTTTCCTTCACCGATATGTGCGACAGACGCCCCGTTTACGTAGCACCCAAGAAGGAGCTTTTGCCCTTCTTCGAATGCTTCAACGAGGAATACCCCGCTATGAGCAAGGAAAGAGAACGGGCGCCTATGGTTAAGCTTGCAAGCAAAGACGCCAAGGTGCTTGCCACCGTTACCCTTCCCTTCAGCGATGTGGAAGATTTTGCGCGCTACTCCTCCGCTATCAGCAATCCCCCTGCGGAAAAGACAAACGTGCCTGCTTTGGTTTACAACAAATACGGAAAGGGCGCCTGCCTTTACTCTGCGGTGGGCTTTGAAAGCTCTGCCAACGACTGCGACCACAGAATCGTTGCCAACCTGCTCTCCCTTTTGCTTGACGAGGTTGGCGGCTTGACCGTAACCACCGACGAGAGCGAGGCCTTGGAGCTTGTCCTTCGCCACAATCCCGAAAAGAAATACTACACCTTCTCCCTTTTGAATTATCAGGAGCTTCGCCGCCCCATTCCGCTGACGAACGTTACGTTCGCTTTCCACAAGGACGTGACGCCGCGCGAGCTTTACACCGTGCAGGGTGCGAGCATCTCCTATGAAAAGAAGGAGGACGGCCTCTACTTTACGCTTGACAAGCTCGAACACTTTGACGTAATATATCTGCATTACGACTAATACATCACCATCTCTTTTTCCTGACGAAAGGACTCTTGTATGATAAAGGAAATTATTTTATGCAAATACGGCGAAATTGTTTTGAAGGGCGCCAACCGCGCAACCTTTGAGGCCAAGCTTGCCAAGGAAATCAAGCGAAGAGTGGCGCTTTACGGACGTTTCTCCGTTTCTCACGCGCAAAGCACCGTTTTTATTGAGCCGATGGACGATGCCTGCGATATAGACGGGGCCTTTGATGCCTGCTTGCACGTTTTTGGCATTGTGGGCGTTTCTCGCGCCGCCGTTGCCGAGAAAAACATGGAAGACATCCTTTCGGTAGCCAAGGCCTACCTTCCCTCTCTTCTGCGAGGCAAGAAAACCTTTAAGGCAGAGGCAAAGCGCTCGGACAAGTCCTTTCCTCTTCCCTCTCCCACCATTGCCGCAGAGGTTGGCGGCGCTATTCTCGATGCCATTCCCTCTATACGCGTTGACATTCACAACCCCGACGTTGTGGTGCGGGTGGAAATTCGGGAAAAGAACGCCTATATCCACGCAGGACAGGAAAAGGGCGCCGGCGGTATGCCCTATCGCTCGGCAGGCAAGGGGCTTTTGCTCCTTTCGGGCGGTATCGACTCTCCCGTTGCCGCCTTTATGATGGCTAAGCGCGGTATGGAAATTGAGGCGCTTCATTTTGAATCCTTCCCCTACACCAGCGAGGCCGCCAAGGAAAAGGTTTTGACCTTGGCAGACAAGGTTTGCGCTTACACGGGTCAGATGTACGTACACATTATGTCCTTGACCCACGTGCAAGAGGAGCTTCGCGATAACTGCGAGGAGGAATATTTCACGCTTCTTCTGCGCATTTTTATGATGACGCTGGCCGAGCGCTGCGCCAAGGGCTATCACGCCCAGGCGCTGATAACAGGCGAAAGCTTGGGGCAGGTGGCAAGCCAAACGATGGAGGCGATTGCCGTGACGAACAGCGTGGTTTCCCTTCCCGTTTTCCGTCCTCTGATTGGTATGGACAAGGAGGAAATCGTTCGCATTGCCCGTTTGATTGACACCTTTGAAACCTCTATTTTGCCCTACGAGGACTGCTGTACCGTCTTTACGCCCCGTCACCCTCGCACCCGTCCCCAGATAGAAAAGGTGATGGCCGAGCTCGAAAAGGTTGATTTCCAAGGTCTTTTAGAGGAGGCCTTTAACAGCATGTATACTGAAAAACGCACCATTTATCCCGAAGAACAGAAAAAAGGAACCGCCAACCAATGAAAAACCTTCGCCAAGAAATAGAAAGACGCAGAACCTTCGCCATCATCTCCCATCCTGACGCGGGTAAAACAACCCTGACCGAGAAATTCCTGCTTTACGGCGGCGCGATACAAAGCGCAGGCTCCGTTAAGGGAAAGGCCTCTGACAAGCACGCCGTTTCCGACTGGATGGATATTGAGAAAAAGCGCGGTATTTCCATTACCTCCTCGGTTATGCAGTTTGAATACAACGGCTACTGCATCAACATTCTCGACACCCCCGGACACCAGGACTTCTCCGAGGACACCTACCGCACCCTGATGGCCGCCGACTCGGCGGTAATGGTGATTGACGCGGCAAAGGGTATCCAGCCGCAGACCAGAAAGCTTTTCAAGGTTTGCGCTATGCGCGACATTCCCATTTTTACCTTTATCAACAAGATGGACCGCGAGGCACGCGACCCTTTTGATTTGCTTGACGAGCTGGAAAAGGAGTTCGGCATTGGCACCTATCCGATGAACTGGCCTATTTCCTGCGGCGTCAACTTCAAGGGCGTTTTTGACCGCAAGGAGCGCCGCGTTATTTCCTACGGCGACTCTCACCGTGGACGCGACCGCTTGGCCTCTATCGACTGCGACTTGACCGACACGGAGAAGCTTGACGAGCTGATAGGCCCTTACCGTCGGGCAGAGCTTGTGGACCAGGTGGAGCTGATTGACGGAGCATCCTTCGATTTTGATTTGGAGCAAATCCGCCACGGCAAGCTCTCCCCTGTCTTTTTTGGCTCGGCACTCAATAACTTCGGCATTGAAACCTTCTTGGAAAACTTTTTGGAGTTAACCACCTCTCCCCTTCCCCGTCACACCGAGGAAGAGGACATCGACCCCTTTGATGAAGAATTCTCCGCCTTCGTTTTCAAAATTCAAGCCAACATGAACAAGGCACACCGTGACCGCATTGCCTTTATGCGAATCGTTTCGGGCCGCTTTGACAGAAACAAGGAATATTTCCACGTGCAAGGCGGCAAGGCCTTGAAGCTTTCCCAGCCCCAGCAGATGATGGCACAGGAGCGCGAGGTGATTGACGAGGCCTATGCCGGCGACATCATCGGCGTGTTTGACCCTGGTATTTTCTCGATTGGCGACACCATTTGCGAGAAGGGGCATCGCGTTCGCTTTGAGGGCATTCCCACCTTTGCCCCTGAGGTATTCACGCTTGTGGAGCAGACAGACTCCATGAAGCGCAAGCAGTTTGCCAAAGGCATGAACCAGATTGCCCAAGAGGGCGCGATACAGATATTTATCGAGCCTGATTCGGGTATGGAGCGCGTATACGTGGGCGTGGTTGGCGTTTTGCAGCTTGAGGTTCTGGAATCCCGTATGAAATCGGAATACAACGTAACCTATCGCGCTTACCCTCAACCCTACTCTCTCATTCGCCGCATTGTCGGCGACACCGACCCCAAGACGCTGCATTTATATGACGTCAAGTGGGTGCAGGATTTCAAAGGACAAAACTTCTTGCTTTTCACATCCGAATGGCATATCAGACACACTTTGGAATACAACAAGGATCTGGTTCTGGCCGAATTCGGAGAAAAAGACGAGGAATAAGACCGAAAGGATTAAAGCGATGACCCCCTACGAAGGAAGCAATCCTTATATTTTTATCAGCTATTCTCACAAGGACACGGACGAGGTTTTGTCCGTTATCAACGCCTTGGAACGCAACGGCTTTCGCGTTTGGTTTGACGCGGGCGTGGAGGCAGGTAGCGAATGGCCCGAATACATTGCCTCCCATTTACGCAAGAGTGCCTGCGTTTTGGCCTTTATTTCCCCCAATTTCGTTTCCTCGGTCAACTGCCGACGCGAGCTGACCTTCGCACAGAATTTAAACGTTCCAATGCTGAACGTCTATCTTTCCGAGGTGGAGCTGTCGGACGGCCTTCAAATGCAGCTTGGGCTTAATCAATGCATTTTCAGAAACAAATTCAGCGTCCAAGAGGATTTTGAAGAGGCAGTTTGCCGCGCCGAAATGCTCAAGGACTGCCGCTTTGCCGCCGGCGAGCAAGAGGCGGCCGCCGCTACGCGCCCGCAGGTGATTACCGAGAATAGAGACACGCCAACGGACAAGGTGCCGACTCTTCAGCTTGAAAACAAGAAGGCACCGCTTGGCCACAAGGGGCGCAGAACCTTTTTGTCTTGGACAACCTCCCTGCTTCAGCTTTCCTACGGCTTTACGGGTATCTTAGCCATCGACCACGTAACCAAGTACGCAAAAACAGGATTTATGGAATTTCTGCTGATGCTTATCCCACTCATCGTAACGACCTTTATTTCCTTGATTTTGTTCCGCACGGTCGGCGCGCCCTTGACTAAGGCAGAAAAGAACGATGCCTCCGATATGCCTGCTTTCTGCTGGCTTTTAGCGCTTTTGGCGGCAATTATCGGCGGATGCTTCTACATAAACACGGATATCGGCGTCTTTTTGAAGATTCTCTCCTCCATCGGCTTGAATTTCGTTCCCGGCTTCGCTTCCCTGATGATGATAGGAAATCTTGACGAATAAGGCCATCGGCCGCAAGGCAGGAAATTTTGACACGCGAAATTTTTGTAACCCCCTTGACAAATTTCGCAAACTGTGCTAATATGAATTAAACCGATGAACGAGAGTAGTATGCGTTTTGATTCTTCCAGAGAGCCGCCGGGTGCTGTGAGGGCGGTAAGATAGATGCGCAGAATGGACTCGCGAGGGCGGACGAAAGCCTTTTGGCAAGTAGCAACCGACGGGCGCCGAACCCGTTAACAAGACGGAGCGCATATCCGTGCGTGCAGAAAAGAAGTAACTTGGGTGGTACCACGATTGATTCGTCCCAAGCGCCAACGGCGCTTGGGATTTTTTGTTCCCCGCCGCATTCTTTTACAAAAGTGAAAAAAGGAAGGAAGAACACAAAATGAAATTCGGACAGGTTGATTTTAACGATTATTTCAGTCATTATCCCGATAAGAACGGCTTTTTCGGGAAATTCGGAGGCTGCTATATTTCCGAGGAGCTGAAGGCCGCGATGGCCGAGATTACCGAGGCTTACTACTCCATTTGCCAATCGAGAAAGTTTATCGCAGAGCTTCGCCGCATCCGCAAGGAATTCCAAGGCAGACCCACCCCCATTACCCACTTGGAGCGTTTGTCGGACGCTTTGGGCGGCAAGGTTCAGCTGTACGCCAAGAGAGAGGACCTCAATCATTCCGGCGCACACAAGCTGAATCACTGCATGGGCGAGGCGCTTTTGGCCAAGTATATGGGCAAGAAGAAGATTATTGCCGAGACGGGCGCAGGCCAGCACGGCGTTGCCTTGGCAACGGCCGCAGCCTACTTTGGCTTGGAATGTGACATTTATATGGGCTCTGTGGACATTAAAAAGCAGGCGCCCAACGTTGCCCGTATGAAGATACTCGGCGCCAACGTGGTGGAGGTTAATGAAGGACTTGCCACCTTGAAGGAGGCGGTTGACGCGGCATTCAAGGCTTACAGCCGCGAATACAAGGACTGCATTTACTGCATCGGCTCGGTGCTTGGCCCTCATCCCTTCCCTATGATGGTAAGAGACTTCCAGAGCGTTGTTGGCGAGGAATCCAGAGAACAGTTTATTGAAATGACAGGCCACCTGCCCAGCGCCATTGTGGCGTGCGTTGGCGGCGGCTCCAACGCCGCAGGTCTTTTCTCCGGCTTCTTGAACGATCCTGTGGATATTTACGGCATTGAGCCTTTGGGACGCGGTGAAAAGCTTGGCGACCACGCTGCCAGCCTGAAATACGGCACCGAGGGCATTATGCACGGCTTTAACAGCATTATGCTGAAGGACGAAAATGGCGAGCCTGCTCCCGTTTACTCGGTGGCAAGCGGCTTGGACTATCCTTCCAGCGGCCCTGAACACGCCTTCTGGCAGGAGATTGGCCGCGTGAAGTACGACGTTATCAACGATGACGAGACCATTGACGCCTTCTACAAGCTTTCTCGCTTGGAGGGCATCATCCCCGCCATTGAAAGCTCCCACGCCGTTGCTTACGGTATGAAGCTTGCCCAGAGAATGGACCACGGCTCCGTTCTTATCAACCTTTCGGGCCGCGGCGACAAGGACATGGATTTCATCATTGAGAAATACGGCATTCCCGAGAAATAAGAGAACATACAAAAATCGCTCCGAAGGCGTTGGCCTTCGGAGCGATTTTTTATGCAATTTTATACTCTTTTGGAAAGAACCTCTTTTTCGTAGGCTTCGATTTCTTCCCAGAGCTCACATTCAGAGGGGGCGCCGCAGCGGCGGCAGTATTCTGCCCAAACGTCGCCAAAAGGAAGCATTTTCACGCTCTCCTGCATCACGAGAAGCGCGGTGAGCTTACCCTCGTCCTGAAGCGCCTTAAGCTGTGCGTTGGGCGTGAGCATTGCCGTCAAGAGAGCCTTCTGCCAGCTTCGGAAGCCGACTGCCCAAGACGCGATGCGGGAAATTGAGGCGTCAAAGTAGTCAAGCGCCATATAGACTCTGTCTAATGCGTCGTTTCTCACGATTTCCTTGGCCATTTCCTTGGTTTCATCATCAAACAGCACCGAATGGTCGGAGTCCCAACGGATAGGACGGGTGATATGGAGCGCGATTTCGGGGAAAAACGCCAGAAGCGCGGGAATTTTATCCGATACAACCTCGGTGGGATGGTAGTGGCCGTTATCCATCAAGGGCAAGCAACCGTCATGCATCGCCGCGAAGGAAAGCGCAAACTCCGCAGAGCCCACGGTATACGCCTCAACACCGATGCCGAAAACCTTGGACTCTATACAGGGCTTCACCTTGGCTTTATCAAAGGGCTCGGCAAGGATGGCCTCAATGCTTTCCTTATAACGCAGACGCGGACCCATTCGGTCAGCAGGAATATCCTTATAGCCGTCACCCGTCCAGATGTTCATCACGCAGGGGACGCCCGTTTCAACGGCAAAATACTCGGAAATTCTGATGCAAGCTTTACCGTGTGCAATCCAGAAATCGCGAGTTGCTTTGTCAGGACTGGAAAGGGTGAGCCCATCCTTCACCTTGGGATGCGAGAAGAAGGTGGGGTTAAAGTCGATGCCCATTCCGTGCTTTTTGGCAAGGTCAACCCATTTTTTAAAGTGACGGGGCTCAAGCTTATCTCGGTCAACAAAGCCGTCCTCCTCAAAAATGGCGTAGCAGGCGTGCACATTGAGCTTCTTGGCGCCGGGACAGAGGGCAATAACCTTTTCCATATCCACCATCAGCTCCTCGGGATTTCTTGCCTTAAAGGGATAATCCCCCGTGGCTTGAATGCCGCCTGTCAAGGGACCGTCCTGGTCAAAGCCCTTCACGTCATCCCCCTGCCAGCAATGGAGAGAAACCGGGATGCTTTTTAATTTTTCTATAGCGGCATCGGTATCAATGGAAAGCTTGGCATACGTTTCCCTTGCGGACGCATATCTATCAAAGCAAGACATAGCAATCTCCTTAAAATAAATGTTCAATTCTGTTATACCAAAAAAACACGCCTTTGTCAATAGAAAAAAAGAGCAAGCTATAGTGGTGCATCCTAAAGGGCAGTTTTACCCGCTAACAGAAAAGCAAAAACCGCGGATTGATTTTCTGCGGTTCTTATGCTATAATATAAAAAGATAACCCTATTCATTTGTTAAACTTTGATAAAAAATGGACGGAGAATAAAACAATGCAAAATATAATGAAAGTCGGTGTCCTGGGGGCAGGCACATGGGGCATTGCTCTTGCAAGAATGCTATGCAATGCAGGCAACTCAGTAACCGTTTGGTCTGCTATTGAAACGGAGATAGATAATCTTTTAGCAACCGGAAGGCATCCGAATTTTTCCGATGTGGATTTACCGAAGCAAATCGCATATACAAAGGATATCCGAGAAGCTTGTTCCAGTATGGATATATTAGTATTTGCTGTTCCGTCGCCCTTTGTTAGAGCAACGGCAAGAAAGGCGGCACCTTATATAGTGGACGGACAGATAGTCGTAGATGTTGCCAAGGGAATTGAAGCGGAAACGCTCTATACGATGACTGAGATTATTGCAGACGAGTTTAGAAACCCTAAAGTAAAGTTAGTTGCTCTGTCAGGTCCGACTCACGCAGAAGAAGTAATTAAGGATCTTCCTACGGTTATCACATCGGCAAGTAACGATGCTGAGGCTGCTGCAACGATTCAAAAGGTGTTTACTATTGGCTGTATGCGAGCATATACCAACGATGACATTCGCGGTGTAGAACTATGCGGTGCATTAAAGAATATTATTGCCTTGGCTTGCGGCATTGCAACTGGGCTCGGTTGCGGAGATAACGCAAAAGCCGCGCTTATTACTCGCGGAATTGCTGAGATTTCCCATTTAGGTATCGCGATGGGATGCAGAGAGCAAACATTCGGAGGACTGGCAGGCATCGGAGATCTGATCGTTACCGCAACCAGTATGCACAGTCGCAACAATCGTTGCGGTATGCTGATAGGACAAGGTATTGCGGTCGACAAAGCGATCGAACAGGTTGGTATGGTTGTTGAGGGCATCAATGCTTTGCCCGCCGCCATTAAATTAGCTCAAAAATATACCGTAGAAATGCCGATTGTTGAAACAGTCGATGCAGTATGTAACGGCAGAATGATAGTTTCTGCGGCTATCCAAATGCTGATGTCAAGGGAGTTGAAATCCGAATTGAGCAGTTCTGCATTCAATCACACTTGATGACACCCCTCTCTTGTCGGTCCTTTATATCTAATAGCTATTAATTCACTTGTCAATTTTCCTGACAAGCACTGTATTTATGGACACAAACGCAAATACGGCATACCTATTTCGAGGTATGCCGTATTTTTGAAAACTGTCCTTTAGAGTGACGCTCTATTGCTTGCTCTTTTTCATTCCAAGGCTTGCCGAAGCAAGCCTTGGCTTTTTTTACAGAAAAAATCGGATTTTTTCTTTTGGGAAGGACTGATTAAGCCTCTTCCTCTTTCTTCTTGCCCGCGATTGCGCGATAGCCGAAGTAACCACCGACACCTACTACTGCTACGGCGCCAACAACGATGGCAACGATAGCGATAACGGGCATCTTGTCGGTGTAGGTCAACGCATAGGTGGAGAAGGAGTCGGAGGAGAATACGGCGTATCCGTCTACTACCTCGGTTTCAAGCTCTTCAACCACACCGTTGTGTACTCTTACTACCTTGAATACGCGGCGATTCTGAATCAATTCCTCGGGAATAGCGATCTTCAGGGTTACCTTTTCTGCAAGCTCTGCAACCTCGCCAAGCTCTTCGCCGTTTGCCTTAACAACTACGGTGAAGTCGGTGAGTCCTACCAGAACGACCTTGCCGTTCTCGGACAGGTATGCATTGATCTTGTCATCGTCTTCCGTCAGATCCTTGAAGATAATGTGCGTGGTAATTTCCTTACCCTGAGCGATTGCGGCATCAACGGCTGCCTTCAGGTCTGCGTTTGCATCCTTATTCAAGCCATCGATAACGGCATCGTTAAAGTTGTCTGCCTCGGAACCGAATGCGGCGGACTCGATAGCGGCAATCAATACGTTGACTGCGTTCTTCTTTTCCGTGATTTCGGTCTTTTCAGCATCGGTCAGGTTGGTGCCTGCCAAGAGGGCGTATGCTCTCTTAACCAGAGCCTCAAGGTCTGCCTTAGCGGTGTCGTTGTTTGCAGCAGCACCCTTCACAGCGGCAACCTCTGCTGCAACGGCGTCAATCTTTGCTACCAGC
>JAZRFK010000097.1:0-21757 GCA_045661325.1 Eubacteriales bacterium | reverse complement strand
GCAAAAGGTGGATTTTAACACCTACCCCGAATTTCCCGACGTTCCGATAGAGGTATACGATTGGGGTATTGACGTGAACCTGAAGGGTCCCTTCTATTTTGCCCATGCGGCGTTGAAGCAGATGCGCTTACAAAAAAGCGGTCTCATTATCAACATCGGCTCAATTTCGGGCGCAGAGGGCGACAGATACGGCGTGGATTATCCCACCTCCAAGGCGGCGCTGATGTACGGACTAACGAAATCTCTGGCCCAATACGGCGCGATGTACGGCATACGGTGCGTTTGTGTTTCGCCCGGCCCCGTTTTGACGAGACCCTCCATGGCGAATATGAAAACGCCGCTCGGCAGAGCCGCAGATCCGCAGGAAATTATCGATTTGATTTTGTTTATCGCCTCTGTAAAGGGGCAGTTTATTAACGGCGAAAATATTATGATAGACGGCGGTCGAAACGCAATGACAAGGCTGGTGCAGCCATGAGAAAGCCCACCTTTTTACATCAGAACCGCCCACTTATCACGGGCATGATTTTGAAAAGCACGGCAGACGAGGTGCGCTTTGCCATAAAAAACGCCCTGGCAGACGGCGCCGATGCGCTTGGCATTCAGCTTGAATGTATGCCTCCCGAAATGCATACGGAGGAAAATTTCGAAAAAATCTTCTCGGCGGCGGCAGGGCACCCGATTTACGTAACGAATTACAGGGGCGGCCAAAACGCTTCCCTAAAGGACGAGGCTTTGGCCGAGAAGCTTTTGCTTGCCTTATCCTGCGGCGCGACACTCGGCGACGTGCCGGGAAGCGCCTTTGACTATGACTGCGGTATGGGTATCGGATACGAGCTTTCTATGAAGCCTGATGCTATTGAAAAGCAGATGGCTTTGATAGAGCGCATTCACGCTATGGGTAAGGAGGCGCTGATGTCCTCTCACGTGACCCGTTTCACCCCTGCTGAAAAGGTATTGGAAATTGCGCTTGAACAGCAAAGACGTGGGGCGGACATTGTGAAAATCGTCACCGCCGCCAACACAGAGGAAGAGGAATTAGCCAACCTTGCTACCACCGCCCTTCTGAAAAGAGAGCTTTCGGTTCCCTTCCTGTTTTTATCGGGCGGCACGCATTCCAAGATGCACCGTATGATAGGCGCCCAGCTTGGCTGCGTGATGTACTTGGCTGTTCACGAGCATTCGGCAACCTCTGTTCCTACGCAGCCCACTATCCGAGCAGCCAAGGCGGTCAGGGACAATTTTGATTATTTGCCAGACTGTGCGGTACTGTAACGAAAGGAGAGGTATAAAATGAAAGCAATTCTTGTAAACAAAGATAAAAGCCTGCGTTGGGATACGGTTCCAGACCCGATGATGAAAAGCGACGAGGCTTTGATAAAAATTGAAGCGGCGGCCTTAAACCGCGCCGACCTGATGCAACGGGAGGGAGATTATCCGCCGCCTCCCGGGTGCCCCGAATGGATGGGGCTTGAGGTTGCGGGGGAGATTGTGGCGCTGGGCGAGGCTGCTACGGCAGAATCAAGCTGGCAGATTGGTGACAAGGTCTGCGCCCTCTTGGGAGGCGGCGGCTACGCCGAATACGTAACAGTCAAGCACGATATGCTGATGCCCGTTCCCAAGGGCTGCTCGACAGTGGAGGCCGCCGCCATTCCCGAAGCCTTTGCAACTGCCTACCTCAATCTCTTTATTGAAGGCGGCATCAAGGCAGGAAACACGCTTTTGATGAATGCGGGGGCTTCGGGTCTTGCCAGCGTCATTATCCCGATGGCAAAGGCGTTTGGCGTCCGTGTGATTACCACGGTGCTGACTGAGGACAAGGCAAAGGGCATTGCCCATTTGGGCGCAGACCGTGTGGTGGTGACCGCCAAGGAGGACATTGCCGCCGCCTTGCGAGAGGAGCTTGAGAACGGCCATCCCGTTGACGTTGCCATTGACTGCTTGGGCGGCGAGATAATGGGCAAGTGCCTGCATTATCTTTCTCACGGCGCCCGTTGGATTATGATTGCCGCCTTGGCAGGCAGAATGACCGAGATTGACTTAAAAAATATTTATGTGCGGAACGTGCGCGTTATTGGCAGCACTCTGCGCTCCCGCACACCCGAAATGAAGGCAAAAATCCTGGCAGGTATTGTCCGCGACGTGTATCCGAAAATTGAAGCGGGGCTTGTAAAGCCCACCGTTTTCGCCGTGCTTCCCATTGAGCGCGCGGAGGAAGCCCAGGATATTCTTTACCAAGGCAAGAACATTGGCAAGGTCGTGCTGACCGTTTCTTAAAGCTGAAAAAAGAGAGCGACACGGAGGGGTTTCCGTGAAGCTCTCTCTTTTTGCTTACAAGGGAATTCTTTTATCCAAGAGCGGGGCGCCGAGGGCTAGGAAGCCTTTTTCAAGGAATCTCGTGAACAATTCCTTGTTGAAGTTAATAATTCTCTTTTGTTGCTTCGATATAGCTCTTGATAGCTTTTGCGAAGCTTCTTCCAAGACGAATCAGCATATCGGTAGAGATTTTGTTGTTTTCCGTACCGAAATACGCCGTTTCGAGGGCAAAAGCAAGATCGCACTCTTCGCGCAGGTTCATCGTATAACCGAAATTCGGGCTAGGTTGATTCCACCCCGTCATTGGTTGGCGATCGTTTTCCTTGGCGTAGAAGATCAACGTGCCGGAAAGCTCCTTTTGCAGGGCATCGGCAAACTTCTCATATTTATCCTGCTTTTCGATTCTATTTCTCACAATAAAAATGTGATCGTTTTCTCCGCTCTTATGCCAAGGAGAGTGAAAATCAAATCCGAAACGGCAACCGTAGCGATCGGCATATTGGATGATCTCGGCAACCTCAGGATAGATCGGGGCGTCCGTATAATCGCGGTTGTGATCGTGCGGCGCGCGTTCTTTGCCTTGATCGCCGTCAACAACGCCGTCGTAGTCAACAAACGGAACAGCAAAAACGCGCGTGTTTTCTATCGGTGCGTCAACAAGCTCCCGAAGCACGCCCTCCAACACGTAGCTGCCCGTGCTTTCGCAAGCGTGGTGACGGGCGGTGAGTATCACGGTTCTGTCACCGTCGCCCAACGTGAGACAAGGGACAGAGCGCCCTTTACGGCTCTTACACAGCTCGCTCGCCTCAATGCCCTCCTCTCTTAAAAAGTCAGAGAAATGATCGGGATGATAAAGTATATGGTGGGCGAAATAGACACGTCTTTCATCCGCTCCGAAACGGTGGGTAAAGCTGTTTTCATCCGAAGAGCCAAGCCATTGCCAGGTCTTCAGGTCGTGGCTGACGGCAGGACCGAAGTAGCCAAGCCTGTTTTCTTGCATACGGAAGGTCAACTCGCGCCCCTCTGCGCCTTCGATGCAGAACGCCCAATAAAACCATTCCGAAGAATCGCGAAGCTCGTTTTCAAGTGTGATCACATCGCCGTCGATGGATTTCACACGGATATTTCCACCAATAAAATCTCTGTGTATTTTTATCATAATTCATAATACTCCTGCACGTCTTGGTATTTGTTGCTCCCTGCAAACCAATTTGCATAGCGTAATATTTTCTCTCTCAGGTAGGTATCGTTACGCTTTTGGTATACATCGTAGCTATCTATTGCACAGGGCAATCCAAGCTTGTCTTTGACTGTTGTGTAAATACTAAAGCTCTTTTTTTCTTGTATACCACCGTCATCCTGCAGAGAAAGAGAAAGATGAAATACGGCGTTGAAGAGTGGGGAATCAAAGTAGAAGTCATCCGCTTCAATCTTTCCGTCATACATAAAATTACCAAGGCAGAAACTTTTGAAATACCCATCACTATCCGTCAAGCAGCTTTGTATAATATGCTGATGATGACCGATAATAATATTAGCTCCAAATTGCTTTATCTTATCGGCAAGGAAGAGCGAGTATGGATCTACTTCTCTTATATACTGGCTACCGTTATGCATAATCACGATAACATAATCTGCGACCGCTTTTGCACGTCTTATATCGTTTTCAAGCTGTTCAAGATACGGCTTTACATACTCAAAATCTTTCCCGTGAGTGTATATGCGTTCTACCTCGTTGCCTATTTGTTCATAACTATTGAGAAGGTGAATGGATCCCGGCAGCGTTTCTTCCGGTTGCGACAGGTTTACCATATAGGGATGCTTCAAAAATCTGCGATGAGCAAAGGCGTTTGTGCCGTACGTATAGTTGATAAACGCAACCTTTATGCCATTGAGTTCTTTTATGAATAGTGTATCACGCTCCTCGGCGGATGCGTATATTCCCACTGTATCAAAGCCGGCATTACGACAATTTTTAAGTGTATTTTTGATACCTTGCTCGTCTCTGTCCATACAATGATTGTTTGCAAGCGTGAGAAGATTAAAACCGCATTCTTTCAGTGCCGTAAGGTAGCTTTCAGGTGTGTTGAAGCAGTAGCGTTCGTGCGTGAATTTCATTGCTTTGCCTGCTATCGGCGTTTCAAGATTTCCAACGAGATAGTCGCAGTTTTTGAGTTTGTAGGCTCTTGCAAAGAGCGATGAATAGTTGTTTTTTGCAAGCTCTGTCATATTGGGTGAGCACATGATATCTCCGGTGAATGTTATATCAGCCACTTTTACTACCTCCTATAACCTTACGTATCTCTGCAGAATCTATTTCACGCGGTTGCCTGTCGCTCTTTGCGGCGATAGCCGCCGCTACACCGCAAGCCTCTCCTATTCCGAAGCATATGGGCATCGCTCTGAAATTGGAGTGTGCCATATGTGTTCCCGAAATGTTTCTGCCAGAAAGAAGCAATCCGTCCACCTTCTCAGGAATCATACAGCCGTACGGGATGGTATAGCCGCTTTGCTGCTTGAAATTCTTCTGACTTCCTGTTTTGTCAAGACCTGATCCCGTAATATTATGTACGTCGAAGTTAAAGTACGCATCAACCACAACGGCATCCTCATGCTGTACCGCTGCAGATATATCTTGCTCGGTTATGGTTTTTACGCCCTTGAAATGCCTCGTCTCGCGCACTCCGATCAGCGAAGCGGAGCCAAGGAGATAGCAATTCTCATATCCCGGGGCAAACTCGCGTAAAAAGTCAACGATCAGCGGCATCTGCTTTCGGCAGACGATCTCCGCTCTCGTAAGGTCTTCGGCTTGTGTACCGTCAATATCTGTTACGTTTGTCATATTGCAGGTAACAATGCCCGGCAGGGTGGAAGGGTAAAGCAAAACGTGTCCTGCCGGATGGGGAAGCCTTTCTTTTGCCAAAGCCTGCAATTCGCCTTTGCTTGTCTTTACGAGGGACTCAAAGGATTCCGGAAATACTGCTCTTTCGGTATCCACACCGCCGACCTTGAACATCAGCGTTGCGGGCTGCATCTTGCCATCACTCTCCCGCCCCTTGAAATATTCCGCACCGCTTTTTTCGGCGACGTCGCCGTCTCCGCTGGCATCAATGACTATCTTTGCGTCATACCTGCAAAAGCCGCTCTTGCTATGACATACGATTCCCGTGACCTTGTTTTCAACCATAACGACATCGCAAAACGTCGTGTAGAGCAGGATATCGGCGCCTGCTTCCTCCAGCATTTCAAGATACGTGATGGTCAGAAGCTCAGGATCAATATATATTTTTTCACGCTCGGGATAAAAACGGTTTTTCGCCTTTGCACGGTCAAGTATTTCGTGAAAAAGCGCATTTCCGCATCTTCCGGTAAAATGGCTCATCATTCCCGAGGTGGAAATGCCACCTACCCGTCCAAGACTTTCAATGAGCAGGGTTTTCGCCCCATTTCGCCCTGCGCTGATTGCCGCCGCCATACCTGCAGGGCCTGAGCCTACAACGATTACGTCATACTTTCCTTTGTAGTTGACCTGAATTTCAGCTTTCATATTGCAATCCTCCACGATCTATGCTATAATCAGCATAGCACAAAAATAGCAGGTATTCTTTAATTTGTGTGCATAATATATGTAATTTTGTGCAGAGGAAGATATGTATAACGTAGAAAATATCAAGAACTATATCCTGTTTTTGAAACACGAGTTCGGGCTTTACGTCACGCTGCATCCTCACGGCAGCGAAACGCTCATTACCTCCAGCGAGTTGATAGCCTTTAATATTCACGATACCCCTTATTGCATTTTCATTAAGAGCATTGACGGGTTATGGCAGCATTGTGTCGAGAAGCAGGAGAAGGTCAACGGAAGGTGTACCTGCGGCTCCTTTTGCGGAAGCTGCTTTGCAGGCGTGCGTGAGTTTGTTTACCCAATCAGGCGCGGGGATGAATATATGGGATTTATTTCCGTGAGCGGATACAAAAGCGACAACGCCGAATCGTATATCGCGAGAGTCGCCCAAAAATATCATATTCCTCGGAAAAAGCTTGCCACAGCATACACTTCCCTCAAATGCAACACTCCCAAAAAGGAATGGGTGGATACGCTGATTCTGCCACTATGCGATATGCTTGAATTGGCATATATGAAGGAAAAGGTGAATGCTATTCCCCCAAACGAACCTATCGAAGTAGTTTTGAATTATATCAAACGAAATCACGCGTCGAAAATCACGCTTGAGGACATTTGCAAGCACTTCGGATACAGTCGCTCGTACGTCAGTCACGTTTTCAAGAAGCGCACAGGACAAAGCTACCGTGAATATCTGACCAAGCTAAGGCTTGAGGATGCAAAAATTCTTCTGAAGCATTCAAGTCTTACCGTGACCGAAATCGCCCTCTCGGTCGGCTTTAATGATTCGACCTATTTTTCCAACATCTTCAAAGCAAAGATCGGCGTTTCTCCGTCCGCGTACCGAAAGAAATAAAAAAAGGCAATATCAAGCCGAGCCTTCGGAATGATATTGCCATTTTTCTTTTCCCTCGCTAAATCTCTCATTTTGTTCAGCCTATTTTCAATAAAGATGCCGTAGCCAAGCGTTCCGCAAGCTATCTGTAAGCACAGCAAGGAACTCTCAAAGTTGGCCCTTCCTTTTGGGAGGGTCAGCTTCCTGCTGCAATATAACGCAAATCCGACTGTCAAGCGGCGGGGCTTTCAGAAAGTTTCTCTGCCGTATTCAGCATATTCTCAATAAAGATGCCGTACCCCTCCGTGGGGTTGGATACCAAGACGTGGGTGACCGCGCCGACGAGCTTGCCGTCTTGGATTATAGGGCTGCCCGAGAGTCCTTGGACGATGCCGCCCGTTTGGGAAAGGAGCGCTTCGTCCGTCACACAAACGGTGAAGGACTTGGTTTCGCTTTGACGGTTGATATTTTTGATTTCAATTTCATACTGTCTGACCTCCTTGCCATCGGGGGCACAGCAGATATATGCCTTGCCCTACGCCTTTCCCACGCCAAGCGGCTACTGAAATATTCTACGCTGAACGTCACGGAGATTTCCTTTGCCGTGGGCTTTAGCGACGCCAACTATTTTTCCAACGTATTCAAGCGCCGCGAGGGGCTTTCCCCGCTTGCCTACCGCCGTCAAGGAAAAACAAGGTAAAAAAAGGGGGAGGTGTCTGCGAACGATCAGACATCCTCCCTCGATATAACGTTCAATCTGTTTTGCAGCTCACCTGGATTTTACTCCAGCCTGCTCTTTCGTAGTTTCCGTTTGCGGGCATTACCTTACGAAGAAGCGCGGCGGCGTGTGTACGGATATTTATTTTTTCGGCATCCGGTACCTCCGCGAAGCCGCCCTTGGCGGCCATCACAACGTAGGGCGTTCCGGAAGAAAGGGTATGCCAGGTGGTGTGCAGATACCCCATCAAAGCCTGCTCCTTTACCGTGGCAAGCGCCGCTGACAGGACGTCTTTTCCTACGTCCCAGGGGCAAAGCAGGGTATCAAAGCCCGCGCCCTGCAAGGCAAGAGCGGTTTCTACGGGGGCCTTCGGTGTCCAGTATTGCCAATCGGCAACGACTATACGCTTATCCAGCTCCTGCATAAAATATTCTTCCATTTCGGCAGATGGGGCGCAACAGACGTATTGATTCGCGGAATGATAAGAGGGGTGACGGTATAAAAGCATATCGCCCCACATAATCGCGCGGCGTCCAACGGCACGAAGCTCATCGCTGACCTCGTTTATAAAGTCGGCAAGGGCCTTGACGTTCTTTTTGGAAAACTCAAAATTATAGGCCTCGTCACAGCCAATATGAAAATACGTGCCCTCGCCGCAAAGCTCCATCAGCTCACCGCGAATTTGACGCAAAAGCGTCCGTACCTTGGGCCGACTGACGTCCCAGCACCAGCCGTCCTCGCTGAAATAGGACTGAAGCGCGGGATTTTGGTCAAGAACGACGTGCTTTCCGTGCATCACGCGACTTGCCGTGGCGTGCCCCCAATGATTAAACATAGGTATAATTTCAACGCCAAGATCTCTTGCCTCACGGAGAATGGGGGCCAGCTGCGCCTTGGTAAAGGCAAAGGGCCAGGCAAGCTCTGCAAGACACGCATATTGCAGCATTCCCCAGAATTCCAACACGACGTGGGTATATTTCAATGCGGCGGAAAAGCGTAAAAAGCGCTGTATTTCCCAAAGCTCTACCTCGGGCAAAACGCAGAAATGCACCATTCTACTTGCAACAAGAGGGCTTTCGCACAGACGACAGCTTTCTATCGCGACGCCCGCGACACCGTTTTTCTCATCAGCTAAAAAGCGGTCAAGCAGGGTCATAAATCCGTGAATGAGCGATTTTTCGTCCCTGCCGCGAACGAAAAAGCCTTCCTCCGTTACGCAGAGCGCATAATCACAACCGTTTAAAGAGGGGCGCGGCGCATTTCCAACGGCAAAAACAAGCTCCTTTTCTTCCGAAAAGGATACGCTTGCGCTTTGATACGAAAAATTTTTGAAAAGCTCTTGAAAGATAGGCTTGTTCAAGCAAGGGTGCGCCTTTGCGGTCACCTCACCGCTGAAAAAGAAGCATCCCTCTTCCTTCACCAGGTCATGCGGATAAAAAATCATATCAAAACCCCTCCTTCGTTTTTTACAGTATAGCACGCTCTTTTGGAAATAGCAACGACATATTCTAATTTTTATAAAAAAACAATACTGAATGGCTTGCTCAAAAGACCGTTGTCCCTGTTGGAACGCACTCGTGGAGTGTCTTCCGATAGGGACAACGGTTTTGTTTAATTTTAATTTTAATATTCAAGCGCCGCGAGGGGCTTTCTCCGCTTGCCTATCGGCAAAAAAGAAAAGCGCGCACAGCGCTGTAAGACAGCGTTGACTTGACAGCAAATGCTTTTTTTGCTATACTCAAGATAAGAAACGCAGGAAGGAGCATCCCTATGGGCATTTATATCGTGCTTTGTGTTGTGGCGGCGCTTTTGACGCTTGCGCTTTTTTACGCACTTTTTAAGCTTATTTGGTACGCACGAGAGATGCTTTTACTTTCCCGCTCTTTAAAGGCGGCAGAACGTGCCGGCGCTCTCAAAGCCCGAAGCCGTGGCTATCGCGCTGATTTTCAGCCTTCCATCTGACAATAGATGCTTAGCCTTTTGCATACGAAGCGAAAGAATATATTGCTTGGGCGAAACGCCAAGGCGGTCAGAGATAATTTTGACTATTTACCCGATGCAATTTACGATTAAGCAAAAGAGGCGCATCAGAACAAAACAAAGAAAACCGCCGAGCCTTGTAAGAGCTCGGCGGTTTTTCATCTAACCGTTAGGCCGCCTTTGGCACTATTTGGCTTTGCGCCGCGTTCAGCATATTCTCAATGAATATACCGTAGCCTTCGGCCGGGTCAGCTACCATTACGTGCGTGACAGCACCGATGAGCTTTCCGTTTTGAATGATGGGGCTGCCCGACATCCCCTGGATAATGCCGCCCGTTTTGGCCAATAGCGCTTCATCCGTCACGCGAATGATAAAGGATTTTGTTTCGCTTTGGCGATTGATGCTTTTGATTTCAATCTCATATTCCTTGACCTCTTCACCGTCCAAGGCGCAGCGGATAGTTGCCTTGCCCTCCTTAACCTCATCGGCAGTTGCTACGGGAAGGGCCGCTTTTTGCTCGTACGAGGTTAACACGCCGTAAACACCCGTTGGCGTGTTATAGAGGACGCTTCCCTTCTTTTCGCCATACAGATAGCCGCGAAGCTCACCCGGCGCACCCGACTCGCCCTTGACGATGCTGTGAATTTTCACATCTGTTACCACGCCTCTGGAAAGCGGGGTTAATTCTCCCGTTCCGCTTTCGCAAATGCCGTGTCCCAACGCCCCGAAGCTGCCCGTTTTGGGATCAATGAAGGTGATAGTGCCGATGCCCGAGGCGGTATCTCGCAAAAGCAGGCCTGCCTTTTGCCGACCGTCCTCATCCGATTTTGCCAAGGAAAGCGAGATTTCCTTTTTTTCCTCGCCGTGACGGCAAACAACGGTGGCACGCTCTCCCGCCGCTTCAAGCATAGCCGCCACCTGCGAAGCCGAATGAACCGGCACACCATTGACGGACAAAAGCACGTCGTTTACCCTTATCCCTGCCTCTTGCGCGGGGCAGACGCTTTTGCCACAGGAGGAGAAATGCGAAAAACCTGTTACGACAACGCCGTCCGTCAGAATCTTGACGCCAAAGGCTTCACCGCCAACGATTAAGGAAAGCGGCTCCTTTTCCTTCACCTCTATTTTCTTTAACTGTATAATACCAAAGAGCTTTGCCGAGACGGTACAAATGCCCTCCGCCTCGCCCTCTGCATCCCACTGCATATCACAGAGGGCAACGCAGGGATAGGAAGGCAGCTCTTTTGTGCTTGTCACCACGATTTCCCCCGGAAGCGTTGCCGCCGTCACACAGAGGAGCAGCACCGCCGCAAGCGCAAAAGCTATGCCGCAAGCAACGATACCTTTATATATTTTCTTGCCCATATTACCGACCAATCTTTCTTATTATTCGCCTTTGCATTGTTTGTGCAAACTGATAATAATGTGTGCAAGCGTTCCTTTTTTTATAACCTTTGCGCGCAAATCTTCTTTTCCTTTTTTTGTTTTTAAAAGAGCTTTACGGCGTCAAGGAATCCACGTAAATATCATATAAGGAATGCGGCGAAACGGAATACCGATGCAAAAATTTTAAAAACGAGATGGCAAAATCCTTTTTATCGGTTAAAGCAGGAATACTCGCCTCGCGCTTGACGCCCTCGCGCTCAAGGCGCACCAAAACATGATATAGCTTTTTACCCTCGGCGCCCTCTTCAAAAAGCTCGTCCTGCAAGGGATGATCCTCGGCATTGCTTTCCTCTAAAAGATAAATCATTTTTGCCTTTTTGATGGTTTTCGTCAGGCACATAACGGTTTTCATACCCTTCTCCTTTTTGTGTTCTTTATTTCAGTTTATCGAAGAAGGGAAAATTTTGTCGATTGCAAATAAGGCCTTAAATGCGTTTTTCTGCTCTTTTTTTGCTGTTTTTTTGCTATTTTGGGCCTATTTTTGCCAAAAAAGCGGCATTTCTACCTTATTTTCATTACCCCTTCAAATGCCGCGTTTTTGGCCTTAAATTGCATATAAGGCCTTATTTTGCCCCAAAAATTGCAGAAAACGGACAAAAAAGCCTGTGACCTTGACGGCCACAGGCTTTTTTCATTTGGAAATATTCGTTTTTTTAGTTTGCGGGCTTCTGGGGATAGGAATCCTTGAGGCCAACGATGCGGTTATAGGTGTTTTCGTGCTTGGTATCCTTGATAAAGTAGCCGACTCTGACGAACTGGAAGCGCTCGCCCTCCTTGGCATCCTTCATAGAGGCCTCAAGCATAGCGTTTTCCATCTTCTTGACGGAATCCAGATTCAAATAGTCACCGTAATCCTTACCCTCGGGAATATCGGCAACGTTCTCCAGCGTGAAGAGATGGTCATACAGCATAGCGGAGGCAGGAACGGCATTCGCAGCGGAAACCCAATGGATAGTTCCCTTCACCTTTCTGCCATCAGCAGGCATACCGTTACCCGTTTCCAAATCGCAGGAGCAACGGATTTCGCGGATGCTACCGTCCTCATTCTTCAAAAGCTCCTCGAAGCGAATGATGTAAGCACCCATCAGGCGAACCTCACCGCCCGGCTTCAAGCGGAAGAACTTGGGAGGCGGAACCTCGGCAAAGTCCTCAGCGTCAATATACAGCTCACGGGTAAAGGGCACCTTGCGCGTTCCCAGCTCGGGCTTCTGGGGATGGTTGGGCAGGTCAAAATACTCGGTTTTGTCCTCGGGGAAATTGGTGATAACCACGCGAATGGGGTTGAGAACGGCGATGCGTCTTTGCGCGGTTTCGTTCAGCTCCTCGCGGATACAATGCTCCAAAAGCTCAATATCGACCACGCTATACGCCTTGGCAATACCTGCTCTTGCCACGAAATCGAAGATGGAGGCAGGGGTATAGCCGCGGCGGCGCAGACCGCAGATGGTGGGCATACGAGGGTCATCCCATCCGTCTACCAGACCCGTTTCAACGAGCTGGCGCAGATAGCGCTTACTCATTACGGTATGGGTAACGTTCAGACGGGCAAACTCGCGCTGCTTGGGCTTGGCTTCAAAGCCAATGTTATCAATCACCCAATCATAAAGGGGACGGTGGTTTTCAAACTCGATAGAGCAAAGAGAATGGGTGATACCCTCCAAGGCGTCCTGAATAGGATGCGCGTAATCGTAGAGAGGATAGATGCACCACTTATCTCCCTGTCTGTGATGGGAGGTATGCACGATGCGGTAAATCGCAGGGTCACGCATATTGATGTTGGGGGAGGCCATATCAATCTTGGCGCGCAGGGTTTTTGCACCGTCGGGGAACTCGCCGTTCTTCATTCTCTCGAAGAGGTCAAGGTTCTCCTCCACGCTTCTGTCGCGCCAGGGACTGTTTTTGCCAGGCTCGGTGAGGGTGCCGCGGTACTCGCGCATTTCGTCTGCCGTCAAATCGCAAACGTACGCCTTCCCTTCCTTGATGAGCTTAACGGCAAAGCGATAGCAATCGTCAAAATAATCGGATCCGTAGAAAACACCGCCCGTCGGTGCGGCGCCAAGCCATTCAAGGTCTCGGTAGATGGACTCGACGTATTCGTTGTCCTCCTTGGCGGGATTGGTGTCATCATAGCGCAGATTGAAAAGACCGCCGTATTTCTTGGCCGTTCCTGCGTTAATCCAGATAGCCTTCGCGCTTCCGATATGGAGATAGCCGTTGGGCTCGGGGGGGAATCTGGTATGAATTTTCAGCTCGGGGTTGGCGGCCAAATCCGCGTCAATCTCATCGTGTATAAAGTTAGACTTGATTTCTTCCATTGTATCGTTTCCTTTCCTTAAAGGGTTTGTTTCCGTATGCTTGACTTCTCGGTTATTATGGATAACCGCGTATAATTTTTTCGCTGATATAGGAGGTGTAACCTCCGTGGCCCGCGTAAACCACGTATTCTCCCTCTTTGGAGAAAAAGCGAGCGAGAGAGGCCTTCATTTGCGCCTCATCCCCGCCGTACAAGTCACAGCGGCCGTAATCACCGTGGGAAAAGACGGTGTCGCCCGAAAGAACGAAGCCGTCACCCCAAAGCGCAACAGATCCCTTGGTGTGCCCCGGCAAGTGCATCACGGTTAAGGCCTCCTTGCCCAAAGCAACCATGCCACCGTCCTGCAAATATCCGTCTGCTCCAAAGGAAAAGACGATAGGAGAGGCCAAGCGGCGCGACCCGTTTTTGTCGGCAGAGGAAAGCATTTCCTCGTCCGCCTTATGCATCAGGATGGGAATACCTGCCTCCTTATAGGAGGCGAGAGCCTCTATGTGATCAAAATGTCCGTGTGTCAGAAGGGCGGCGACAAGCCGCTGACCCTCTGCCAGAAGCGAAAGCACGTCCTCATAGGAGTGCACGGGGTCTACAACGATAGCCTCCGCTTTTTCCGCATCAGACACGAGATACGAATTTGTGCCAAGCAGGCCGCCCGGCAAAACCGTCACCCTCATAGCGCTCTCCTTTTTACTGTATATCCTATGTATTTTAACACAAAAAACAGAAATTGTCTACCGTTTAAGCCGTTTTTTTTCATTTTTTTATAAAAAGACCTCACTTTTTTCGTAAATGACGGCGTTTTTATGAAAGGCGCTTGCCGAAGACGCGTTTTTTTCGCTTTTCCTGTTAAAAACACTTGCAAAACGGCGGAAAATGGTATATAATTGAAGCGATAACGCTTACTAGCAGGAGGAACAATATGAGCACCTTTCATTTGATAGACCACCCCTTGATTCAACACAAGCTGACCATTATGCGCCAGAAGAATACCAAGTCCAACGATTTCCGTATGCTTCTGAATGAAATTTCCATGCTGATGGGCTATGAAATCACACGTGACCTTCCCTTGCGCCAAATAGAAATCGAAACCCCCATCAAGAGAACGAAGATGAACACCATCGCAGGCAAGAAGCTTGCCATCGTTCCCATTTTGCGCGCAGGTCTCGGCATGGTGGACGGGCTTTTGAACCTTGTTCCTGTTGCCAGAGTCGGCCATATCGGTATGTACCGCGACCCCGACACGCATTTGCCCGTAGAATATTACTGCAAGCTCCCTGCCGACATTGACAACCGCTTGGTTATTTTGGTTGACCCGATGCTTGCCACGGGCGGCTCTGCCTCCGACGCGCTGGCGCTTTTGAAGAGAAAGGGCTGCCGCAACATCCGCTTTATGTGCCTCGTGGCCGCTCCCGAGGGCGTTGCCAAGGTGCAAGAGGATCATCCCGACGTTGATATTTACTGTGCCGCTCTTGACGAATGCCTGAACGACCATGCCTACATCGTTCCCGGTCTTGGCGACGCAGGCGACCGTATTTTCGGTACCAAGTAATTTATGCACGAATTAAAGATAGGAAAAAATGATGCGGGACAGCGCTTGGATAAGTTTTTAACCAAGGCGCTTCCCGCCCTTCCCCTTTCCCTCTTATACAAATCCGTCCGCACAAAGAAAATCAAGGTGAACCGTCACCGCGCCGACATCAAGCAGATTTTGGCAGAGGGAGATACCTTGCAGCTTTTTTTGTCGGACGATTTTTTTCAAGGAGAGGAGGATGCCTCGCCCTCGCTTGCCAAAATTTCCGTCAAGCTTGATATTTTATACGAGGACGATAGCATTATGCTTCTCAACAAGCGTCCCGGGCTTTCTGTGCACGAGGACGAAAACGGAGAAAGCAACACCCTGCTTTTGCAAATACAGGCCTATCTGTATCAAAAGGGGGAATACAAGCCCCAAGAGGAGCAATCCTTCGCCCCTGCGCTTTGCAACCGCATTGACAGGAACACGGGCGGCATCGTGATTGCGGCCAAAACCGCCGAGGCTCTGCGCGATATGAACGCGCGCATTAAGGAGCGGCGGTTAGAGAAATATTATTTGTGCGTTGTCAAGGGGCGTCCTGCAGCCAAGGAGGCACTCCTTACGGGCTTTTTACGCAAGGACGCCAAGAGTAACACCGTGACGGTTTATGACAAAAATCCGCCGAGGGACGCCAAGGAAATCAAAACGCGCTACCGTGTTTTGCGCCAAAACGGCTCCTATTCTCTTTTGGAGGTAGAGCTTTTGACGGGGCGAACGCACCAAATTCGCGCCCATCTTGCCCACGCGGGCTTTCCGCTTCTCGGCGATGGAAAATACGGCGAAAACAAGGCCGATAGGGCGCACGGCTACAAATACCAGGCCCTTTGGTCCTATCGCTTGATATTCACAAGAGGAGGGGCAGCCGATTCCCTTTCCTATCTTGACGGACGCGCATTTTCTGTTCCCTTTGAAAAAATATATTTCATCAAGGAGCTTTTTGAAGGCCTTGGAAAAGAAAAAAATCAATAAAAGAGCCTTGAATAAACGCACGCTTTTTCAGGCGCTTCTTCTCTTTGGCGGCGGTGCTTTATCCGCTCTGCCGCTGATTTACTCCAACCTTTCCCTTTTTGCCTTTCTTTTTCTTTCTCCCTTTTGCTTTTTTCTTTTAAAGACAAAGGAAAGCCTTACGGGAAAGGCGCTTTACCTATACTCTCTTTGCTTTTTCCAAGGCTATTATATGGCAAGCTTTTCCTTCTTTCTTGCGATGTACCCCTTGGATTTTGCGGGGCTTTCGCCACTTGCCGCCATTTGCGTGCTTTTGGCAGCGACTGTGCTTTTGCCGCTTTTTCAGGCCGTCTCGATGGCGCTTTTAGGGCCGTTAACGGCTTGGCTTTCAAGATGCGCGCAAAGGGCCGCGCCCCTCGTTTTCCCCTTGGCTATCGCATCCGTCTTTACCCTGCTTTCGTATTTGCAAAATTTCACCTGGATGGGTGTGCCGTGGGCGCCCCTTTCCATTGCCCTATCAAGTCAGCCGCTTCTTTTGCAAAGCGCTTCTCTTTTCGGGCACCATTTTCTGATCTATTTGATAGTTGCCGTTAACGCGCTTTTGGCGGAGGCGATTTATTGGCTTCACCATTGCCGCGAAAAGCAGGCGCTATTGGCATTTGGTCTTGCCCTGACCCTTTTTCTTACCAACCTTGCCTTCGGGGCGCTGCGGCTCTCTACGGCAAAGGAGGGGGATACGGTAAAGATTGCCGTTTTACAGGGAAACGCCTCCACGATGGATGGCGCTCTATACAGCGCCGAGGATATGCTATACGCCTTTGCGCCGATGGCGCGCGCCGCCGCCAAGGCAGACCCCGATGTTGCCCTGATGCTTTGGGCAGAGGCCGTTTATCTTGACGCAATGGAGCTATCCCCTGCCGTTCAGGGTTATCTTGGCGCGATTGCCGCAGAAACGGGCGCTATTCAAGTTGTGGGCTCTTATTCCGTTCATCAAAATGAAGCGGGAGAGGAGGGCTTTTACAACTCCCTTTTCGTGTTTTACCCCGATGGCAGTATGAGCCAAGAAGCGTATGACAAGCGCCGCCCTGTTCCCTTTGGGGAATATTTACCCTGGGCTTCTCTTTTCAAGGCGCTAATTCCTCCCCTGGCCGATATTAATATGCTTTCAAGAGACATCGCAAGGGGCGAGGGGGCTTCCCTCTTTTCGCTTCCCTTTGGCAAGGTGGGCGGTTTGATTTGCTTTGATTCTCTGTACCCTGCCTTAGCACGCGAAAGCACAAAAGACGGCGCTGAGCTTCTTCTTTTATCTACAAACGATTCCTGGTTTGACGGCAGCTTTGCCAAGAGCCTTCATTTCTCGCACGCGATTTTAAGAGCCGTTGAATGCGGTCGCTCGGTCGCGCGCGCAGGAAACACAGGTCTTTCGGGCTTTATTAACCCCTACGGTCTTGTGCAAAAGGAGTCCGCGCCCGACGTTCGCACCTATTTGATTCAGACGGTTTCTCTTTCAACACAGACTTCGCTGTATACAAGAATCGGCGATCTCTTTATGCTTTTGCCACTTCTTTATAGTATAGCCTTGCCCCTCTTTCCGCTTATCAAGCAAAAAAGAGCGGCAGGAGAAAGGACGAAACTATGAGCTTACCCCCTATTTTATCCTGTCATAACCTCACCAAGAGATACGATGCACCCGTTTTTTCAGACTTTAATCTTTCCCTGCCCTGCGGAAAAATCATTGGTCTGCTTGGCCCGAACGGAAGCGGAAAGACCACGCTTATCAAGTTAGCGGCGGGACTTCTGACGGCAGATGGCGGCCAGATTCTCATTGGCGGCATTCCTCCCTGCGAGAGAAGCAAGGGCATCGTTGCTTACCTGCCCGAGCGAAACTCTCTGCCCGAATGGATGACACCAACCCAGCTTTTGCGCTTTTTTGCCGATTTCTTTGAGGATTTTGATACGACGGCGGCCGTCCGTATGCTTGCCGATTTACAAATCAATCCCAATGCCGCTATTCGCACGCTTTCAAAGGGCACGAAGGAAAAGGTGCAGCTGATTATGGTGATGTCGCGCCGCGCACGGCTTTATTTGCTTGACGAGCCTATTGGCGGTGTTGACCCTGCCACACGGGATTATATTTTACGCACCATCATTCAGAATTACAGTCCCGACTCCACCATTCTGATTTCCACCCATCTTATCGCCGACGTGGAGCCGATTTTGGACGATTTTCTTTTCTTAAAGAACGGCAGGATTGTTCGTTCGGGTAACGTAAAGGAATTTTGCACCGAGATGCAGATGAGCCTTGACGAAGCGTTCAGGAGGGAATTCAGATGCTGAAAAAATTATATCTGTACGATTTGCTTTCTCTGCGGCGCACCGTTTTGCCCTTTCTTATCTGTTCTCCGCTTTTGGCGCTTTTTGCCTTTGGCATTGCAGAGCTGAACGCGATTTTGCCCATGGAAAGCACGGTGCTTTTGGTTAGCCTTTGGCTTTTGTATTTTCTTTGTCTTTTGGGCATTTTCCTTTTGTATGCCGCCGTTTTCTTCTTCGTTGTTTTCCGCTACTACAAAAATCTCTTTACGGACGAAGGATATTTGACGCTGGTGCTTCCCGCCTCGATAAGAACGCAGGTGACGGCCAAGATTCTTTCGGGCGTTACGGTAACGGCGCTTGCCTCGCTGATTTTGAGCGCTTCTTACTTTTTGTCCGTTGGTCTTCCCGTGCTTCTCTCGGTGGACGCCGCTTATCTTTTCACCACCGTTTTTGAGCTTTTGCAGCTGCTTGGCCTTTTTGTTGGCGGTCTTAACGGCGTTTTGGCGCTTGCTTCCACCCTTACCTCGCTTTTTGCACAAATCATTCTGATCTATACCGCCATCACGCTTGGCTCGCTTCTGATGAGGCGGCACAAGATTTTCGGCTCTATTCTCTTTTATTTCCTTATTAACCTGGTTGTCAGCCTGGCAAACACCCTCATTTCCGGGTGCTTGGATATCATTTTCTACGCCGCCGTCAACACGGTTGAGGACTTCTCGCTTGCAACAATGCTCAGCCACAGCACCGCTATCGTTCTGAACGTCACCCTGGTGCTTGTCGGTTACCTTTCCATTTGCTCTATGATGCAAAAGCGGCTCAATCTGGAATAACGAAGCCGAAAAAAGAAAAAAATCCGTTGGCAACGCGCTTGCGTGCCAACGGATTTTTTATTTCAGCAGCATCCACAGTCCGTAAAGGACAACCAGATGCAAGGGGTAATAGAGGTAAAAAAAGTATTTCATTCGGTATTTGCCCGCTTGCCCGTTATAAAGCATCAAAATGGGCAGCGCAAGCAAGCAAAACCATTGCCATTCCCCCAAGGGTGCGGCGGTGAGGGAAAGGCAAAGAAGGATGTTTCCGAGAGTGAAAAAGGCAAGTCTTTCCCACTTTCCTCTGCCAACGTAAGCAAAAAGCGGAAGCAAGGCACCGAAAAGCCCATAGCTGACCGCAAAGCCGTAAAAGGAGCTGAACATATAGCAGGGGAAAACGGCGAGAAGAAGCGCAAGCAAAAACAGGGGGATTTTTCGTTTATCGGCCTTAGATGCTTCAAAAAGGTAGATAAAGAGCAGGGATAAAGCAAGGGTGAAAAAGATATTTAAATCAAGACTTCTTGCAAAGAGAAAATACCCTACCTGTATTAAGACGCCAAACACCACCATTCGCAAGGCATAGGCCTTGCGATTTTTCGTATACCGAAAGCCCTCTGCCGTCAGATAGGCAAAAAGCGGAAAGGAGACTCGCCCAATGCAACGGAGTATCCGATATACGGAAAAGGGGAAAAAGCCAAAGAATATCAAGCCAAAGTGATCTACCGTCATCAAAATGAGGGCAAGCCACTTTAACGCCGTTCCCGACAGAAAGGGGAAACGGCCTCCTTTTACTCCCTCTGTCATATGTTTTTCAAGACGAAGTCTATCAAGGGAGTGTTGTCATCCAAGCCGTGCGGATGGTGGTCACAGCCCTCTTTACAGATGCAAAGGAAGGGGATGTCTGTTCCCTCGTAGGCTTCCTTGACGAGAAGGGCGTTTTCCTCCCAGGCAACCGTTACATCGGCGTCACCGTACACCATTGCCATAGGAACGCGGTTTTTGATAAGGGTGGGCAGGTGGTCTAAGGGATGGTCGCGATAAGAAAGAATGGTTTTTGCGTTAAGTCCCAAGGCGCGATAGGCCTCCTCTGCGGGAATGGGCTGAGGCACGCCCGACAGAGCGCAGGGGCAGGAAAGCAGGTTGACAACGGGCGCGTCAATATAGAGGACCCAGACCTTATCGGGATAAAGACCTGCAAGCTTGATGACATAAAGGCCGCCGCAGCTCATTCCCACGGGAATGCAACGGCTATCCAAGGAATAGGTCTTGGAGATGTAGTCAATGAAGTGTGCTTTTCTTGCCAGATCATCGCGATGTCCCCAACGGGTCACGTTGCGGTTGAAGGCAAGGCAAAAGCCACGATTGAGCATATCAATTTCAAAGGAGGGGAAGGCGCCGAAATACTCGGTTTTCAAGAGCCATTTACCGTTTCTCTCTCCATGGGGGAAGATGATTTTAGCAGGCTGACCCTCAAATTCAAACTCTTCACATTCAAAATCGTTCCAAAGCGTTTTAGTTACGTTCATCGTTCAAATCCTTTCCGTTTTCATGAATATTTGTTGTTTTTCGTGCAATTTTAAGTTGCGATTGGCGATTCTCTGCCAGGCCCAAAAGAAGCACGGCAAGAAGAATGGCGGCGATGCCCAGACCGCTGAACCAATTTAACTCTTCCTTGAAAAAGAAAACGCCAAAAAGCGTTGCCGCCATAGGCTCCACGATGCCAAGGGCAGAAACCGTTCCCACAGGGAGCGCGCGCATTGCCAAGGTGTAAAGGAGATAGGGCGACACGTACGAAACAAGGCCAATGCCGATAAGAAGCGGCAATGTTTCGCCGAGCGCGGATGCGGCCGAGGTGACGATACCGCTCGGCTTTGAGAGAGCGAGAGAGAGGGAGGATGCGAAAAAGAATGCGTACAACGTGACGCTGAGAGGGCGCATCCCCTTATCCACGGCCACCTTTGTCAGAATGTTATAGGAGGCGAAGCTGATACCCGAGAGCAAGCCAATCAGAATGCCTACGGGATCCGGCTTGAAATCGCCGAGAATGCCCGAAACCAAAACGCAGCCGAAAAGCATCGTGCCAAGCGAGACGAGCTTCAAGGGGGTGATTCTTTCCTTCAAAAAGAGGACGGAAAAAAGCATCACGATGGCAGGGGCAATATACATTAGCACAACTGCGGTGGAAATGGAGGTTAACTGCAAAGAGTAAAAATAACAGTTGCTCGTACCAAAAAGAGAAAGGCCTATCGCCAAGCAGAGCAAAAGCTCCCAGCCCTTCACGCGAAAAAGCTGTCTATTGAAAAAGAGCGCAAAGAGGGCAACGGCCAAAAAGGAAACGCCGCCGCGCACGGCGGTGAGCTGCAAAGAGGTAAACCCGTAGGGCACGAGCACGCGCACGAAAACGCCTGAGGTTGCCCAAAGAAGCCCCGACAAAATAACAAAGCAGAAGGATAATTTTTTCATACGTACTCCAAATTAAAAGGCAAGAATTTCTTCTTGCCTTTATTATAGCCCAGCCCCCTTGAAAAAGCAAGGGGGTATTGTCGAAAAAGGGAGAGTTTTTACGCCATCGGCGCAATTTTGGGGGTTACAGCAGAGCGTCTATCATATCCGCGTAAAAGGCGTTTTCCTTTTGCTTAACAACGTAAGAATGGGGGCTGTTGGCGGGGGGGATGAAATAGTTTTGTCCTGTTTGGGCATCCACACGGGCATTGCCGCTTACCGTAGAATAGCCTGCCTTCTCGGCGTCACCAACAAGGGCAAGAAGCACGAGCACCGGATCCCAAGAGCTTCGGCGGTTTGGTGAACCATGGTCAGAGAGTGCCTTGGCAAGATGGTCCTCGGGGGCAAGACGGCTTCCGCTGATAACGTCAAAGCCGACCTCC
>JAZRFK010000096.1:0-6938 GCA_045661325.1 Eubacteriales bacterium | reverse complement strand
GAAACCTTGTCACCCTCTCTGTGCCATTGGCGACGGGATTCCTGAATGAGCCAAAGGCCCATGATGTTCTTCAAGAAGCGCGTGGTGCCCATATATCCGCCCTCGTTGGTGTACTGGATGGCGGCGGATTTTTCGTTGATAACGGGAGCGGAAAGCTCGGTGCCGAAGAGCGACCAGGTGCCGCAGGATATGTAAACGAAGTCTCCCTCCGCAGGGGCAGAGGCAACGGCAGAGGCGGTGTCGTGGGTGCAAACGGCGATAACGGGAATGGGCGCGCAGTCAAACTCCTTGCAAAGCGCCTCGGAGAGAACGCCATAGCTCTCGCCGGGCTGAATCATCTCGGGGAGAATAGAGGCGGGAATGCCAAGGCGCTCCAAAAGCTCCGTATGGAAGGTCTTGGTTTCGGGGTTCAAGAAATTGGAGGTAGAGGAGATGGTTGCCTCTGCTCTCTTCTCTCCCGTTAACAAGTAGGCGAAAAGGTCAGGCATAAACAGAATTTTGTCGGTTATCTTCAAAAGCTCGGGGCGATATTTTGCCAGATAGTAGAGCTGATAGAGGGTGTTGATACGCATCGTCTGCGTTCCCGTCATTGCATACAGCTCGTCGGGAGAAATAATCTCAAAAACCTCCTCGGGCATACCGACCGTTCTTTCGTCACGGTAGTGGTTGGGATTGGCAATCAGCTCGCCCTCCTTGTTCAGAAGGCCGAAGTCCACACCCCAGGTGTCAATACCGATAGCGTCAATAGGGCCCGTCTTTACCGCCATATTGATGGCCGTTTTAATTTCAAAAAACAGGCGCAGAACGTCCCAATACATTCTCTCGCCCACGCAAACCGTATCATTGGAGAAACGGTGAATCTCGGTCACCTGCATGGTTTTTCCGTCAAACTCGCCAATCATAGCTCTTCCGCTGGAAGCGCCGAAATCAAACGCCAATACTCTTTTTGCCATTATGCTGTCCTCTTTTCTTTTATACGTATCTGTGTTTATACGCAATCAATTTGCATATCGTTTTCATTATACCACCCTTTTGGGCTTTTGGCAAGGGGGCTTTTGAGAAACTTGCACAATTTTATTATAGCACAACCCTTCTTTTTGTACGAATGGAAAATTTCCATATCCATCGGTAAAAAAGCCAGAATTTTCGTTTTTTGAAAAAAAGCCATTGTTTTTGAAAAAAAACTATGTTATACTGTGCGTAGGAAGCATCGTTTCCCTTTTTTACCGTATCATCTCCAAACAAGGAAAGGATATTGAAGCAATGGCAAAAAACAGACTAATCGGCGATTATCCCGTTATCGGCATTCGACCCACCATCGACGGAAGACGCGGCACCTTGAAGGTGCGCGAATCCTTAGAGGTGCAAACGATGAACATGGCCAAAGAGGCCGCCCGTCTTTTTGAGGAAAACCTTCGCTACTCCAACGGAGATCCTGTGAAGGTCGTTATTGCAGACACCACCATCGGCCGCGTTGGCGAAAGCGCCGCCTGCGAGGAAAAGTTCAGAAAGGCAGGCGTTGCCATCACCCTGACCGTAACGCCCTGCTGGTGCTACGGCTCTGAAACCATGGATATGAATCCCGACACCATCAAGGGTGTTTGGGGCTTTAACGGAACGGAGCGTCCCGGCGCCGTTTATTTGGCATCCGTTCTGGCAACACACGCACAAAAGGGTCTTCCCGCCTTCGGCATTTACGGACACGATGTTTGTGACATTACCGACACGGGCTTGACCGAGGACGTCAAGGAAAAGCTCTTGCGCTTTGGCCGCGCGGCCGTTGCCGTTGCCACCATGCGCGGAAAGTCCTATTTGCAGATTGGCTCTATTTGCATGGGCATCGGCGGTTCCATTATGAACACCGACTTTATGGAGGACTATTTCGGAATGCGCGTTGAATCGGTTGACGAGGTGGAGGTTATCCGCCGCATGACCGAGGGCGTATACAACAAGGCCGACTACAAAAAGGCGCTTTCTTGGGTCAAGGAAAACTGCAAGATGGGCCTTGACAAAAACCCCGATTACATCAAGAGAAGTGACGCACAGAAGGAAAAGGACTGGGCCTTCTTAACCAAGATGGTTCTCATCATCAAGGATTTGATGAACGGCAACAAGCGTCTGCCCCGCGGCTGTGAGGAGGAGATGGTGGGTCACAACGCCATTGCCGCCGGCTTCCAGGGTCAAAGACAGTGGACGGATTTCTATCCCAACTGCGACTTCGGCGAAGCTATCCTTAACTCCTCTTTTGACTGGGAGGGCGTTCGCGAGCCCTATATTCTTGCCACCGAGAACGACATTCTCAACGGTATGGGTATGCTCTTTATGAAGCTACTCACCAACGAGGCGCAGATTTTTGCCGACGTTCGTACCCACTGGTCTGCGGATAGCGTTAAGCGCGTTACCGGATACGATTTGGAGGGTCACGCCAAGGCCGCCGGCGGATTTATTCATCTTATCAACTCGGGCGCCGCTTGTCTTGACGCCTCGGGTGAATCGGTTGACGAAAACGGCAACCATTGCATCAAGCCCTGGTATGACGTGACCGAGGCCGACTGCAAGGCAATGATGGAGGCGACCGAATGGTGTGCCGCCGACAACGGCTATTTCAGAGGCGGCGGATTCTCCTCTCGCTTTGAAACCAAATACGAAATGCCTGCCACGATGATTCGCTTGAATCTGGTAAAGGGCCTGGGCCCCGTTTTGCAGATTGCCGAGGGCTACACCGTTGCCCTTCCCCACGAGGTATCCGATGCGCTTTGGAAGCGCACCGACTACACCTGGCCTTGCACCTGGTTCGCTCCTCGTTGTGACGGCAAGGAGGGCTCTGCCATCAAGGATGCCTACGAGGTAATGAACCGTTGGGGTGCCAACCACGGCGCTATCTCCTACGGCCACATCGGCGCCGACCTTATCACGATGGCCTCGATGCTCCGCATTCCCGTTTGTATGCACAACGTGAATAGCGAAAAGATCTTCCGTCCTGCCGCTTGGAACGCCTTTGGTCAGGACTACGAGGGCCAGGACTATCGCGCCTGTGCCGCCTACGGCCCGATGTATAAGAAGGTAAGAGGCTAAATTAAGCTTTCAATACAAAAAATCCCCGATGAAGTCTGCTTCATCGGGGATTTTCATTTAGAGGGCGCAAGCGTCAATCCGATGCTTTTTCGCCCCTTTTTTCTTTGGCATAGCCCAAAAGGAATTGGGGGCTTTGCACCGAGGGCAAAAAGGCAAGATTTTTCTCGCACCGACATTCCAAAAGAATAAAAATGATAATGGCGAAATGCCCGAAGGGCAGGGGGATAAACTCGCCGGGGTCGGTTTGCGAATAGAGGAAAAGGCCGATATAGGAAAGAGTCAGGGCGACGGTTTGCAGGGTCGGGCGATAGGTCGCGAGGCGATAGCGCAGATAGCCGTAATAGAGATAGGCGAAGCAGCCGAATAATCCCATACTGCCCCAAATTTGCGGAAAATACAGGTGATACCAGCGAATGCAGGCCATGGGGATCTTGTAGAAAGCATCGTCCATAGAGGAAATGCCAACGCCGAAGAGGGGGTGAAGACAAAAATCCTTCAAGGACTGGAAGAAAAGGTCAACGCGCGCTTCTCCCTGCTTCACGAGGGTGAAAATCCCCTCTGCGCCTTCAAATTTGTAGGGAAAAACATCTTTCAGCAGATCCTTGAGTATCCATCCCGCCAAAAGAGCCAAGACCAAAGCGAAAAAGGAGGCAAGGCATTTGACACGGGCATCCTTCTTGCCGTGATAAAACCAGACGAGGCAAAAAACCACCTCCAAGGAGCCGAAGATGAGCGCCGTGCGCGCGGTGGTAAAGAGAGAGGCGATATAAAACAAAAGGCCAAGCAGCATCGCAAAAATGCGGCTGTAAGCAGGGCCCTCCTTTTTGGCGAAATAGAAGGGAACGGGAATGGCCATCAGAAGCAGGTTGGCCGTGGTATTGCGGGAGGGAAACCATTTGCCGTAAAACGCAGAATTGCCGCGCTGCGCCCACCAGATAAGTCCGTTTTTCAAAACGATGACCGCGCAAAGCAGACCCATAAAGAGCATACACCACAGAAAATGCTCCATCGCGCGCTCGGGCTTTTGCGCCTTATAATCTGCGGCGTACACCAAATACAAAAGAACGAGCAAAACGCTGAGGCCAAGATAATGATAGATGGCGGCGGGGGCGAGCATTTCGCTCTTATTTGCACAAAAGAGGCCGCCAAGCAGGATAGCAAGCGCCGACAAGACCAAGCCCTTGTAGACATAGCCGCGGCTGAATTTTTTGGGATAAGCGACAAAATGAAAAATCACCGCCGCAAGAATGGGAATGCCGAAGGGGAGATAAGGCAAAATATCCATCCACTGTGACATCAGCTGCGCGCCGACGGCAATGACCGCCATATAGCACATAAGTCCTGCCGAGAAGCGCCTGCTGAAAATCAGAAGAAGCGCAAACAGCTCGCCGTTTATCACCAGCGAGGGCATCACGGCTTCCTCGCCGCCGAAAACGCCGTAAAAGCCGACAAAAACGGGTAAAAGCATAAAAAGGGGAGAATGGAAAAGCTCTTCAAGCTTTTCGCGCCACGGTGCAGAAAGAAAGCTCTTCACGCTTTTTTCCTCCTTCTTCATTCGTCATACAAGAATCGTTAGCCCTGCTTTTTGCGCGCAAAGACAAATTGGAAAACGCTTATCAGAACGGGAATGGCGGCCGCGCAAAGAAGCACGAGGAAAACGCCGCTCCAATCCAGATAATCCGCAACGGCACCGAGCCCATAGGAGCTGACGGTGCTTCCCACGTAGCAGCAACCGTTGAGGATGCCGGCCAAAAGGCCCGCATTGACCTTCTCACGCATATAGAGAGGTGCCATACTGGTGATAATGTTGTTGATGCCGTGCATGGCAAGGGAAACAATCCCGAAAAGCAAAAGCATCAGCCACCAAAGGCTTGTGTTTAAAAGCAAAATACAGCCGAAAATCATAAAAGCGGAAAGGAGAAACCAAAGGCCACTGTGAAGCGCAAAGGAGGGCACTTTTTTATGTACCGTTGTGGCACAGGCCGCGCCGAAAAAGCCAAGCACGGGCAAAACGAGGGTTAAAACCATCGAAAGACTGTCGGGAAGGCCAAACGCCTCCTTCAAGAAACGGGGCATCCAGGTTGTCAAGCCATCCTTGACGAGATTGTTGATAATGGCAAAAAGGCCGAGAATGAGTATCAGCGGAAGCAGGCTTCTGGCAATACCGACAGGCTTTTTCTCGGAAGGCATCGCCTCCTTCGCCGCAACGGGCCCCGCCTCTTCTCTTTTCTTGAAGGCCTTTTTATAGAGGCTAATCCAGAGCAGGCCGACTGAAAGCATCGCCACGGCACCGAGCAAAAAGCTGTATCGATAGCCGCCGAAAACGGAGAAAAGCGCACTGCCGCCGTAGGAAACGAAGGTGCCGACGGCCACGGTGCTGCTCATCAAAAGAATGGCCTTGGAAAGCGCATTTGCGCGCAGGGTGTCAGAAAGAGCGCTAATCAGGTTTGGCCAGAGAAGCGACTGCGAAATGCCGTTCAGAAGCCAAAGAAATTTATAGGAAGCAAAGGGCGCGCCAAGAAAGATGGCCGCGTTTACGGCAGTAGAAACGAAAAGCGCCAGCGGTATAATCACGCGCCGCGGATAGTATTTGGCAAAAATGCCGTTGACAACCTGCCCGATGCCGTAAGCAAAAAAGAAAAAGGTGCTGACAAGGCCCGCATCCGCGCGCGTTACACCAAAGGAGTCTATAACGACAGAAATATTAGCCGCATAGCTATATCTTCCCAGATACGCCGCCATATACACAAGCCAGCAAAGGACCATAGGAAGATACTGCGATTTTTCGGTATCCTTCTTTTCTCTGTTTGCGACCGCTTCCATATTCGTTCCCCTTTTACCAAATAAAACGGCCTTCGTTTTGCCAGAGTCAAGACAAAAGCAACGAAAGCCTCCTTTCCAATGGTAGCACAGTTTGAAAAAAAAGTCAATACCAAACAAAAAGGGCAAAAGGATTTTTTGCGCGGCAAAAAATCTCTACCATTCCTTCATTTTTTTTGGCATTTTGATTGACTTTTCCTTTTCTCTATGTTAGAATAAGCAGGATATTTTATTTTTACGGAAGGTGTCTTATGCCCATCATCTTTTTACTGATTACCATTCTCTCGGTCACGATGCAAAGCTTCTTTACCAAGGTGTACAGCAACAAGACCCAAAAGGGTGTTTTGCTCTTCAATGCCATAGCAACCTTGGTGGCATTTTTCATTTTCACCGTAACCGCCGGCTTCCGCTTTACCTTTATTCCGAGCAATTTTCTTTATTCCCTGGTCTTTGCCCTCTCCTACTTCCTCGCCATTTTCGGCTTGACTATGGCTATCAAAACGGGCCCCCTCTCCTTGACCGCCTTAATGGAATCCTATTCTATGATTATCGCCTCCATTTACGGCGTTGTATTTCTGCACGACCCTGTCACTCCCTTGATGTGGGTGGGCTTTGCGCTGCTTGTGGTGTCCTTGACCTTTATAAACTTAGAGCCCAGAAAGAAGGACGGCGAGGCAAAGGGCGGCAACGGCATCAACCTCAAATGGGTGATTTTCGTGCTTATCGGCTTTTGCGGCAACGGCGCCTGCACCGTTATTCAGAAGATGCAGCAGGTATGGAGCGAGGAAGCCTACGGCGAGGTGCTGTACACCAACGACTTTATGATGGCAGGGCTTTTGGTCGCCTTTTTCGCCTTCTTGGTCGCCGCTCTTATCGCGGAACGGGACAGCCTGAAGGAAAACTTCCGCTACGGCTGGCTGCCCGCCATTGGCAAGGGCGCCGCCAACGGGCTTGCCAATATCTTCTCTATTCTCCTTTATACCGTGATGGTCATTTCTCTTGCCAACGCCCTGATTGCGGCAGGCGGCGTTGTGCTGGCGGCT
>JAZRFK010000095.1:0-17923 GCA_045661325.1 Eubacteriales bacterium | reverse complement strand
GAGGCCGCCTTATCGTCGCAAAGCGCGATGGCCTCTGCGGAATTGAAAACGGGGATTTGCGTTTTTTCAAGGCGGCGCGCAAGGGCTGTATCCTTATCCCAGAAGAGAACGAAATCAAAGTCCTCCTTGACGGGCTCGCCCAGCGGCACGAAAAAGTCAAGCGCCGTTCTTTGCTCCATGGCAATACCGAGGCTTAAAGAGGCCGCCTCTAATCGCTTGAAAACGGAGGAAAAGCCTTCGCTTCTGTAAAAATGATTGACAAGCAATATTCCCTTCACGGTCTTTTCCTCCTTCTTTAAAGCGCGCGGCTTATTTGCTTTCTTTGCCTTATTTTACATCACTTTTCCTTCTTTGTCAAGAAAAGAATTTTCCGCTTTTCTCTTGCAAAATCGCGCGAACGGTGATACAATAAACGGGATAAGGCTTATACCCGTTAAAAAGGAGAAGATATGCACGTTTTTCGACATTTTGCCACGATAACGCGCCACAGGCACCGCGTCATTGCCCATTGCTTCAAGGCAGGCATTGGCTTTCAGGGCTTGTTTCACGATTTGTCTAAATACTCCCCCACAGAATTTTTCAGAGGGGCAAAATATTATCTCGGCACCCGCAGTCCCAACGAAAAGGAGCGGCAGGAAAAGGGATACTCTCTTGCCTGGATGCACCATAAGGGGCGCAATCGCCACCATTTTGAATACTGGGTGGATATTGACCCCCAAACCAAAGTATACGCGCCTGTAAAAATGCCCTTGCGCTTCGTTCTGGAAATGTTCTGCGACAGGGTTGCAGCAAGCAAGATTTATCAGGGAAAGAACTATCGTGACACCCATCCGCTTGAATATTTTGAGCGCGGAAAAATCAACCGCTCCATCCATCAAGAGACCTCGGACTTTTTAGAGATGCTTCTGCGAATGCTGGCAGAAAAGGGCGAGAAGGAGACCTTCCGCTTTATTCGCGCCTATCGCAAGGCGCACCGTGACTATTGATGAAATGGTGACGGTTTTGTAAAACTTTCCCCTTTTTACCGAAAAAACCGCAAAATCTATTGACGAAATCAAAATAATCCGATATAATGGATAAGTATTAAATAAAGAAAAGGAGTTCATTATGCAAAACGCACTTTCGTTTTTGTTGGACAATTCGGGTGCCGGCACCACCGACACTCCCACCGGCGGTAGCTGGATGACCATTCTGATGCTCGTTTTGGTTGTGGTTGTATTCTACTTCTTCCTCATCCGTCCTCAGAAGAAGCAGGAGAAGGAAGCCGCCAATATGAGAAATTCCCTCGAGGTTGGCGATGAAATCGTCACCATCGGCGGCATTGTTGGACAGGTTGTCAGCGTAAAGGGCGACACCATTACCATTGCCACCGGCAAGGACCGTGTAAAGATTCGCTTCTTGAAGACCGCTGTCCGTGAGGTAACCGTGAAGGCCAACGCCGAGGAGGACAAGGAAGAGGCAACGACGACCGCTTCCGCTATTGAACCTGCCAAGGAAAAGACCGAGGAAAAGAAGGCAGACGAAGCAGCAGCACCCGCAGCCGACGAGGAGCCTAAGGCATAATCCGTCATAAAAAGAAAGCACTCCGCATATGTTGAACAAAACGTATGCGGAGGTTTTTTTATGGACACGGCTCATCGAACAGCGCGTTTGGCGGGAAAACGCCGCGGCGGTCTTTTACGTAGCGTTGCCTTTGGCTTTTTTATGACACTTCTTTCGGGAACTCTCCTTCTGCTCCTTTGCGCCTTTTTACTGATGCAAACGAATGACCCCGGCAAGAACGCCTCCCTTTTCGGTTTGCTCGCCCTTTCCCTTGCCTCTTTTATCGGTGGCTTTGCAGGGGGGAGACGAAACAAATGCCAAGGTGCGCTTGCAGGGCTTTTGGTTGGGCTTTTTCTGCTTGCCCTGTTCTTTTTAGTTTCGCTTTTCCTCAAGGGTGAGCCTACCGGCCTTTTAAATGCCGTCATCACACGGGCAACCCTTGTGCTCTTTGCCGTTTTCGGAGGGCTCTTTGGTGCTTCGCGCGCTTCAAGACGAAGAAGACGTTAAATCGAGAAAAGCAATATCGGCGCCAAGCGACTGCCACTTTTCCGCAAATCGCTCATAACCGCGCCGAATAAACGAATCTCCCATCACGAGCGTTTCTCCGTCTGCCGCAAGAGCGGCAAGGGTCAAGGCCGCGCCCGCCCGCAAATCAGGCGCACAGACGCAAGCGCCGTGAAGGGTTGAGGGGAAAAGCCGAACGGTGCTTCCCTCTCTTTCGTATTTCAGCCCCATTTTTTCAAGCTCTGCTGTATATCCGAAGCGCTCCGCAAAGACGGTATCGGTAACGCTGCCGCCCGTTGCAGAGAGCCCAAGAAGCACACTCATTTGCGGATGCAAATCGGTTGGAAAATGGGGATACGGGCGACAAACAACGTCGCACCCCAAAAGACGCCTGTTTACCGAAACGGTGACGGCGTTTTTTTCTTTTTTTACCGTTGCACCCATACCCTCCAAGGTGGCAAGCAAAGCGGCAAGCTCATCAGGCGGCACGCCCGAAGCGCGCACCTCGCCCCCCGTTGCGACCGCCCCCATAAGATACGTGGCGGCCTCAATTTCGTCTGACGCGATATGGAAATTGGCGGCGTGCAGTCTTTTCCCACCGTAAACGGTTATGGCAAGCGGCCCTCGCTCAATCTCAGCACCAACGGCGCGAAGGAAGCGCAAAAGCTCCCTGATATGATACTCCTCGGCGTAGCCGTATATTTCGGTTTTTCCTTCGGCAAAGAGCGCACTCAAAACCGCGTTAACCGTAGCGCCCACCGATCGATACGGCAAAAAGAGCTTTCTGCCGACAAGCTTTTCTGCGCGAAGCGTGATAACCCCTGCCTCCTCCTGCCAGACGGCGCCGAGCGCCTCAAGCACCCCTTTATGTATATCCAGGGGGCGAGGCCCCAATGCACAACCGCCCGGCAAGGAAAGGGCTATACTGCCAAAGCAACCGAGCCCCACACCCAAAAGATAAGAGGAGGCGCGCGTTGCGCGCATAGCCTCCGCACTGACGAAAGCAGGAGCAATATGGGTGGAATCCACCCATAGACCCTCAGCCTCCTTCTTAAAGACAACACCGAAGACCTCTAAAAGTGCTTTGGTTTTTTCAATATCCGAAATGTCGGGAAGGTTGGACAAAAAAACGCGCCCCTTCACCGCCATACAAGCAAAAAGAATGGGTAAGGCGGCGTTTTTAGAGCCCTGCGCCTCAATTTCGCCTCGTAACGCGACGCCTCCCCTGATACGATATGCCACCCTATTCACCTCGTTTATAAAATAAAAACAAGCAAAGCGCCCCGCGGCTTTTATCGCTTGCGCCGTTGCTTCATTTTCATTTTATGCCGAGAAAAAAAGACTGTGATTTTCCTTTAAGGCGGAAAAAGGCACAGTCTTTTGTTTTTTTCACGAAGGAAAAAGGCTTTGGTGATAGGAAACAGCCAAGCGCACAACCAGCCCATAGCTGACGACGCCCTCCGTTCCCATCGCCTCTAAATACGCATTGTTTATTGCTTCAGAGAAGGCGCCGATACCATCGTTGTCATATTTATCGTAAACGGCGTTATAGGCAACAAGCTCCGCTCTTACCGCATCGGGCAAGGCAAGCGCGGAAAAGAGCGCTCTGTCCTCGACATAGAGTGCGTTATAGACGTACTGAAAGAGGTTCAAATAGCCTGCGTATCTTGCATATTCGTCCTCTGCCGAGATACAGGCCAGAAAGGCTGTAAAGTTTGCCTCATCCTCACGGGAAATGCCCCTTTGGTGTGCAAGCTCGTGCGCCGCAGTAAAGAGGGTGGCATAATCGGGATAGACCGTATTGACGTTGGCCTCGCCCGTAAAGAAGGTGTATACTCCTGTAATGCCTGTGTAGGCCATTGGATGCGAAGCAAGAATGGGCTTGGTGCCAACCTGCATCACCGACAGGAAGGAATGCTTTTCCGACAAGGCCTGATACCCTTCCTTTAAAACCGCGTTCATTTCGGCGTAAGAATAGGGCATCGCGCTTCCCTCCTTACCAACGGCATCAGGCACACACTCCTCGATTTCCGACAAGAGCCAAAGGGCCGTCTCATAAAGCGCTTCGGCGTTAACTGCCGTCTCCTGCAAGCCCAAGCGCGCCTGCAAGGGAGTTGTGAAATAGCCGACACCGAGCGTTAAAACGAAGAGCATATAGAGAATCATCAACAGACACAAAAGAAAGGCTATCATTCTTTCGGTTGCCTCTCTCGTTTTAGCTGCCCTGACGGAAAAAAAGACGAGAAGGAAAATCCAGAGCGGAAGAAGCAAAATAACCCACTCGGCAAGAGAAAAGGGCAAAAAGCCCGTTAAATAGCCAAGCGACAAACGAACGGGCGCGGCTATATACGCATGCACAAAATTGGCGACAGGCGCAAAAAGAACAGAAAGCAAATGAAGCAACAGGCATAGCAAGAAGAAGCACCCCGTCACAAGAACGGCGCGCGGCACCCGTTTCAGTATAGCACGTGCTTTTTGCATATCGCTTCTCTCTTTCCTGTAATTTTCGGGCCCTTCTCTCGCCCCTCGTTATTATACCTGGTTTACAGATAATAAACGCCTTTTCGCTTTAAAAAAGCATCGCGGCAGGAAGCTCCTGCCGCGAAAATGCAGGACTTGGCTAAATATTCCTGCGTTGTCATGCTCTTTTGTCAATTCGATAGGTAGGAACCAGCTCGTGAATCATTTCCTTCATATCGTCCGTTTCCGCATAGGCGGCCGCGTAAAGCGCATCCAGCTTTTCGAAGAAGGTTTCCTCATCGAACTCCAAGGGCTTACCGATGCTAATCATTTTGTTCTCGGTTCTTTGCATACCCTCCTCGCTCATCAGGCGCTCCTCGTACAGCTTTTCGCCCGGACGCAGACCCGTACAAACGATGGGGATATCCTTTTCCGGTTCAAGACCGCTAAGACGAATCAAATTGACCGCCAAATCGTATATTCTGACCTGCTCACCCATATCCAGAACGAAGATCTCTCCGCACTTGGCGTAAGCCCCTGCCTGCAATACCAAGCTGACAGCCTCGGGAATGGTCATAAAATAGCGAACGATGTTTTTATCCGTTACGGTGACGGGGCCACCCTCTGCAATCTGCTTCTTGAAGAGGGGAATCACGCTACCGTTAGATCCCAAGACGTTGCCAAAGCGAACGGCAACGAAACGGGTTTTGGAGTGTCTGCCGAGTGCCTGCACAATCATTTCGCAAAGGCGCTTGGTGGCACCCATAATGTTAGTGGGATTAACGGCCTTGTCCGTGCTAATCTGCACGAAGCATTTGGCGCCGTATTTATCGGCACATTTGGCCACGTTCAACGTTCCGAAGACGTTATTTTTCACCGCTTCGTTGGGGCTCGTTTCCATCAAGGGAACGTGCTTATGGGCGGCGGCATTAAAGACGATATCGGGATGGTATCTCGCGAAAACATCCTCCATCTTGCCCTTATCGCGCACACTTCCGATGAGAACCAAGAGATTCAAGGACTCATACTTACGAAGCAGCTCCTGCTGAATATCGTAGGCATTGTTTTCATACACGTCAAAGATAATCAGCTGACGGGGACGGTGCGTTGCAATCTGTCGGCAAAGCTCACTGCCGATAGAGCCGCCGCCACCCGTTACCAGAACGACGTTGTTTTCAATATACTCGGTAATTTCGTCAATATTGACGGTAAAGGGATCGCGACCAAGCAAATCCTGCACATCAACGTCACGAATTTTGCTGACGTTGACAACGCCGCTTGCCAGCTGATAAAGCCCCGGCAACGTCTGCACCTTAACGCCAGGCACCTGACATTTCTGATAAATATCGCGCAGAACCTTGGCGCTTGCCGAGGGAATGGCAACGAAAATGTGGGTAACCTCGTAAAGCTTGGCGAAGTGCGCCACCTCGTCTACCGTGCCGACAACCTTGACGCCCTGCACGTATTCTCCTATCTTTCTCGGATTATCGTCCACGATGGCGACAGGACGGAAGTTTTCCTTGTCCGTGCTTTGCAGCTCCTTAATAAGCGTGGCACCTGCCATACCTGCGCCGACAATCAGCACCTTCTTTTGCGCCTTGGCGTGCAGACGCTTGGAGATGGTATAGGATTGCAGACGAACGAAAAGCCGCAAAAAAGCAAGCGCAAAGACCAAAAGGAAGCAATAGAAGAAGCTAAGCGTCAAATCCACCGAATGAAAAATGATGCAGGAGATAATTTCCGTGGCCGCCACGAAGACGAAGGCACCACCAAAAAGCAGCATATCGTACACACCAAAGAAGGTGTAGGAGACACGGTACTGATGGAACACGAAGAAAAAGAGCAACACCGCCGCAACACGAATGCCGATGCATAAAAAGAGAGCCGGACGCAGAGTAAAGAAGCTCCAATCTCTTAAAAACAGGGGGGCGAGCACGCTTGCTATCAAAACGGCAAGCAGGTCAAGCCCGGCCTTAATGGCCATCATACGATAGCGTGCGGAGGAGGGATTTGGGGTTTTTCTGTTTAGAGCAGATTTCAAAGCAATCACCTCTTTCGTTTTTGATGAAGACGGCCGTGCCGCTTTTGCTTAATACTTTTCTACGGGGAAAAGGATTTTCAACTGATTAACGCGACTGCGATAGGCGGCCTGCTGCTTTTCGGCAAACAGTCTTTGACGAAGCTCCTCTTTTACCTCGGCATAAGGCAGAGTGGAGGCTTCCTTCTTTCCGTCCAAACGGATAAGGTGATAACCGAACTGGGTCTTAATGGGGCCGCGAAGCTCGCCTACCTCCATCGTGAAGCAGGCCTCATCAAACTCAGGCACCATCTGGCCACGGGTAAACTCACCAAGGCTTCCGCCGTTCTGTCCGGAGGGGCAGGCACTGTTCTGCTTGGCGGCCTCCTCAAAGGAGAGGGCGCCGCTTTGGATTTTTTCAAGCAAAAGCTTGGCAACATCCTCGTCCTCTACCAGAATGTGAGAGGCAGAAACCGTTTCGGGCGCGGAGAGCTTATCCATATTCTCATCGTAATACTTCTTCAGCTCCTCCTCGGTCACCGTTACCTTAGAAAGCGCCTTATCAATGGCGTATCCCGTCAAAAGCTTATCCTTGGCAAGCGCCAGCTCCTGCTTAAAGGCCTCCTCGTATTCAAGCATACTCTTCTTTGCGTCTGCCAAAAAGAGCGCGCGGGAGATCAGCTCCTCCAAGATGATGGCACGGCCCTGGGGGTTTTGATAATTCTGTCCTGCCTGTCCAAGACCCTGCAAGAATGCGTCTACGTCTGCTTCCGTAATGGGCTTTCCATTAACGGAGGCCAAAATTTTTCCGTTCATAACAATTCCTTTTCTTATTTATGGTATAGATAGAGGTATCTTATTTTATTTTACCATAGAAAAAAGGAAAAAGCAAGCCAATTTCACTTTTTCCTTGTTTTTCTTTATTTGCCAAGCATCTCTTCCCTGATAAAGCGGCAAAGACGGCGGCTTACCTCCTTGTGCCCTTCTCTCGTTGGATGAAGGGGCTCGGGCGAAATCCAGCCCGTTGTGTCTAAATAATAGACGGTGTCTTTGCTTTCCTGACGGTATGCCTCAACCGCCTCCTTGATTTCCTTGGCAAGAGAACCGGAAAAGGGGGTCAAGGCAAGAAGCCTTGCTCTTGGATTTCTTTGGCGCAGGATGCCGAGAAGCTCTTTATATTTCTCGATAAAGCCTGCTTTATCGGGGTTGTTTCTATCGTTGGTTCCGTGGTTTAATACCACAATATCCGCATCGGTGGGCGGCAGAGGATTTCCCGCGCTATGATAGGCGTAAGACTCGCAAATGCACGGCACGTTGCCCGCTCCCATACGAAGAAGGCCAAGACACCCGTAGCCCATCATATAGGGGCGCATATCAAGAGCCTCGGCAGTTCTCCAAGCATAGCCTGCGGTGGAATCGTCCCAATCCACCATAGAGCTTTGCCCTGTCGGGTAGGTATAAGTATCAATATCAATGGAGATTCCTTCGGTAATAGAGTCTCCGACAAACTCTATTTTAGGGCGATTATCCTCGGGCAGCGGCCAAAACGCATCTGCCTCTGCGCCCAAAAGCACCACGTGCGACACTCTTGGCGCGTTCCATCTTTCCTGCGTTTCGACGCTTCCCTTCAAAATCACCCGTACAGTATGCTTGCCCTCCCCTGCTGAAAGACGGATATAGCGCTCCAAGCCAACGGCGGCCTTCGCACCACCGTCTATTTGTATATAGAGGTGAGGATATGGGGCGGCGCAGGTTGCAACGTCAAAGGAAAGAAGCACCGTTTCTCCCTCGAAGGCCAGCTCAAAATAGCTGCCGTTTGCGGTGGCCTCTGCGCTTTCGTTCTCCAAGAGCCAGCGCCCCGTATATCGAAAATAGGGGCTATTTGCCTTAATAATCATCTTTTCTCCTTGTTAAGCCGTTCTCTCTGCTTGGGGGTTATTTTAATCCACCTTCACACCGTCAGCATAGCCCTCAATGAGCACGAGGCCCTTCATAACCTCGCCGTTTTTCACCTGGCGCATGGCTTTCTCTGCCTCGGCAAAGGGCCAGATATGTGTCAAAATCTTATCCATAGGAAGCTTGTCATTCCAAAGCAAATCCTCCACGAAGGGAATGGCGTCCACAGGCTTGGGAGACACGGTACGATAGTGCCAGTTGCGCGGAACGGCGTTCAAATTAAAGTGATAAGGCAAAACGGAAACGCCGTACACGGCCAAAACGCTGCCCTCCTTCAAGAAGGGCAAGCCTCTCTCAAAGACGGTGTTCTTTCCTGTTGCCTCATAGACCACGCCATACTTTTTGCCTGCGGTATACGCCTCATCCGAGAGGCCCGCAAAGTCGGCACCGATGGCCAAGGCCTGCTCTGCCTTTTCCTGCCTGATATCAAAAACGGTCACGCTCTTGGCGCCGTACAGCTTGGCAAAAAGGGCCAAGGTGCATCCCACGGTTCCTGCGCCAAAGATGGCAACGTCCTCCCCCTTTACCTCGGGCACCTGCAAGATGCAACTGGCGGTTTCGGACATAGGGAAAACCAAGGTTGCCTTTTCAAGAGGCAGATTGGGATCAATTTTATCATTGGAGAAGTAACGGTTACGGTAGGAATACTCTCCGTCAAAGCGCTCTCCGTCCTCCTTCAAGGCGTGATAGTCGCCCGCGACACCGTACTCGGCAAAGGCGCCCCAGGAGGAATAGTAGGTGCCGTCATACCCCTTAGGACGGGCGTTGGCACAAATAACTCTGTCGCCAAGCTTATAATTGCGAACCTTTTTGCCCACCTTGATGACCTTACCAAAGGACTCGTGTCCCAAAAGAACGGGATAGCCGCCCGTGTTAAACAGCTTGTCCGTGATCATCCAGTCCGTTGTATTACAAATAGAACAGCCCTCGTTCTTCACGAGAACCTCATAATCGTCAATTTCGGGAATATCAATTTCAACAAACTTAAAGGCGCCGGGACCTGTAACAGCAAAAGCTTTCATGTTTTTATTCCTTTCTATGAAACCCGCACAAGAGGGCTTAATTTGGAAAAAGCCAAGCTTGACTTTTCTCCTCCATTATACTTTTTTTGCCGTAAAAAGTCAACACCTCTAACTATAGTTTGAGAAAAAACAAAATTAAAAAAGCCCCTTGGCAAGACCGAGGGGCTTTTACGGTCAAGCCAAGGGGATGGGCGTTTATTCGCCTCTTTGCTTTTTTCTTTCCTCGCAGAGAGCGAAGAAGTTTTCAAACATTGTTCTTTCGGCGGGGCTACTGTATTTTTCGGGAACCCAACCCATTTCGTTATACACCTGCTCGGGATGCCATTGGGTTGCGAAAATTCCCATTTCACGATTTTCCACCGCCTCAATCAAGCCGTCCTTGCGACAGGTGGCTACCACGGTCAAGGAAGGAGCCAGACGGTCAATAACCCAAGCGTGCATAGAATTGACGCGAGCCTCGGTGGCGCCGAAGGCATCGTGAACGAAGGAGCCCTCCTTAATGTCGATGGTATGGAGCTCGTCAGCGTCACGGTGATCTTCGATGGTTTCGGTGAAGATGGCCTTTTTCAGAGAGCCGCCCAAAAAGACGTTCAGCGCCTGCAAGCCGCCGCAAACGCCGAAGATGGGCTTCCCGGCCTTGATGAAATAGTCGATAACAATAGCGTCATGGGCGTACTCATCGTATATATGCTCGGGGTTGTGCCAATCCTCGCCCCAATACATAGATTTGATGTCCTGCGTGCTTCCCGGAAGCAAAAGCCCATCGCAGAACGCACAAGCCGCAAGACAGTTTGGGGGATAGAGGGAGATAAGGTCAAAGCCGTAAATTTTGGACATTTCCCGTCCGTAGCCACCCTCTACGGCGTAGCGCCAGGGATTCTTTTCATCCTTATTATCGTGAAAGCGAGGCAGAGTTGCTAAAATCATACTTTTTCTCCATTTCATCACGTTTTTTGTTTGGAGGATGAGCCTACCATTTGGCCTCATTATAGCACGGAAAAGGGAGGGCGTCAAGAGAAAAGAAGGACAATTTTCCCGCTTTTTCCAACACCCTCCACACAAGGAATTATTCAATTCTCATCAAAGAGATAAAGCTTGTAGCCGCATTCGCCAAGAGAAAGATTGTCCTCGCGCCCACTTTGGACGGTTCCGTCTAAACAATCTATTCTCTTTCCGTCCTCACGGAAGGAAATGCGGGTGTTGCAGGCACCCTTGGTTAAGGCGAAGAGGAAGCGGTTATCGCCGTACAAAACGAGGTTATCCTCGGAGTAAATATGACAGCCTGCTTCTCTTGCGATTTCGCGAAGCTCGTTGGGAGTCAAAAGACCGCCGACATTGATGAGATGCCTTCTGCCCTCCACCTCTTTTTTCGCAAGCGTTCCCTCAAAGCCCTCAATGCCCAAGGAAGGATAGCCCTTCTCTGCACCGCCTGCCTCATAGAGGCGGAAGCCCGTGAGGCTCTCTACATTGGCAAGGGAGTAAACGCCGTCCGTCCAGATGCCTGCCGCGTACTGGAAAAGCACGCTTGCATCCTTGGGAAGCTTGATTTTGCCCATCAAGGTGCTATCAACCGAGAAATTGTAGGCGAAGACCACAAGCTTATACTGCGAAAGGTCAAGCTCAGGCAGGTCAGAGGGACGGTAAACATCCACCAGCACGCCCGAGGAACGAAGGTTTGCCAAGAAATGCGCCATATAATCCTGACGCATATAATAGTTCTCCTTCATACGGTAGAGGGAGTTTTCATCCAAGACCACCAAAACATCGCTGACCGATTTTTGCTCCATCGCGTCAACCTTCTTGCGGAAGGCCATAATTTCGCCGACGGTTTTCATAATTCTCTCGTCGTTATACCAGCCGTCTCCAAGGTCCATCCACCAGAAGCCCGAGCGATGGGAAAGGTTTTTAGAGGCCTCTCTCCAAAGGGAGCTTTTGCTTGCCTCAATGCTGGTGCAACGGGAGACCCAGTCATCCGTGCGCGCCAAGGATGTACGAACATCGCTTTCGTCTATCCATACCTTCTTGCGGTTAACGGACATAACGGGGAGCATCTCACCGGAGGGCTCACCGTCTCCGCGGCGCTCGTAGGTGATGGGAGCGGACATAAAATCAATGGCAGAAGAATCCAAAATCTTCTGAATGGCCAAGTGGCCTGCATAGTTGGCGTTTTCACATTCGATGAAATAGCCATAGAAGGTTCCGGTAATCTTGCCGTTCGTTTTCTGCTTGACAAAATCGGAGAAATAGATCAAGAGATCTGCAATGCGGCCGGAGATATATTCATCGTAATCAATGATGACCGTATCCTCGGGGGTGCCGCGGAAAAGATCATCAAGGGTATCGTTGCGATTATCGCCGTAACGCGCAAAGGCAGAGGGGAGAACGGGGGTTTCCTCCGTCAGATTTTCAATGCCCCAAGCCTTTTCCAAGGCCTCTTTCGTTCCGTACTTTTCAAGACCGAAGCGATAGAAGGCACGGCGGCAAACGGCGCTGTAATCGCCGTAATGACGAGAGGAGCGACCCCACATCATAGGCTCGCCGCTCTGGCCGAAGGAAATCATATAGCCGATAATGCGGTCTGCATAGGGCTTGGACTCAATGTGTTCAAGCAGTTTTTCAAGCGTGACCGTTGCATCCTTCTTCCACTTTTCGCTACTGAAGCTCTGGTTGCTGATGACGCCTCCCACGTTGGGTCTGTCATCCACAAAGCCGTTGGGGGAATAATAGCCCGTGGGGGAATTATAGCCAAGGATGTCGTGCTTGAGCGTGCCGACGATTTCGCGGATCTCCTCAATATCGGTGGGCGCCTCAGGATAGAGAAACACCTCCGTGGGGTTTTCCTTGCACCAAGCGATAGGGGGATTGATCTTGATTCTCGGCATATACAGAATATCGTCCGAGAGATTCATAAGGCCGTCAAGCACCTTATCCACCACCGAATAATCGTACGTATCAACGCCGACCCAGCCCGAATGGAGAATACAGGTGTGAATTTTAACCCCCTGCTCCAAGAACTGGCGATGGTAGTTCAAAAATTTATCGTAATCCTCGCAAAAGACGAGAGGCTTTCCCTCTGCGGTCAGACGGGGCGGATCGTACGGGAAGCCAAGGCGCGACCAGAAAATGCCGTTTTGACGCAGAAAATCAAATTTATTATTCATATAAAACCTCATTTTAATAAGAAGGCCGCCAAGCATTTCTTGGCGGCCTTCCCTTTTTAAAGCTTTACGGGCTTGCCGGTTGCAATGCTCTCGTATACAGCGTTCATGACGCGAATGGTGTTCTTGTGCCATGCCAGATTGATCTTGGGCTGGCGGCGCAGGCGGATGTTCTCTACGAACTCGTCAATCAAGCCTACCCACTCGTCAAAATAGGTGTACTGCACGGTATATCTGTCGTTGGGCGCACCGTTATGGTATACGTTGGGGCCAAAGAGGTCGGCAACAACGCTTCCGTTTTCGCAGTTGGCGGTCATATAGACCTCCATTCTCTTGGGGTAAAGCTCCCAACCGGGACCGGGAACCTTGATTCTTTCCTCCATATTAGACCAGGAGGGGTCAAGAGAGAAGGTAACGCCGTTCTTCATCTTACCGACAACGGAGAGCATATCCTCCTCTTCCAAATCGTGACGAAGGTTGGGCGCAACATGAGCGAAGACATAGTCGAACTCGCTATCTGCTACCTCGCGGATCATATCGAAGATATGGGGGTGGTCGCAAAGAGCGCCGCCGCGGAAGCGGGGGTTACCCTCTTTGATGGGCACTCTCTTTCCGTAGGAAAGCTCGGGAACGCCCTGCCAAGGGAAGGCCCAAACGGGAGAAAGGGTGGTATTACGGGCATTGAAGGCATACATCTTGCCGAGCTTGCCCGACTTTACCTGCTCCTTGAAGCGGACGGTAACGGGGTTATAATGACATTCAAGCTCTACCTGACAAATGATGCCGTTTTCCTCAACCAGCTTCTCGATCTTCTCATATTCCTCCATATCAAAGGTGGGAACCTTCATAGAGAGAATGTCGATCTTTCTTTCAGCCAAAAGCTTCATCTGGCTATAATGCTTTGCGTTATCGGAAGCGATAACAACGGCCTCGATCTCGGGATGCGCGTTCAGCATTTCCTCATCGCTGTCATAGCAGGGAATGCCATCAACGGATCTCAAAAAGAGCTGCTTGACATCCTCGTTTTCGGTAGAAACGGCAACCCAATCCAGCTTGGGATTGTTCTTCAAAACATCGTAATATTTTCTCGTATGGCCATGGGTCATACTCATCATAGCGATCTTTAAGCGTTTCATTTCTCTATCCTCCCTCAATTACAGAATCACATTCTCGCACTTCTCTGCCGAGAGGCCTGCGGCCTTCACCAGAGAAAGCAAGCGATCGTAAACGGCCAGATTCTTCTCGCCAAGCTCGGTGTTCTTGGCAATGTCAAACGCACCGCGCACAATGGAAACGAGGTCTGCCGTCAAGCCGTACAGCTCAAAGTCAACATCGGTGTACTCGTCGGTATTTTCGCCGTATACATAAACGGAGTAAAGGGGCGTCTGAGAGTCAACGGCTCTATCACAGGCAGTGCCTCTGTCGGTGATGATCTCGTGCTTATCGATCACCACAGCGCCCTCCTTCAGGTTAACGGAAAGCTCAAGGGTGATGACCGCTTCCTTATCCGTCATACAGATAACGGCGGCGGTGGGGCCATTCTCTGCCTTAAAGATCTCGGTGATCTTCAAGGAGCCGATATATTCTGCCGTATCCAGCTCACGGAGCAAAACATCGTCAAGAGAGACGGTTTTGGGATTGAGGCTCATAATCTTAAAGTGGCTGATGGCGCCAACGGTCTTGGAATCCACCATCTTCTTCAGCTCAACCAAGCGACGCTCGCTTCTCCAAGGAAGAATGGGATAGGTCTTTCCGTCGACAGTTACGCTCTTTCCGTCATCGGACAGAATCGCTTCCTTGGCAACGGCGTACTTATCCAACAAAAAGTTTAATTTTTCTTGCAAAATGTTCATATGTAAGCCTTTCCTTTCCAAATATGCAGTATTACAGCATTTTAATTCTGGGAGAATATTTTTCCAGCATTGCGGCGTTCTTTTCGTCACCGCCGGGCGTGTTGGCGCTCGACCAGCAGGGCGCCTTGATGCCACGACGCTGACACTCCTTCACGCACTCGATTTCAAGCATATGCGCGATATAGAAGTCCACGATATTGGAGATAGGCGCGATGGGTGTGTCAAAGCCCTCGACGTTGATAACGGCGTCTCCAACGGGATTATAGTCGTCAATGCAAACGTCGGCATAGTCAAAGAGATTGGTTTTATTGGGATGACGGATGAAGTGATCCTCGGGCATTTCGTTCTGCCAGTAGGACGAGGAAACGGCAATAATCTTAGCGCCTGCCTTCTTGGCCTCCATCACAGCGTCAATGGTGGCGGGGTTGATGCCGATGTTATGGAACACGATAAGCAAATCGTCCTTTTGCAGCTTATAGTACTTCATAATGGCCGCACCGTAATTGACCGTTCTTTCCAGTTCCAGATATTTAAGTGCCTGATTGAACACGGTCAAGCCGTTTTCTACCAAGGGATTGATATTGGCAAGACCGCCTGCGCGGAAGAACATTTCACCCATACAAAGCGTGGTATGTCCGCCGCCACCGTACACGTTGATGAGCTTATCCTGCTCAATGGCATCTGCCATCAGCTTGGCGGCCTTCTTGATGTTTTCGGCCTGCTTTTCGTTGACCTCTTCTAAATTGGCCACGATTTTTTTGAAATACGTCATATCCATAATTTTTTACTCCTTATAATTTTCTATCTCGCTTCTTTCGGGAATGGCGCGGATAACGTGCCTTCTGCCAACCTTTATGGCCGAGGCAATGCTTGCTTTCTCACAAGCGCCCTTCAAATCCTCGCCCTCGGCAACAGAGGCGGCCAAAACGCCGCTGAACGTATCGCCCGCGCCCGTGGTATCCAGCACCTCTTGGGCATGCGCCGCAGGCAAATACAAATTTAAGGGCTTGATATAGCAGCCCTTATCCCCCAAGGTAACAACCACGTTTTCAAAGGAGGAAAGGCCCTCCGTTTCGTGCTCGTTGGGGGTAAACAGGTCAATTTTTTCCAAGAACGCACAGGGCAAGGGGCGATAGGGCGCAGGGTTAAGGATAACCTTGACACCGTTTTCCTTGGCAATCGCGACCGCCCTTTCGTTGACCGCCTCCGGCACCTCATTATTGATGAGAAGCAGGTCTGCCGAGGCGATTTCCGCCGCAAAGGCGTCCACGTCCTCGGGAGAGAGGGCGGCGCCGCGATAGACCAGCACCCGATTGTCTCCCACCTTGTCCGTGGTAATAACGGCATAGGGGCTTCTTTCCTCCTTCAAGGCGAAGAAGGGGGTAACGCCAAGAGCGTTTGCCTCTGCTGTGAAGGCGGGGGCATCCTCTCGGCAAATCGCGCCAAGAAAGGAGACGGCGGCGCCATAGCGGCAGGCGGCGACGGCCTGATTAAAGCCCTTGCCGCCAAGCTCTCGGTGAAAATCCAGGGCAACGGCGGTTTCACCCGTTTTTCCAAAGGCGTCAACCCCGAGAAAAACGGACTCGCCAACGATACCGATGACCGCAATTTTGCTCATAGGTGCTTCACCCTTCCTAAATACAAATCCTCTAAGGTAACATTGTGCTCGCGCCCACCCTCAACGTTGCCGCTGATGTAGATGGGAGGCGTGACGCCCTCGGCCAAGGCAAGCTTGGCACCGTTAATGAGGCAGGTATTGAGAATAAAGCAGGCGGTATAGGTGGAAAGGCCACCCATTTTTACGTTGCCTACGGGCAAACAGGCGTCCCCATAAGGCACCTTGCAATCAATGGCGATATCCACGCACTCGTGAAGTCTACCGCCCTTATCGGCATAGGCAAGCGAGGAAACACCAACGCTTTTTATTCCTGCTTTGCGCGCAGCTTCTGCCATTTCAACGGGAACCTGATTTTTGCCCGATGCGGAGAAAATGAAAATCATATCCTTCTCGCTCGGCGTATACCTTCTGAAAATTTCGGCAGCGATACCGCCCATCTTTTCCATACGACTGGACTTTGCCGCGCCGTTATGGAGCATCAGGTCCGTATCCAGCATAGGCGAGACGTTGGCAAGCCCACCCGCGCGATAAAAGGCATCAAGCCCGGGCAGATGCGAGTGACCGCACCCGAAGGTGAAAATCAAGCCGCCCTGCTTGATGGTATCGGCGACAAGGCGGGTTGCCTTGGTTAAGCTCTCCGCCTGCTCGGTCTCGATGGCCGTTAAGGCCTTCGTGATTTCGGTTAAGTACTCACTCATTTCTTCAAAACTCTCTTGTAGTTTCTTCCGATGTTATCCCAAAGCTCCAACGCATCGGGCGCCGCAACCACGGTGCCGTAGCCGCCGCGATAGGTCCAGGTGGCAAGGCGGTCAACGCCTAACTCCTCGTACATATCCACAACTCTGTCGATTTGCTTGAAGTCATCGGGGCGCTTGTTGTAGCCCATCAGCCAACGCTCGCTCTCCTTACCGTACTTCTTAGCCATAGCAACCGTTCTTTCGGTGATGTCACGGAAGAAGCTTTCGGGCAAGGACCAGTTGATGATGGTGGTGGAGAATACGTCAAAGTAGGGGCAGGATGCCACCATATCCCAGTTATCATATCCGCGAAGCTCGGTGATGTAGTAGGTATTCATCGTGGCGTGAACGCAGCAGGTGATTTCCAGGTTGGGATTATACTCCTTCAAGGCCTTGGAGCAATCGGCTAAGGTTTTGAGTGCCTCGCGCCAGCGGAACTGCTTGACGTCATCATTCATAAACTTGGGCATTTCGTAGCCGTAGTAATCCTCGAACTTTCTCATACATTCGGGGCAACGGCAAGCCCAATCGTCACCTGCGCCGCCCGTGATGGAGGCGTAGGACTTAGGATAGGCGTAATGCGGCTCATCCCAGAAAAAGCCGTCAATCTCGGTGTTCTTGGCGAGCTTCAAGCAAAGGCCCGTGAAATAATCGCGGAAGGAATTGGTGTTGAAGCAGGCAGCGTTCAGAACCTCGCCCGTGTAGGCGGAAACCTGACGGTGATGAATGTTGTTTTGCAGGAAGAGAGATACCTGCTCACCGCCGAAATATTTGCCGATACCCCAGGTATCTGCGATGCAGCGAAGACCGACCTTATGGGCAGTTTTAATAATTTCGTTGATGTTGGGGAACCAGAAATCCAAGTCAAATTCCGTCAATGCCAGAAGAACGGTATCGCAGCCGTGCTCCTTCATTTCGATAAAGTCCTTTTCAGCATGCTCTACGTAGTTCATACCGTAGTAGCTGACCATTGTATGCTTTGCCATAGTTATGTACCTCTTTCTAAATTTATTTTAGTATCTTTATTGTATCATAACACGCAGAGGACGCGCAAGG
>JAZRFK010000094.1:0-5623 GCA_045661325.1 Eubacteriales bacterium | reverse complement strand
CTTATCCGCCGCGCCGCCCGATACGGCATTGATGTGTATGCGTATAGCAAAATGAAAAGCAAAAAGCACCCGTCCGACGAGGGTGCCGAGGAATATTACGAGGAAACCTACGGGAAGCTTTTCCGTGAATGCCCGGGCCTCAAGGGCGTTACCCTCGTGGGAGAATCCACGGGCTTGCCCTATTCCACCGACCCTGAAATTGACAAAATAATGAGGGACGGTGTTCCCACGGGAAAGAACTCCCCCAGCAACTATCCTTGCATGGATTATGTTGACCTTCTTCAGATGATGAAAAAGGTCATTCGCAAGTACAAGCCCGATGCAGATATCGTCTTTTGGACCTACAACTTCGGCAAGATTGATGCCAGAGCGCGCACCCGACTGATTGAGGCGCTCCCAACGGATATCACCCTGCTTGCCACCTTCGAAATGTTTGAGCAGCTCTCCTGCGGCTCCTCCGTTATCACCTCTGCCGACTATTCGCTTTCCTTTGCAGGCCCGGGCTACTATTTCCGCACCGAGGCGGAGGCCGCCAAGAAGCGCGGCATCCGTATGTATTCTATGACCAATTCGGGCGGCCGCACTTGGGATTTCGGCTGTGCGCCCTACGAGCCTATGCCCGATAGCTGGATTCGCCGCTATGACGCGATGAAGCAAATGCACGATACCCTTGACCTGTGCGGTATTATGGAGTGCCATCATTACGGCTTCTATCCTTCTATCATCTCTAAGCTTTCCAAGCATCTGTTTATGCTCCCGACCCCCTCGGCTGAGGAAACCCTGATGCACATTCTGGAAGCGGAGTACGGCAAGGAAAACGCTCCTGCCGTCAAGGATGCCTTGGCGCATTACAGTGAGGCGCTTCGCTATTATACCCCCACCGATTCCGACCAGTACGGCGCCTTTCGTATCGGCCCCTCTCAGCCCTTGAATCTTTTGCAGATTTTGCACATCCCCTTTGACGAGGGTGCAAGCTATGGACACTCCAATTGGGTCGCGCCATACTTAGATGTCCACCACAAAAACGGCTTGACACAGAGAAGCCCCATCGCCGTTGCCCTGCCTGATGAGATAGCCTCCCTTGAAAAAATGCTCTCTCTGATGGAAAAGGGAACAGAGGCGCTTGCCTCTATCCCCAACAAAAACGGCAAGCTTTCTCGCCTTTTGGGGCTTGGCCACTTCCTGCAAAACGTGGTCAAAACGGCCCTTCACGCCAAAGAGATGTATGTGCTCCGCACAAGGCTTCTCGCCACCGCCGATCCTCTTGCATACGGTGCCCTCTTGGACGAGATTGAGGCTCTTCAAAAAAAGGAAAGAGAAAATGTGCTTGACACCATTCCCTTGGTGGAGGCCGATTCCTCCTTGGGCTTTGAGCCCTCTATGCTCTATCTCACGGATAAGCGCCACTTAGAGTGGAAGCTGCGCCAGATTGATTTCGTTATCAATATCGAAATGCGCGAAATGCGCGAGGGACTTGCCCTGCATATGAAAAAGCAACGGGGCGAATTTTGCGGCTCTAAGCGATAACACCTTTATCTTTTATCAGAAGCGAAAAGGAGAAACATTATGCGTTGGGAATTTTTAAGAGAAGAGGAGTTTCCCTCTGCCATTGAAAAGGCAGGCGGACTTTGCGTTATCCCCATCGGTTGCCTTGAAATGCACGGAGAGCATCTGCCCGTTGGAACGGATAGTCTGAAGGCTCACGCCCTGGCGGTGCTTGCCGCCGAAAAAACGGGCGCCGTTGTCTTTCCAACCGCCATGTGGCTTGGCGATGTAATGGGCGCTCATAAGCTTGAAAAGCCTTGGGAGAAAAAGCGCGCAGGCTACATTTCTCTCAGTCCCGAGCTTTTGATGCAGATTTTAAAGGAGCTTTGCGACGAAATCGGTCGAAACGGCTTCCGCAAAATCCTGCTCTTGTCCTCGCACGGTGGCAACGATCCTTGGCTCAGCTTCTTTGACCGCGCCGTTCGCTATACCCAAAAGGATTATGCCGTTATGTGGAGCAAGATTGATTTGAGAGATCTTGATGCAGATAAGGTCCTTTTGGCGGCCAAGGAAAGACCCGAGGAATTTTCTATGCTCACCGAGGAGGACTATGCCGTTCTTGCGCGCTTTGCCGGAACGGGCGCCGGCGGCGGTCACGCTTGCTTCCGTGAAACGGGCCTCATCTACGGTCTTTATCCCGAGCTTGTGGCGCCTGAGCGCTTTGAAGCGATGGACGGTGTTTCCACGGGGAAGGGCAACTATCTGTATAAAGCAGGCATCAATACCGTTGCCGCTTGGAATATGAACTGCCCCAACGAGTTTTCGGGCTTTGCTCCCACGGGATGCTCGCCCACCATCGGGCAGGCAATGGTGAAAATTGCCGTTGATTCTCTTGTAAAGAAATTCACCCTCGTTCAAAACGATGAAAACCCCGTTCTTGTTGCGCGCGGAGATTACTATTGATTTTTCCTGTAAAAAACGGACTGTCTTGCGAAAGACAGTCCGTTTTTTTGGTTTTTAAAGGGATAAAAGCACCGTAGCGGCGGCGCCAACGGCAATGCCGATCCATTGCCACCATTTGAGCTTTTCGCGGAAGATAAAGAGCGAAAAGAGCATCACAATGGCAAGACTGCCAACGCTGAGGGTGGGATAAACCAAGCTGGGCGAAAGCAGAGGCAGAGCGGTTGCAAGAAGCATAACGAAAAGATTTAAAAGCGCGTTGGAGGCGCCTGCCAGCACAGGGAAGAACCAAGAGCCGGAAAGAATGGCGCGCGAATCGCGTCTGTCACTTTTCAGGTAAAGGAAGAAGCAGAGAATGGAAGCAAAGAAGGTGGCGAAGGCCATCAGCATGGTGCTGTGCTCTCCTGCAAAGGCGTTCACCTGCGTTCTTTGCACGATGGTACAGCCTGCATTGCCGACAAAGCCCAAAATCACATAAAAGAGCCATTTGCCCGAAAGCCTTTTCTCGTCCTTCTTGCCCTTGTAAAGGCAGAGAACGATGGCAACAGTAACGAGAATAAGACCGATAAGAACGGGAGCTGTAAAGGGCGCATTCCAGAAGAAGAAGCCCCAAATTGTGGTCGCAATCAAGGAAAGAGTGATGAAAAGCGAGGAAAGAGAGGCAGGGCCGTTGGAGATGGCACCGATGATGCCAAGGTGCGCGCCCGAAAAGAAAACGGCAAATAAAAGCGAATAGGGAAGAACGGCCGCATCGAAGGAAAAATCGAAAATGTACATCAAAAGCCAAACGAAGAAGGCCGATACCAAAAGCAGAAAATTGTAAAAGGGCGTCGCGTCCTTCTTGTCGGTGGTGCGGCGGCCGAAAAAGGCGGCAAGCACATTGACGGCGGACAAGCTCAAAATGGCTGAAACCAAATATAAGTATGACATATAAATCCTCTTTTTAAAATGGGAAAGGGCGTGCCAAAAGCCGCGCCCCTGCCAACGGAATGTAAAATTAAATGCGCTTGGTCTTCATCTTTCTGGCGAAAAGCGTCAGAACAAGCAAGATCACATAGAGCGCGCCGATCGCAACGAAAACGGCAGTCCAGCCGAAGGCATCCTTCACAAAGCCGAACACCATTGCCTGCACCGCGGCGCCCATATACACCGCCCAGTCTAATACGCCAACGATGGTGGAGGAGAAGGCGCGACCGCCCATATCACCGGCAATCGTCCAGATAACGCCCGTTACCATTGCGGCAACGCCCAGAATGAAGAGCATAGCGGAAGCAAGCAGCTGGTTCTTGATGAAGGGGAAGAGGCAAAGGCCAACGCAGGCAACGCAGGCGGCCAAAATCAGCATCGGCTCGCGCTTGCCGCGGAAGAGCTTATCCGTAATCAAGGGGAAGAGAAACATCGCGCAGGCTTGACCTGTAGGAAGCAGGATGGAGCTGAAAATGCCTTCCTTGATGGAAAGACCCATCACCTCGCTGAAATAGGTGGGGATCCAGGTCAAAAGTCCGTAACGGCCAACGCCCGCAATCGCGGAAATGAGACAGAACACCAAAACCTTGGGTTCGCTGAAAAGAACCTTGTAGGGGTAGAAGTAGCCCTTCTTCTGAATGTCAGCCTCCAAGGCCGCATCGCGCTTGGCGGCCGCCTCATCGGGCTCAACAAAGGGAGCAAGTCCGACATCCTCGGGCTTCTCCTTAAAGAAGAAGTAGAAGGCGATGAGCATCAAAACCATCGGGATCATGGGGAAGCGGAAGGCCGCGCGCCATGTCCATTCGGGATTGAGCGTCAGGCAAAGGAGAATGGTCAGATAGGTGATAACCTGGGCAAAGCCCGAAAAGAAGGTGGTAAGCCCGGAGGCAAAGCCGCGCTTGTCCTTGGGCCACCATTTGTTCAGAACGCCAAGACCGTTGGCCCAGACCATGGACTGGAAAAATCCGTTGAGACCCCAAAGCACTGCAATCACGGGAATGGAGTGCTGGAAGGAAATGATCACATTCAAAACGGCAGATGCCACAATGCCGATCATCATAAAGCGCTTGTAGCCAAAGAAGGCGCCAAGGCGACCGTTGATCAGCTGGCCAAAGGCATAGCACCAGAAAAGCGCCGAGGAAACAATGCCCAATGCGGCGGTGGTAGAGCCTAAGCCCTCTGCCATCTGGGTCATAACCAGATTGATATTCTGGCGGCCGTTGTAAAAGAAAAGATAGGTAAAGCCAAAGCTCAAAAGCATCAGCCAGCCCCAGAGCTTGAACTTCTTGTAGTTTTCGGGGGAATAGCCGTAAAGCTTCGTTTCGGTTTGCTGCTGGTCCATGAAGCGGTCTCCTTGTTGTTCTAAAAATCTTGATCAAAAATCAGGAGTAAATTATAGCATATTTTTTCTCTCTTGTCAAGAAAAAAAGTGGCCCTTGACAGTTTCTTTACACCGTCAAGGGCCACTATTGCTCTGAGTTAGGCTCTATCATCCTTCCTGATCCTCCTTCCTTATTGCTACCTCTCGTTTTTCCTTTTTATGAAGATGCTTTTCTTGTTATCTCTCAAAGGGAGAGCTCCTCTTCTTCCTTTTTCACGAAAGGTGCGCGCTTGAACCCGTTTCCCTCGGTAAGCTCTACTTACAAGGCAACCCTTGCGTCTCTTGCCTGCATCCTTATAGGGCCGGCATCTATATACACCCGAAATAAACGACGCTTGGATTCTTGCTTTCATTTTCAAGGCTTTCCTTGGGATGGCCTTTTCTTTTTATGCCATTGGACCGTACCTGCTTTCTGCGGTTTTCTGTTCTTTCCGTTTGTAGTATACCATATTTTCTCCCCGTTTTCAATAGGCAGATTGTATATAATTTACAAATATTTTTTGTTTAAAACATAGAATTTATGCAGAATGACCGTAAACCCCTTTACAAAACAGAAAAATTATGTTATACTGTTAGTGTTGTGATGCTTCGCGCCCTTTTTTGCGGAGCGTTTTTTATCGTCTTTTTAAAAAAAGAATAGCTTACCCCGCCCTCCCAAAAGGAAGGCGGGGCGTTTTTATGATATTTTGCGCGAAAACGGCGTTTATTGGGCGCTGCGGCAAAAGACCCTCATGGAGCAGGCTTCGCAGGGATTGTGCCCGGCTTCCTTGGGGGAGGCGGGATGTGCCGAGGCATTGCCCGAGCACATACGGGAGCCGACAGAGGCAACCG
>JAZRFK010000093.1:0-83408 GCA_045661325.1 Eubacteriales bacterium | reverse complement strand
CGATACGGGTATCTTTATTTATCCCGGCTATCGCTTCAAGGCGGTAGACGCTCTTATCACCAATTTCCATCTTCCCGAAAGCACCCTTCTGATGCTTGTTTCCGCCTTGGCGGGTAAGGAACGCATTATGAGTGCGTATGAAGAAGCTGTAAGGGAGCGGTATCGCTTTTTCTCCTTTGGCGACGCAATGCTGATTGTATAAATCGTCCAATACCGCGTTAAAGCTTCGGCTTGTCGCCCTCGACATAGGTGACTGTGCCATCGGGCTTCGCGCTCGCTTTGCCTCGTCTTGCAAAATTTCTACTAATCAGCATAACTATCTTATATAGCATCAACACAAGAGCTTCAACGTAGCTAAAACAAAAAGCGCCCTCGGGGGCGCTTATGCTGCTATAACGAGTTTACTGCTTTTGGTACACCAAAAGCTCAAAGGCCGCCGTAACGGCAAGGCTATCCACCGCCCTTGTCTTGTCCTTGTCCTTGGGCGAGGTCTTGTAATAGTAAGGGGTCATTTGAAAAAGAAGCTGGATTTCCTCTTGGGAGGCGAGGCGTATTGTCTTTTCAATATGCCGATGTGAAAGAAGGGAAAAGCCCTCGATTTCAAAGGGGGCAAGTGTGTTGCGGTAGGGCGTATCGTATATTAACTGCTTCAACTCCCAAAGATGCGCCTCTGCGGGAACGGCCATAACAAGATAGCCGCCCTTTTTCAGCGTACGGAGCATTTCCTCGTGACAAAAGGGCGAAAAGAAGAGCATAGCCAAATCAACGGATTCGGTCGCCATAGGAACGGAATAGGCGCTTGCTACGAAAAGGGTGGCGTCAAGCCCTCGCTTTGCCGCAAGCAGCAGGGCCTGCTTTGAAATGTCAAAGCCATAAAGGCTGGGCATCTTTTCCTTCAAGGTATGGAAAAGAGCCTCCAAATAGTAGCCCTCGCCCGTACCGCAATCGAGAACCGTGGGGGCCGTAGGTAAGGGAAGCGCGCTGACGGCTTCTTGCAAAGCACAGGCCAGATGTCCGTAATAGCCGCTATTTAAAAAGGCTTGTCGTGCGGCAAGCATCGCGTCATTGTCGCCGTGCTGGCCCGCCTTTTTCATCAGAAGATTGACGTAGCCGCTTTTGGCAATATCGTAGGTATGGCGCGCTTCACAAACGAGGCTTTTTGCCTCTTTTATAAGGGGCGCGTGACATATGGGGCAAATAAGTGAGCTCGGCATAAGAGGTATCCTTTCAAAAGATAAAAGCGCTACTCCATCATAGCACAGGTGTGTAAAAAAGTCAACATAAAGCAATTTTCAAAAAAAGAAAGTGAAGCGGAAATGAACCAAGAAAAAAAGGGCAGAATATTGGGTGTGGATTACGGAGATGTCAGAACGGGGCTTGCCGTTTCTGATTTGCTCGGCTTTATGGCCTCGGGCATCGGAACCATCAAAATGGGTGGAATGCGAAACACGGCAGAGGCCGTGGCCATGGAGGCGGAAAAGCAAGGCGCTGTCTTAATCGTCATCGGCTTGCCTAAGAATATGGACGGGAGCGAGGGCTTTCGCGCAGAGGCCGTGCGCGCCTTTGCCGCTCTTTTGACGGAATACACCAAAATTCCGTACGTTTTTTATGACGAAAGACTTTCTACGGCCGAGGCGCATAAAATATTAAATATCACCAACACGGGTGGCAAAAAGCGCAAAAACGTCATTGACACCCTGTCGGCACAAATTATTTTGCAAAGCTATTTAGACGCAAATCGATAAGAAACGCCCTATATTCAAGACAAAATCGTCTTTTCATCATCGAGCTTTCACATAAAAGCGTTATAATAGGTGGCAGAATAGAAAAACCATACCAAAGAGGAGAGAGATATGAATCAGGACGAAAATGGATTTTATCATTTAAAACCGAATCATATTGACGATATAAATGCGCGAGAGGATGGCACCCGAAGAGAATCGGGCGAGGCCTTTGCCTTTTCGGAAAATAACGGAAACGGCGGCGCTTCTTACGTGGAGTACGGGCCGCAAAGAGCCTATTATGCGCCAAAGCCTCCCAAGAAAAAGGGGAACCTTGGTATCGTTGCGCTTATCGTGGCCGCTTGCGTTCTTTTTTCCGCCATTGCGTGTGTCGGCGGCGTCTTGATTGGCAAGGGCATATACCAGGGAAGCGGCGGAACGGGCGGCAATTTTTACGGTGGAACGGGGGGCGCCTCCGAAAGCGTCGTTATTAATACCTTGCCCAAGGATACCGTGATAGCAGACGGAAGCTATGCCGCCGTCGGTGCTGCCTGCGCCGCGAGCGTGGTCGAGATTCAGACCGCTCCCATTGACAGCGGTATAGGAAGCACCGTTGCAGGTGCTGCCGGAAGCGGCGTTGTCATCGGCTTTGGAAAAACCACCAATTTCCCTTATATCGTTACCAACAATCACGTTGTAGAGGGATATTCCTCTATCACCGTTCTGTCAAGCACGGGAGAGTCCTACGAGGCAGAGCTGATTGGAACGGATTGGATGTCCGATATTGCTGTTTTGGTTGTGGAGGACAGCACCACGTCGCTGACCGCCGTTGCCTGCGGTGACAGCTCCCAAATCGTTCTTGGCGAGGAGGTTGTTGCTATCGGCAATCCCCTGGGCGCACTTGGGGGCTCCTTGACGGAGGGCGTTATCAGCGCCGTTTCAAGAACCATATCCATCGAGGGTGTTCCGATGACCCTTTTGCAAACCTCTGCGGCCATCAATCCCGGAAACTCGGGCGGCGGCCTCTTTGATATGAACGGGCGCCTGATTGGCATTGTCAACGCGAAAATAACGGGCGCTGCCGTTGACGGCATCGGCTTTGCCATTCCCGTTAATACGGCGCTTGCCAAGGTAAAGGAAATTCTGGCGCAGGGCTATGTTTCGGGTATTCCCGACCTCGGCTTTACCTTCGTGGACAGTGGCTCTAACACCATATACGCCTATCGCTATAATGATGAAATCGAAGAAAGCGGAAAGAAAATTCAAGCCAACGATATTCTGTATAGCGTTAACGGTGTCATCATCGAGGAATATTCGGATTACCGAGGTGCTTTGGCCTCGTTAATCAACAAGGACGGCAGTATGGACGAAACCGTTACGGTCGTTGTCTGGCGTCCGATAAGCAGTGGAATTTTTGCCAAGTATAACAAAATTACCTTAGAGGTGAAGGTTCACGAGTATGTGCCGGAGGGAATCGGCGCGCCGAATGAGGACGTGAATGTTCAGAAGTAAAGGGCAGTAAAAGAGCGCAATGGCGCGGAAAGGCATTCTTATGAGCAAGCTTTTGATAGTGGACGATGAATCCAAAATCCGTGATCTCATTCGGAAATATGCCGAATTCAGCGGCTTCGAAACCGAGGAGGCGGAGGACGGAATGCAGGCAATCGCCTGTGCCAAGGCAACGGCCTATGACGCCATTATTTTGGATATTATGATGCCGGAGCTTGACGGATTTTCGGTTTGCCGCGAAATCCGCAAGTTTTCCGACGTGCCGATTTTGCTTCTCTCGGCACGCGGCGCGGAGTACGATAAAATAAACGGGTTTGAATGCGGAGCAGACGACTATATTGTCAAGCCCTTTTCTCCGCGTGAGCTGATGCTCCGCGTGGACGCTATTTTGAAGCGCGTCAATCACGAAAAGAAAAAAACGGAGAAGGCAGGGGAAACGTACGTCTACCGCGGTCTTTCCGTTGACTTTACCGCAAGAATTGTAACGATTGACGGAGAGAGGGTTGAGCTTTCTCCCAAGGAATATGACCTTCTTTTTTACTTCATTCGCAATCGGAATATAGCACTTTCGCGCGAAAAGCTGATTTGTGACGTCTGGGGGTACGATTTTTACGGTGGCGACAGAACCTTGGATACCCATGTCAAGCTTTTGCGAAAGAGTCTTGGTGAATATAGCGCGTGTGTGACCACTCTGCGCGGAGTAGGATACCGTTTCGATGCGCCCTGACACGAAAAAAATCTCCGTTCGATCCTTTTTGTTTATTATTTTCGCCGTTTTCTCCATCGTGATTCTGGCGCTTTTGTGGATGTTTCAGATTTACTTTCTTCCATCCTTTTACGATGGGATGATGCAGCTTCGCGCGGAAAAGGCCGCAGGTGAGCTTTTGAGCTCCGCCTCCGAGGAGGATTTCTCCGAAACGGTCGCACATATCGCAGAGAGAGGGCAGTTTTGCGTCAGCGTTTATACCGTTGTTGATGAGAAGCTTTCCCTGTCCTATACCGCACATATGGGAGGCGCTTGCTGCCTTTACAATATGTCGGCGGAGGAGATTCGCACCATTTACGCAAAAGCAACCGCGGTGGGCGGAGAATACCACGAGCGCGTTGCGGAGGGCGAGGGCACTCGTCTTTTAACCGTTCATACGGAGACAAGAGCAGGCGGCGAGGGAATAATGATAGTTCTGGATAATGCCGTTGAGCCCGTGATGGCAACAACGGAAATCCTGCGCGTTGAGCTTGCCGCTATTTCCGTCTTTATGCTTATCTTCTCAGTGGTTTTGTCCTTTTTGATTGCGGATTATATCGCTCAGCCCATCGAGAAGGTGAATGAGCGGGCTAAAATGCTGGCAGAGGCCAAATACGAGGCAGCGGAAAGCGTGGTCAATTACCGTGAAATCGTGGAGCTTTCGGACACGCTTTCGCACGCGGCAGACGAGCTTGCCAAGGTTGATAAAATGCAGCGCGAGCTTGTTGCCAACATTTCGCACGATTTGCGAACGCCCTTGACGATGATAATCGGCTACGGCGAGGTGATGCGCGACATCAAGGAGGAAAACACGCCTGAAAATATGCAGGTCTTGATAGACGAGGCCTTGCGTCTTTCCTCACTTGTTGACGATTTGCTTGAGCTATCCAGAATTCAAGGCGGAACGCAAAAGGCCAATAAGGAGGTCTTTGATTTTGCCGAGGAGGCGGAAGCCATTGTAAAGCGCTATCAGAATTTGCGCGAGCACGAGGGCTTCGTATTTTCTCTTGAAAAGGAAGGCCCCGCCTATATCAATGCCGATAAGGATATGATAGGGCGCGTGGTATGTAATCTTCTGAATAACGCCGTGCATTATTCGGGCGATAGCCGTGAGATAGCCGTCAGATGTAAGGTTGCCGACGGAAGCTTGCTGTTTGAGGTGCGCGACTATGGAATCGGCATTGCAGAGGCGGAGCTTCCGCATATCTGGGAGCGCTACTACCGTGCCAAGCAGAATCATCGCCGAACGGTGCGCGGAAGCGGCCTTGGGCTTTCTATCGTCAGAGAAATTTTAGAGCTACACCAGGCCCACTACGGCGTTGGCAGTCGGCTTGGAGAGGGAACACTCTTCTGGTTCAGCCTGCCTATCGTTCCCGCTGACGCGGAATAAGGTGAGTTTGGCGATATTTTCATAGGGGCTTGCGTAAAAGCAAGCCCCTTTTTTTATAGAAGCCCTTGCAGAAAAGGGAAATATGTGCTACAATAGAAAGGAAAAAATGACGTAAACGTGCGTTTGCATTGTCAGGCGCCGCTTGAAAGGAACGGTATATTTTCTTTATGCGAATGAGAAAAAAGAAGCATATGGACGAGCGAATGGAGGCTTGCGGTTATTTGCTTGCCCAAAAGCCCGAAGCGCCTCTGTCCTCTACACTGCGCGACTTTGAGAGAGAAGCCCCGATGTGCTTGGAGATCGGGTGCGGTAAGGGCGGCTTTGCCTGCGGTATGGCGGCAAAAAATCCAAACGTCTGCTTTTATGCCATGGAGCGTATTCCCAACGTTATAACGGCCGCGCTTGAACGCGCCAAGGCCGAAGCGGAGAATAGGCCCACGGATAATCTGCGTTTTATGGTAGCAAATGCGGAAAATCTCTTGGAATGGTTTGCGCCGCATTCGATTGACACGCTTTACTTAAATTTCAGCGATCCCTGGCCCAAGGAGCGCCACGCAAAGCGTCGCTTGACGCATCGGCGTTTTTTGGAGCTGTACTTCGAGGTTTTAAAGGAGGAGGGGCAAATCTGCTTTAAAACGGATAACGCAGGCCTCTTTGCCTTCACCCTTGAGGAGCTTGATGCCTTGGGAATCGTTCCCTCCTTCGTGAGTGACGATTTGCACGCCTCGCCCATGGCGAAGGATAACGTGATGACGGAGTATGAAAAGAACTTCTCCGAAAAGGGCTTTCCCATTCATATGGTTTGCTTCTCCCGTCCCAAGAAGGCAACAAACTGAAATTTCTATAAAAGAAATGCGCCTCTGCCGAAATGAAGCCCATCCTGCAAGGCGGCCTCAGGCAAGGGAAGCATGGTTGCGCCGAGCAGCAAAAGCACGGAAGCCAACAGAGCAAAAAGCAACCAAAGCAAAAATAGGTTCGGGTATTGCATGATTTTTTTCCTTTCCTGCGTTGTATTATTAGTGTAAAAGCTAAACGCGCGTTTTATACACCAAAGTGCAGGGCATACTAAAACCAAAACACGATTGAAAGGAAGCTTCAAGATGAAAAATATCTGGAAGAGAAACCCAAGACTGTCCTTAAAATATAACGTAAGCGCCTCGCTTTTTTCTAAAAATGAGGATGAAACGCCAACGTTGTCTCAGGCGGAAACGGGAGATTTTTCCATTGATTTGCACAAGTGCGCGCTTTTGGCGGCCTTGTTTTCCGCTTGGTGCATTTTTGTGAAAATCCGTCGCCTTGTTCGCCAGAACAGAAAAAAGAAAAAATAAAATGGATAATAAACGAAACTTGCGTGCAGGACATCGCAAAAGAGTGCGGGATAGGTTCTTAAAGGACGGGCTTGACGGCTTTCTGCCGCACGAGGTCTTAGAGCTTCTTTTGTTTTACGCCGTTGCACAAAAGGACACCAAAACGGAGGCGCACGCCTTAATTAACGCGTTTGGATCTCTCTTTGGCGTTTTGGAGGCGAAAGAGGAGGACTTGGTGCGGGTTGATGGTATTGGCGCCCATACGGCTGCCTTTTTGAAGGGGCTTTTGCCGATGGCGCGTTATATCGCCGAGGAGGAGCCGATGCCGACCGCCTATCAAAGTCCCGAGATGGTAGGAGAGTATTTCGTCTCTTACTATCGGGATAAAGAAACACCCTCCTTGGATGTAGCACTTTTGAACAATCGCTTTGAAATGATAAAGACGGTGCATCTTTGCGATGCAACGCTGGGCTCCCCGAGGTTTCAAATTCGCGAGGCGGTAGAGGCGGCGTATGCCTGCAATGCCGCCTCCTTGATTTTAGCCTGCCGTACCGAAAAGGCGATAGCCTTTCCCGATTATGAGGATTTTTGTCTCTTTCGGGATGTTTTGCGTGTCTTTCGTGAGGAGGGCTTGCATTTGGCAGAAATCGTTTTGGTTTCGGGAAGGCAGTATAACACCCTTTTAAAATACATAGAAAAGGGGCTATGGCAGCAAACGTCGCGTGTTTCGGCCGTTGCCGCGGCCAAAGCGGAGAAGAGAAGACAAAGCGAAAGATTTTCCGCGCCCTTATCCCAGGAAACGCTGGAAAAGCTCTTGATCTGTGCGGGTGGCAAGCGCGCTTTGCGCGCAAGCGAGAAAATCAAGGAAAGCTTTTCAAGCCTTGGTGCTCTCTTGTCAATGCCGTACGGAGAGCTTGTGGCCGAAACGGCACTTTCTTCATCCGAGGCGGTGTTTTTAAAGCTTTTGATGCCTCTATATGCATATACGAAGCTTGAAAAGGCAAAAAAGATGCGCCCCTCTTTTGTAACGGAGGAGGCGCTCGGTGAATTTTTCTGCGGTATTCACGCAGGAAGAAGCGAGGAGACGGTCAGTCTTTTGCTGTTGGACGAAAAGAGAAGGCTGATAGACGTTTCGGTCTTCGCAGGCGGCACGGTAAATACCGTTATGGTTGTGCCGCGCATTTTGACAGAGGCCGCGTTAAAGGGGCGCGCCTATGCCGTTGCTATGGCGCATAATCATCCCTCGGGAAACGTCACGCCGTCGAGTGCAGACGAATATACCACAGGCCTTGTGAAATCCGCCTTTGAGCAAATCAATATTTCTTTTTTGGGGCATTTCGTTGTCAACGAGAGAGAATATAAAATATTATGAAATCAAGCGAAAATTGCTTCATTCATCGAAAAAATATGATAAAATAAATAAAAGCAACGTATAAAAAACGTTGCCATCAACAAGCAAAGCAGCGAAGGGAGGGCTTACGGAATGGAAGAATTGAAAAGAATTTTGATTGCAGACGATGAGCCTGAAATTCGTAAGCTCGTTTCTCTTTTACTCAAAAAGAAGGGCTATGCCGTTACCGCAGTCAAGAACGGTGCAGAGGCGGTTTCTGCCGTTGAAAGCAAGGCAGACTTTGATTTGATAGTGCTGGATATTTTGATGCCCGATTTGTCGGGTATTGAGGCGGCCAAGCAGATTCGCCTGCAATCCCCCGTTCCCATCCTGTTTCTGACGGCAAAATCCTTGGAGGAGGATAAGGTTCTGGCCTATACCGCGGGAGGAGACGATTATCTCGTCAAGCCCTTTTCCACAACGGAGCTTTTGCTCAAGGTAGAGGCCTTGATTCGCCGTTATCACGTATATCGCGGCAAGGAAATCAACAAGGGTGTGCAGCTCGCTGCGGGCATTTCCGTTGATTTTGATGAGCACGTTGTCTACCGCAACGGTGAAATCGTTGACCTGCGCGAAAAGGAAATTGCCATCTTAACTTACCTGGCCGAGCGAAGAGGCCAGGCTATTGACGCAAAAGCACTGTACGAGGGCGTTTGGGGTGAAATGGCGTTGCCCTCATCGGGAAATACCATAACCGTACATATTCTGAATTTAAGAAGAAAGCTTGAGGAGAATCCCTCCTCGCCCCGTTTAATTCGTACCGTTTGGGGAAAGGGGTATCAGGTTGACTGAATCGTATTCCGAGCCCAAAAAGAAAACGCATTCCCTGGCTTTTCGCTTTATGGCCTTTTTGGTGCTGTATGCGTTAATCGCCATTGTGCTGTTTTTGACCTCTCACCGCATCTTTCTGACCTACATCGAAAACTCCTATCTTTCCGAGGGGGAGAGCATTGCAAGGGAAGAGCAGTATTTTGAAAATTTGCAAAAGTACGTGGAAACGGGTAAGCTCACCTTCAGAGACACGCAGAAGATTGCCGTTTGGGTGCGCTTGAACCCGTACATATATTTGAGCCTTTACCGTAACGACGTGCTTTATTTTTCAGGCGGCTTTTTACCGGAGCATACGGAGGAGAGCGAGAAAATGCCTTCCGAGCCTTACGCCATCGAGATGACGGACGGCGTGACGATATATGCAACGCTCATTGATTTTACCGAGGAAATTTATTACGATTTTTCGTATGCGTTCAGCGCCTTCATCGCCTTGGCCTTTTTCTTCATCGCGATGTTTATTTATTTCAGGCGCATCACGCGGAAAATATCAAGGCTTGCGAGTGACGTGGCAAAGATTGGCGCAGGAGAGCTTGAATCGCTTTCCTTGCCCAAGGGGAAGGACGAAATTACAACCCTTGCCGATGACGTAAACCAGATGTGCGCCTCTATTCGCGAAAAGGCCGTCAAGGAGCGGCAGGCGTGGGAAGCAAACGCGGGATTGATTACCGCTATGTCGCATGACCTGAGAACCCCCTTGACCGTTTTGATGGGATATTTAGACATTATCTCTATGCAGGAGGAGCTTTCGCAGGATACCAAAAATTATCTGCAAACCTGCAAGTCAACGGCAGAAAGATTAAAGCGTCTGTCGGATGATATGTTCCTTTACTTTTACGTTTTCGGTACCTCCGAGCTAAAAAGCGAGCCGGACTATTTTCCTGCCTCCGTTTTGCTTGACCAGCTTCTTTCGGAGCATCTGGTTTTGCTCTCGGAGAAAAAATACACGGTTCAGTGTGATGAAATTAAAGAGGGCGTTTTGATTTATGCGGATGCGGCCTTGCTTTCCCGCGTAATTGACAACCTTTTTTCCAATATTTTGAAATATGCGGATGCAGAGAAGCCCATCATCATCTCTGTCAAGGAGGAGGATGGCGTGTTTCGCCTTTCGTTCCATAACGAAATTTCACCCGTTAAGAGTGAGGCAGAAAGCAGCGGCATCGGAACGAAGACCTGCGCCCGTATGTTAAAGGCAATGGAAGTAGACTATCTGATTACAGAAACAGAGGAGGCGTATGACTCTGAGCTTGCCTTCAAGAGTCGGTTAGAAAATGACGGTATTAGAGTGGATTAATTACATTTTAGGCGCGCTCTTTATGCTGATGTACGCATATCAAGGCTTTTATATGGTGGTATCCATCCTTGGTAAGCACAAGCCGCAAAAGGAGGCCGTTTTACACCGTATCGGTGTCTTGATTTGCGCCAGAAACGAGGAAGGCGTCATCGGCAACCTGATTGAGAGCGTCAAAAAGCAGGATTATCCTGCCTCTCATTTGCAGGTGTTCGTTTGTGCGGATAACTGCACGGACGAAACGGCAAGCGTCTCGCGTGAGCACGGTGCAGTTGTTTACGAAAGACATAACCTTGAAAAAATCGGAAAGGGCTTCGCCCTGCGTGAGCTGCTTGACCATATCGAAGAGGATTATGGACAGGATGCTTGTGAGGCCTTCTTGATTTTGGACGCGGACAACATCCTTGAAAATAATTTCGTGACCGAGCTGAACAAAACCTTTTCGAACGGCTATCGCGTTGTCACGAGCTATCGCGATTCCAAAAACTACGGCGACAACTGGGTTTCGGCAGGCTATTCCTTGCAGTTCATGAGAGAAGCCAAGTATCTGAACAACCCGAGAATGCTGTTGGGATCCTCTTGCGCGGTTTCGGGCACGGGCTTTATGTTTGATGCGCGTCTTTTGCAGGATAGCGGCTGGAAGTGGTTTTTGTTGACGGAGGACACGCAGTTTACCGTTCATCACGCCTTGGAGGGTATCAAAATCGGGTATGCCCCCAATGCCATTCTGTACGATGAGCAGCCCACCTCCTTCTTGACCTCCATCACCCAGCGTATGCGTTGGGCCAAGGGGCAATTTCAGGTATACGCAAGATATGGATGGAAATTATTTACGCATATGTTCAAGCGCGGCGGTTTCGCTGCATATGACCTGTCGGTTAATATTTTCTATACCTTCCTGCTTTCGACGCTCAGCGTGCTGTATAACATTGTTACCATTGTCGTGGAGCTGGTGTTAGGCAAATCTGTTCTCGGCGTTTTGACGGGACTTGGCGTTGTGCTTGGCTCTGTTTATTTGGGCCTCTACTGTATGGGCCTTTTAACAACCATCACGGAGTGGAAGAGAATACAAACCCCCGTTTACAAAAAAATATGGTACACCTTTACTTTCCCCATCTTTATGATGTCCTATCTCCCCATTGCGATATACGCGCTTTTCGTGCGTGTCCATTGGAAGCCCATTAAGCACACCAAGGCACATTCCTTGGAGGACATTCATAATCAAGCAAAAAAATAAGCAGGCGTACCGCCTGCAAGAAAAAAGGCTTGCTCGAACTCTTGGTGAGTGTTGAGCAAGCCTTTTTTATGATTTATTTTACTTTTTCTTCCAGATAATTTACGATGTCGCCAACGGTCAGAAGCGTATTCAAATCCTCGTCCTCGATCACGATGTTGAATTTGTCCTCGCAGACCAAAATCAAATCAGCAAGCTCCAAGGAGTTGATTCCGAGATCGTTGGTAAGCTCTGCTTCAAGCGTAATGCTGCTTTCTTCAACGTTCAATTCGTCAACCAACAAATTTTTAACCTTTTCGAACATGAAAAAATCCTCCTAATGATTTTCTTTATAACAATAAAAAGTGTAACGAATATAAAAGCTTTATTTTACCTTGTAACGCTTGATTTTGCGGCTGGAGGTCTTTTCAAACTCCTCAAAGCGCACCTCGGTATCCGTCATATGCTTGAAGGAAGGGAGCTTCTTGTTAACGTCTCTCACCGCTTCCTTCATAATGGCCTCAATTTCCTCTTGGCTCTTGTCAACGAAAAGCGGAGATTCCATATTGGGAACCACGATGGCAGTAATCACGATTTCGCCTGCCTCGTTCTGTCTGCCGACAACAACGGACTCTAAGATGGCCGTGTTGCGAGAAAGATGCTCCTCAAGCTCCTCGGGGAAAACATTTTTGCCGTTGGAGAGAATAATAACGTTCTTTTTGCGCCCGGTGATAAAGACGTAGCCCTTTTTGTCCATATAACCGATGTCTCCGGTGCGGAACCATCCGTCCTCGGTGAAGGCTTCCTTGGTGGCTTCTTCGTTCTTGTAGTAGCCGAGCATAACGTTTTCGCCCAAAACCAGAATTTCTCCCGTTTCGCCGTCAGCGCCGTAATCAATCTTAACCTCGCAGTTGCGAACGGGGGTGCCAACGGAATCAAACTTAACCTTTCCGGGACGGTTAACGGCAACCAAGGGAGCACACTCCGTAATGCCGTAGCCGTTCAGAACGGTAATGCCAAAATGGTAGAAGTCCTTAATGATTTCGGTGCTGATAGGTGCGCCGCCGCAAATAATGCTGGTCAGATTGCCGCCGAAGGCCTGCGTGATTCTGCCAAAAAGCTTTTTGCGGATATCAATGCCCAGATCCAAAAGGCCCTCGTTGACCTTCATAGCGGTGCGAACCTTTTTCTCCATGCCTTGCTTGCGGATTTCAGCCCAAATCTTCTTGTGCATCGTTTCCAAGAACAAGGGAACAAGCATCAGGGTGTTAGGCTTGAAGGCAGCAAAGTTTTTCAGCGCGTGGCGAATGGCGTCATTGATAAATACGTGCGCGCCAATGTTGATAACGGCCAAGTGACCGCAGGTCATTTCATACGTGTGGTGGGGCGGGAGAACGGAAACCAGCGTGGTTTCATCGTCACAAGCCATAGAAAGACAGGAAGAGTTAGTAGCGGCAGTCAGATTACGCTGCGAAAGCATAACGCCCTTGCTCGTGCCCGTAGTACCCGAGGTACAAATCAGGGAGCACATCTTCTCAAGGTCGATTTCGTGAGAGAGATATTCGGTGTTGCCTGCCGCGAGCTCCTCTTTACCCATAGCCAGAAGGTCATCGTACCGCATAAAGCGCTTGTCGGGGAAGGGAGTATTCTCTTCGGGGTGAATGGCAACGAAAAGCTTAATGCGCTTGGTAGAGGCGGCGATGGCCGCGATGGATTTGTTCATTGCGGCGGTGTAGAAAAGAACCTCCGCCTCGGTAAAGTCAAAGAAGCCGCTAAGGTCGGAAAGGGCGATGTCCTTGTCAAGAGGAACGATCACGCCTCCGCCGTTGACAACGGCAAGATAGGTTGTGATATAAGCAGGGTGAACCTCACCCATAACAGCGATGTGCTTTTGGGAAAGACCAAGGTGATAAAGTGCCTGGCCAAGACAATTCATATTGTCCCAAAGCTCCCGATAGGTATATTGCTTCTTCTCTTGGTTTTCGATGTAGGAATATAAAACGTGCTCACCGAATTTTTCGGCACTGCTCTTAACCAAATCGCGAAGGTCTGCAATGACTTTGGGAGGCTTGGCTTTTAAGTTGTTTACCATTCTCATAAATCAAGTATCCTTTGTTTATCAAGCTTTTGCAGTATTGTGTGCGTTTTCATTTCGTACAAGTCAACGTATTAAAGGGTCATCAGCGGACAAAAGGCCGCAGAACACTAACCTATTATACACGGAAATGCAATATTTGTCAATAGAAAAAATTTTTGCCCTCTTCTTTGGCTTTTTTTGTTGACTTTATAAGTGGAAAATGTTATAATAATACAGTAGAAATATTACGCCTTTTTTTGAGGATGAAAGAGGAACGAGCAATGGGATATTTACAGTACGTTTGGATGGCCGTTTTGGTTGTGGCTGCGGTTGTTGAGGCTTTGACCACGCAGTTGGTTGCCGTTTGGTTTGCGCCCGGCGCCTTGGTCGCTATGATTTTGGCCTTCTGCTCGGTAAGCCCTTGGATACAGCTTGGTGTATTCTTGGTCTTGACGGTTGCTTTTTTGATTCTGGCCCAAAAGGTTTTCAGAAAAGCTTTTAAATTCGATAAGGAAAAATTCAATATTGACGCTGTTATCGGCGAAAGATGCCTCGTGACCGAGCGCGTGGATAATCTGGCAGGCGCGGGGGCAGTAAAGGTGAAGGGCTTGCAATGGGCAGCCCGCTCCTTGAATGAGAATGAAACCTTTGAGGTCGGCGATACGGTCGAGGTTATTGCCGTTGAGGGTGTAAAGCTGATTTGTAAGCTGTATCGCGGTAAATAATACATAAACGTAGCGGTAAACCATATATAAACGTAAAGGAGAAAAAATATGTCGGGTTTGGTTATTGCTTTAATTGTCATTGGTGTTTTGCTTGTCGTCATTTTGATTTCCTGCATTCAGATAGTGCCGCAGGCGCACGCATACGTCGTTGAGTATCTGGGAAGCTACCGTGCGACTTGGAAGAACGGCATTCATTTGAAAATCCCCTTTTTCGAGAAAATCAGTAAGCGCGTCACCCTGATGGAGCAGGTGGTGGATTTTCCGCCCCAGCCTGTGATTACCAAGGATAACGTCCGTATGCAAATCGATACGGTGGTGTTCTATCAAATCACCGACTGTAAGCTCTATGCCTACGGTGTGACAAACCCTATCTTCGCTATTGAGAACCTGACCTCCACAACCCTGCGTAACCTGGTCGGTGAGATGGATTTGGACGAAACGCTGACCTCTCGCGATATGGTCAACACCAAGATGCGCGCCATTTTGGACGAGGCAACGGATGCCTGGGGCATCAAGGTTAACCGCGTGGAATTGAAGAATATCATTCCTCCCAAGGAAATTCAGGACGCAATGGAGAAGCAAATGAAGGCGGAGCGTGAGCGCCGCGAGTCCATTCTTCGCGCAGAGGGCGAAAAGAATAGCGCCATTCTGGTTGCCGAGGGAAGAAAGCAGTCCATGATTTTGGAGGCTGAGGCGGCAAAGCAGGCTGCCATTTTGAACGCGGAGGCTATCCGCGAGGCCAAAATCAGAGAGGCCGAGGGTGAGGCCGAGGCTATCCTGAAGGTGCAGGAGGCAACTGCCGCAGGTCTGCGTATGCTGAACGAGGTAAATCCCGGGCAGTCGGTTATCGCTATTAAGTCCTTGGAGGCACTTGCTAAGGTTGCCGACGGACAGTCTACCAAGATTATTATCCCCTCCGATATTCAATCGCTTGCAGGTCTTGTGACCTCCGCTGTTGAAATCGCAAACTCTCAGAAATAATATGCGTCGCTTGATGGCGCTTTAAACGAGCCTTCAAATCCATTTAAAAACTCTTGTATTATCTACAAGTTAGAAAGAGGACGTTATGAAAAAGAGAATTTTGGCTACGCTTTTGGCAGGTATCCTTTTGCTTCTTACCGCTTGTAATGGAGGAGAGACTCCTCCGCCCACGAAAAAGGACCCGGTGGTGACGCCGGTATCCGAGGCCTTTCAGGTATCGGATATGACCTATAGCATTTATTCTTCCGATGAAAGCGATATGCTCTTGCCCTACCGCTACTATATTCCCGAAGATTACAACGAGGACACTGCCTATCCTGTTTTCCTGTTCTTGCACGGCGCAGGAGAGCGCGGTACTGACAATGAGGCACAGCTGCGAAACGTGATGCAAATCCTCTTTAACGATTTGGATAGCCCCATTTATCAGTCTATCGTTATCGTTCCCCAATGCCCCGGATACCACGGAGATCCCGATGATTACAAGTGGGTGGATACTGACTGGTCGCTGGGTGACTACCGTGTTAGTGAGGTGGAAGAATCCGAGCCGATGAAGCTTGTTGTCGGTCTTTTGGAGGAAATCAAGGCAGATTACAGCACCAATGAGGACAGATATTATGTAATGGGTCTTTCTATGGGCGGTTACGGCACCTGGGATATCATTATGCGTAACACCGATATGTTTGCGGGCGCTGTGCCTATTTGCGGCGCAGGAGATTCCACGGCGGCTTCTCGCTTGGTAAATCTGCCTATCTACGCGTTCCACGGCGATAAGGATAGTGTCGTTCCCGTTGAGGGCACCCGTGCTATGGTGGAGGCTATTAAGGCGGCAGGAGGTACTCTCATTCAGTACGATGAGGTTCCCAACTGTGACCACAACTGCTGGAATTACGCCGCCGAAAAGGAAGGCTTAATCGATTGGCTCTATCAGCAGAGAAGAGCAGATTGAGTACAAAGCAAGCATACCCTTTTGACAGATACGTAAAAAGAAGGAACGGTTATGAAAAAGAGAGTTTTGGCCGCGCTTTTGGCAGCTATCCTTTTGTTGCTTACTGCGTGTAATGGTGGTGGGGGCAACCCGCCCAAGAAAAACGATCCTGTGGTGACGCCGGTTGCAGAGCCGATTGACGTTATGGAGGATTTGGAGTACGGAATTTACTATTCCGATAACTATGATATTCCCCTGATGTACCGTTATTACATACCCGCCGATTATGAGGAAAACAAGGACGATACGGCTTATCCCGTATTCCTCTTTTTGCACGGCGCAGGTGGCCGCGGAAACGACAATGAAACCCACCTGAAAAACAATTTCCAAATTCCCTTTAACGATGTGAACAGCCCCCTGTACCATTCTATCGTTATTGTGCCTCAATGCCCCGGCGATAAAAGCAACCCCAATGATACCAAATGGGTTGACACTCCCTGGACAGAGGGCGACTGGCGCTTGAGCGAGGTTGAGGAGTCCGTTCCCTTGAAGCTTGTTGTGGAGCTTTTGGAGGAAATCAAGGCCGAATACAGCACCAACGAGGACAGATACTACGTCATGGGCGAGTCTATGGGCGGCTACGGCACCTGGGATTTGATTTTGCGCCATACCGACATTTTCGCAGGCGCGGTTGCGCTTTGCGGCGCGGGAGATTCCACCGAGGCCTCCCGTCTTGTCAACCTTCCCATTTATTGCGTTCACGGAGAGCTGGATACCACCGTTCCCTATGCCAAGGGCACGCCCCTTATGGTGAATGCCATCAAGGCCGCAGGCGGCACCAAAATCACCTTTGAGTCGGTGCCTGATTTGTATCACAACGCTTGGCTGTATACGGCAAGTAAGATAGAGATATTCAACTGGCTGTTCTCCCAGCGCAGAGGACAATAAAAAAATGCTTCCGCAAAGCTTTTGTCTTCGTATGCAGGCGCTTTTAGGTAGCGATTACGATGCCTTTATGGCCGCAATGGCAAAGGAGGACGCCGTTCGGGCCTTGCGCGTCAATACCGATAAAATCAGTGTTGAGGCCTTCTCCCGTCTCGCTCCCTTTTCCTTAAAGCCCCTTTCCTATACGAAGGATGCATTCATATTTGAGGCCGAAAAAATCGGCAATCACCCCCTGCATCACGCGGGCGCCTTTTACGTGCAGGACCCGGGTGCTATGGCAACGTTGCACGCCCTTCCTATACAGAAGGGCTGGCGCGTGGCCGATCTTTGCGCCGCTCCCGGCGGAAAAAGCCTTCAAGCGTCTTCTTATATCGGCGAGGAGGGCTTTTTGCTTTCGAACGAGTACACCCCCTCGCGTTGCCGTGCCTTGATGGAAAACGTCGAGCGTATGGGCGCGAAAAACGTTTGCGTTACCTCGCTTGATACCGCTGATCTTGCCAAAAGTTATCCTGCCTACTTCGATTTGGTTTTGGTAGACGCGCCCTGCTCGGGTGAGGGAATGTTCAGAAAGTACGCCTACGCCCAAGAGGAGTGGAGCGAAAACGAGGTTCTCGCCTGCGCCGAGCGACAGGCCTATATCCTGCGTGCCGCCGCGCAAATGGTAAAGGACGGAGGCTACCTTCTTTATTCCACCTGCACCTTTTCCTTGGAGGAAAATGAGAGGACGGTGGACGCGTTTTTGAAGGAGCATCCCGATTTTTCCGTGCTTCCCGTAAATGCCGCCGTCTCTTCCGTTACGGCAGACGGTGTTGCCTTTGAGGGCGCCGCCTTTCCCGAGGCCTTGCCCTTGGCGCGTCGCTTTTATCCGCACCTTTCTGATGGGGAGGGGCAGTTCTTGTGCCTCTTGCAAAGGAAAAACGAAGGGGTGAGCCCTGCCATCACGTTCAAAGAAGTGCCGCACCCTCTTTCCAAGGAGGAGGCCCGTCTCGCTCTTGACCTTCTTTCTGACCTCTTGCCTTATCCCGAGGCATATGAAATCAGAAAAATGGGCGAACTTGCTGTTCTGGTCCGTAAGGATTTTCCGCTTCTTGACAAGGGGCTTTGCATGGCAGGTGTTGCCGTTGGCATCTTTAAAAAGGGAAGAATAGAGCCCTCGCACCGTCTCTTTTCCGCCTTCGGCGACCGCTTTTATCGCAAGGAGGAAATGACCTTGCAGGACGAGCGCCTCTATAAATACCTGCGCGGCGAAACCTTTTTAACCAGTCTGCCGAACGGCTACGCGGCCGTTCTCGTGGAGGGATGCGCCCTTGGCGGCATCAAGGTTGTCAACGGTGTTGCCAAGAACCATTATCCAAAGGGCTTGCGTCTTCCGTGATGCTGCCGTAATTTTCCGCTTCTAATTTTCTTTTCCTTGGCCGATACTGTATATACGGATATACCTGCCGAAAGGAAAAGAGATATGAAAAAAACGGAAAGCGAAGTCTATGAAAATACGCGATCGGAAAACCGTTATTATAATATGCGCGTCTCGCAGGAAACCTTTTCTGCTTTAATGCGCTATATGGGCGCCTCGCCCTGCTTTCCTCTTGAAGAAAAGCAAGAGGAAAAGAAGGAAAAAGATCAAATTAGCGGCAAATAGCCGCGATACATAAGGAGAAAACTATGAAGACTATCCAAGTACAACCCTTAACCAAAGAAGCCTTTGCCCCCTTTGGCAGCTACTATGATATGGAGAACCCGGACGGATACGCCCTCGCAGGCGAGCTCCATCGCTTTTTCCCTGACAGAGTAACCGCTTATCAGGGACACAACGTGGCCTTCTCTCCCATTCTGGTAAAGAAGCCTGCCGAAATGCTCATCACCCAGGCCGAGTATCACACCACCACCTCGGAAATGATTCTGCCCTTGAATGATGATATGATTTTGCACGTTGCGCCTCCCTCCGCAGGCAAGCCTCTGCCCGAGTATACTAAGGCCTTCCTCGTGCCCAAGCACACCCTGGTAAAAATGAACGCTTGCGTCTGGCATTTGGCACCCCTTCCCGCCAATGCTCCCGAGCTTGCCGCAATGATTATCCTTCCCGAATGCACGTATATGAACGATTGCACCGTGGTTGATTTCAAGGAAGAGGAAAAGTTCTTAATCGTAAAATAATCAGTCCGAAAATAAAAGGCGCTCGCAATTTGGCGAGCTCCTTTTCGGTTTATTGGAATTCTTCAAGAGGAATATAGCCAAGGGCTATATAAAAGGTTCCGCCGCGCTGTATGCGATCCTTGGCTCTTTCTGCCAAGGAGGAGGTGGCGGGGATTTGCTTGTAGTTTTCAAGGCTTGCATCCCAGCGAAGCGTATAGCGCAAAATAGAAATCGCAGGGTCTGTTTTTACCACCTTGAAGAAGGATTGAAAGGCAAGAATGTTGCTTTCAGGCTTCAAAATCTGGTCAAGGGTCGGATCCAAAAGCCAGGAGTGACAGGTCACGCCGCGGTATTCGTACTCAGGGAAATAGGTGGCAAAGAATTTCTTTGCCTCGGCAAAGGCGGCAGCGCAGGCCTCTCGTGACATTCCCTTACCCTCGGGAATATGCACCTCGATAACAGGGTCGCCCTCCTTCAAATTGGCCTCTGGAATATCGTGCTCGGCCTTGCCCATACAGAATTGCAGGCGGCCAAGGCGGAAGAGGGAGGCTCTTAAATGATATTGTAGCCAACCAAGCTCGCCAAGATACAAGCCCCCCTTCAAGTTGCTCCACGTGTTCGTCCAGATAACGATGTCGCTCAGCGTTTCCATCAGGATGCTTTCGGGGATATGGCGCTTTTCGTATTCCTTTTTGGTCTCTTCACACAAATACAAAACGTTGAGAAGATTGCGAAGGCCGTTGTCCGTGTTATAAGAGGGAGAGAAGGTGGTAACCGTGTCGGTTACGGGGATTTTGGCAAGTGCCTCATAAAACGGCGCGTCATACTGCTTCGGGAAGTGAAGCGCCTCGTACCATTTGCGGATAATTCCCGTTACCGCAGGGTTTTGGGCAGACCAGCGGTTATCATCGTCGGGCGTGGGGGCAAGATGAGCAGCCGTTGCCTCGTTTTTGCCAAGAAAGCGCAACAGGTTTTCGCAATAGAGTCTTTGGCGGTTTTCTCGGCTAACACCGAGATCGTCCATAATTTCTCCGTCAAGCTTCAACCACTTGGAAGGCCAATCGGGAGAATAGGTATGGGCAGAGGAATCGGTTCCAAACATTATATTGCTGCCAACGTCGTAGCCAATGGTATAAAGCTTGGTTAAAAGCTCGCGTCTGTAAATTTCGGGCGTGCCGGGAGTAATGTCAAAAAACATTTCGGCCATATCTGCGCGCACCGTTTTGGCATTCATAAACTTGCCGTACATGGCAATGCATTCGTCAATCCAGGGCCAAGAGCAATGCCCCATAGAAAAGCGCAGGCCCTTAATGTCAAGCAGCGCCTCCCAGTTTAACGGGCGGTTGTATTGAGAGGAAACCTGTCCGTCCCACAAAATGCCGGAATGGAAAAAAACGGGCTTTCCAAGAGAAGCGATTTCTCTCAAAACCGCAAGACATTTTTCTTCGTAAACGTAAAAGTCCGTGCAAATAATCTTGAAAGCAGAAATCCCGGCCTCTACCGCCAAGTGAACGTTCTCAATAATATTTTCCTCGTAAGGATGAATCCAAAGAACAGGGAAGAGTCTGTCCTCGTATCCCTTCGTCCAAGACAATACTTCATCTAAGCGCGTTTTAAAATCTGTTCCGAGAGCGGCGTTGGCGCGAAGCGGCCAGTTGGAAAAAACGCAACCGCCGTAAATGCCCGCTGCCTCCATTTCGCGCAAAAGCCTTTCCGGATTAACTTCCGTATGAAAGGCATGAATATGCATATCGTAAAGTTTCATTTTTATCTCCTTTCAAGGTGGCAAAAGGAATTACGCACTTATTTTAACATAGTGAAATAAAAAAATCAATACAAAAGAAAGATTTGAGGGAAAACTTGACAGTAAGGTCGGGATAGTGTATAATAAGCAACGGTATGAATATTTTTACAGAAAAGGATGGCTTTATGAAAAAAGGAAATGCTTGGGCGCTTTTGCCCGTCGGCGTGTTTCTGGTGTTGTATCTGACGCTGGGAATCGTGTTTGAATACGTTTTGAAAATTTATCAGGGCTTTTATCAGGTGCCCATTATCGTAATGTTCTTGGTCGCCATTCTGGTGGCTATTATGCAAACGAAGGGCATCAGTCTTGAGGAAAAATTTGCTTTGATGGGAAAGGGCATCGGCGATAAAAACATCGTCACCATGCTTCTCATCTTCCTTTTGGCCGGCATCTTCGTTGGCACCGTTGGAAGAAACAGTGCGGAAAGCGTTGCCTATTTCGTTCTTTCCATTCTGCCGCCTCAGCTTGCCGTTTTGGTGCTGTTTTTGGTCAGCTGCTTCGTTTCTACCGCTATGGGCACCTCGGTTGGCACTATTACGCTTATAACCCCCATCGCCGTCACCATTTCTGCCGCATCGGGCTTTCCCTTGGCTCTGTGCGTAGGTACCGTTATGGGTGGCGCTATGTTTGGTGATAACCTTTCCTTCGTTTCTGACACAACCATTGCCGCCTGTAACGGACAAGGGTGCGCTATGAAGGATAAATTTAAAACCAATTTCTCCGTTGTGTTGCCTGCGGCTATCGCCACTATCGTCTTGATTTTGATTTTCTCGCTCAATACGGAAATTGGTGAAATCCCCGCCAAGAGCTACAATTTGATTGAAATCATCCCTTATATTCTGGTGCTGGTGGGCGGTATTGTCGGCATCAACGTGTTTATCACGCTGATGATAGGCATTTTGTCGGGCGTGGTTATTATGCTGGCAACGGGCGCCTATACCTTTCCTGCACTCCTTGCGAGCATGGGCACAGGCGTTTCCGGAATGCTCGAAACCTCGATGGTTGCCATTCTCGTTTCGGCCCTTTGTGAGCTGATTCGTTATAACGGCGGCTTTGACGCATTGCTTTCCTTCATTCGCCGCGTATTCAAGGGCAAGCGTGGCGGTCAGCTTGGTATGGGCCTTTTGGTTGGCGCGATGGACGTTGCCACCGCCAACAACACCGTTGCTATCGTTATGGCAAACCCCATTGCCTCTGAAATGGCAAAGGATTACGGGGTTTCTCCTAAGAAAACCGCCTCTATTCTTGATACCTTCTCCTGCATTTTTCAGGGTATTCTGCCTTACGGTGCCCAAATGCTCGTTGCCTTGTCTGTGGCAAAGGGTGTCAGCGCCTTTGACGTGATTCCCTATATGTTCTATCCGATGCTGCTGCTTGTCAGCTCCCTCGTATTTATCTTCCTCATTCCCGAGAAAAAGACCAAGGAAGCAGAAGTGACGGCAGAGAAAACCGAATAAAATAAGCCCGATTGTATGGCTTTGCGTTTTTAGATAGCAAGGTCTGCAATCGGGCTTTTCTTGCCAAAAGGTAAGAAAAATTCTTGTTCTCTTGTAGTGCTTTTATAGGCTTAAAGCTGTCGTTAAAGACCGCGATGGCGGTATATCGTGCATTGGCGAGCCCATAGAGGAAACAGCGGGCGTTGCCATGAGAGTAGAGTAGTCCGAACACAAAAAATCAGACCCCTTCGCCTATCGGCTTTGGGTTTGGATTTTTACTGTTTGCGAAAGAGCGACCAAACGGTGCGTAAGGTGGGGGAAGAACGACCCAAAGTACACCATTAGAAGAACGCGTATCCGCCGCCGAACATGTGCTTCTTCTCGCTGATGAGCGCTGCCAGCTTTGCAAGCAATTCCACCAGCTGCGATTTTATATCAGCGTAAGCTTTTTCATGCCCAACCAATCTGTCCATTACTTCGTAACCGTAATCGTTAAGCGTTCTGGCATTTCGTGTTAATGTCCTGCGGTCGCAGGGAATACCTTGTTCAACTAAACGCTGACAAACCGTAGTGGCAAGCAGGGGGTGTTGTTCGTTGGTTTCCTGGCGAAGTAATTTGTACAGCTTCAATATCCTTATTACTGAACTATTTGCCATGTTCATTCTCTTTATAGCTGAAATTCAGCCAAAATTTCTTTTACGAGTCTATCTGTACGCGCTTTGATAATATCGAGCGTCCATGCTTCCTTGTCGCAAACATCGGCGTTCAAATTCAACCCGTTTCTATAACCAATGTAATTGCCGTTGGAATCTTTATGATTCTTTTTATCTTCGAATGGCCTATTACTTAAAGTGCTGTTGTATCCTGTGATCGTGAGGTTGCCGAATGTGTGTACATAAAGCGTTTGAATTTCCTTTGCTTTGTCTGAATCACCATCTGCTATCATATCTACCCAATGATCTGGGATGTTTTGTCCCTGCGGGAAAATGTGCTCAATCGTCCAGACATACTGGTTGTTGTTATTCATGCGCCAAAGGTCCACCTGCGTCTCTACTGTCATGCCTTTTTTCGCCAAGGCACAAAGCACAAAACGCGTTACGCCGAAGTTTTCTGCGTAAACAGACCCGCGAAGCTTTTCTTCAAACAGTTCATCGCTGGCTGTGCAGCTGATAAGCTTTTCACGAAGCGCATTGTAAATATCTGTGCCGGTGTATCCGTTCTGTTCAAATTCTTCGATAAACAGCATGAACAAACGGGTTAAGTCTCTAGTAGGAGGCGTGTCTGTTAAGTTTCGGCGCACGAAGAAACGAACCAGCAAACCGCTTATTGCGACCATATCCGTTTCTGTGAGTCCTAAAGTTTTACTGTTCTTTGTAAGGTACATCAAAAGCAGATATGACGGCGCACCTTGTGCTCTTTGTAAATCAAGGTAGCGTTCCTTTAATACAGGATCTAAACCCTCGGTGTTGCGAAGTATAATGCCCGAATAAATTCTTGCATGTTCCAGTATAACTTCCAAAAATTCTTTTGGATTACGTACTACCATGCGTTCGTAAATATCGAGCATTGTCGACCGTGTTGCGAGAGGTCCGAGCGGATACTTACGATCGTCCTTATCCTTAATAAAAGGTGCGTTTATTGCGCTTCTAAACGCATTGTAGTTTTGTCGAAAGAAACGCTCTTGTACCGAGTAATCGTCCCCGATATAATCTATCACTTCAGTCCAACGGGTAAAATAGTAATCGAGGTTTTCGCTGTCATTGACATCGAGCTTCGACAGAAGCAGATTTTTGATGAGGTCAACTGCCGTAAGCGGTGTTCCACGATTATTGAGCGATTCGAAAAGGGTATATGCGTCCGCATGATTCGATACATCAATCATTACCAGAATAGCCGAATTTACCTTATCCAATATATCGAACAGCTTTGCAACTGCATCGTCGCTTTCCGCAATTTCTGCTTCAATGCGCTTTTTGAAATACCAGTACGCTTTAACAATTCTTCTATTGCCTGCGAATTTTGGCATGCTTCTCGGTGCAATTAGTTTGTTTTCGGCAAGCAATCCCATATAATCGTCGAAGTTACTGTTCTGCACCTGCGGTATGATACGAATTCCAGACTCAGTCTTTTTCAATACCAGTCTGCGCTTGATTTGAAGGACATCTGCCTGCTGGTCTTCGTCTAATTGATCGTACAGCTTAAAAAGTTCGGAATAAAGCGCAGTCATAAAAATGCTGATCGTTGTGAGACGCTGTTGTCCGTCAACGACTTCAAACTTCGGAGAATTGATTGAATCGACAGTCGTATTTATACAAATTATCGATCCTAAAAAGTAACCGTTGTTGTTTTCCGAGAGGTCATCAAACAGCTGTTCCCATTGATGTGCACCCCAGATGTACTCACGCTGGTATTTCGGAATTTCAAAGACAATTTTCGACTCGGGGTCTAACATTTGCGAAATCGGGTATTTGTTAACATTGATATTTTTTATGTTCATAGCAACGGTTATCCTTCCTCACTATATTTATACTTATACAGAATAAGTATAGCATAATACCTTACTTTTGTAAATAGGAAACGGTGAAAAGGTTTACAAGCATTTTGGTTCAACTCTCTCATGACGCAATGTTTTTGCTGTTCTTTATTTGAGCAAAGAACGACAAAAAGTACAGCCCATTTTTACGCTGCTGCGGGCATAAAAACAACGCTGCGACAGTCCTTGCGACCGCTGCAGCGCCTAATTTACCTGTATTTTGCTTTGATTTTCCCTAAATTGTGCCGAAAATATGAAAAGAACGACCAAAAGGTGCGTAAAGTGGGGTAAGAACGACTAAAAGTACACCAAGTGTGCCACTCGATAAATTGGAATTTGATTTATTGTTTTCTGCTTACAATAATGTATGCGTTATCGGTTTCAATTACATTTACAACCGACATTGCGGTTTCTTCGATAATCAATGTTATATTATCGAGAGTATCGGGATACACCTTGATTTTGCGAGTTCCCATATCAATATATTCACTTTGGTTTTTATCAATGGATAAGCAAAAGATGCCGTTATCATTTAACAATTTGTCAACCTTGTTGATGACAGCTTCCTTGTTTTCGAAGTGCATCATTGTGAGGGACGAATATATAACATCGAATGTTTCGTCAAATTCGTGAACATTAAAATCGCCACATATGAAGGAAATATTGCTGTATTCATTTAGATTATCTTTTGCTCGCTGGGTGGTTTTGGGAGAAATATCAATGCCTGTCATCTTTAAGCAGCACGGAGTAACCTTAACGGCGATTCTTCCTGTGCCAATACCGATTTCCAAAACTGACTTATCTTTGGAAAGCTCCAACGCTTCCAAAAACGGTTCGCCATCCCATTTGCTCATATATTCTTGTAAAACGGGGGGATCACGGAAGGGATCGTTTTGTTCTTCTATCAACAGATCATAATGATCGATTACATCCATAGTAACTGCCTCCGTCAAATTCTTATTTATCGGTGTGTTAATTATATCACACTTTAGGCAATAAATCAAGGCAAAGCCTTGTATATCATCCGCAACTTGTTGCGGTATATCATCAGCCCGTAGGGCTGGATATCATCAAGCCGCAGGAAAATACACGCTGTCGCGTGATGAGATACAAGGGCGGCTCGCCGCCCTTGATGATATACGAAAGTATATCTCCCCACAGGCGCGTTATACATTCAATGATATACCAAGCCTGCGGCTTGGATAAACAAAAAGAGAACATTTGTCGGTTGACAAATGTTCTCTTTTTGTTGCCTTAAACGTAATAAAAGGACAAAAATCGAGGTAAAAGCGAAGAAAAGGTCAACTATAAAAATGATTATTTTATAGCCCTACTATATTTGTCGTAATAGACTATGTCAATTTTTAGATTTTTCTTTATATATTCTTCAATTTCAATGCTATATGAGATTATGTTTTTGATTACTCGCCTTTTAAGAATAATGGGATTATCCTGTATTTTACTTTTCAGTGCTGTAGCAGACGGTATCATTATTGCTTCAATTTCAGATATATCTATCGTAATATCTCGTCCGTTTCCGTTTATCAAAATGATTTTGTCTTCCTTAAATTCGACAAATTGCTTTTTCATTGAAATGCTTATAAAAAAGGAAAGCGGCGGAATCAGTATGGCAGGAACAATCAAATTCAATAAAGCATTGTCGCGTGTTGTGACGAAAATAACAAAAAGTATGGCAAGTAACACAAGACCACCTATTGCTACTCCACAGGAAAACTTTTCTTCTTTGACGTTTCTGCGAAATTTCATTTAAGATCCTCCTTTAATGTTTTACAACTCGCAATCAACATTCGTCTGATACGACCGCAAAGATTTCGATAATTTTTATAGGTTTCTTCATGTATGGCATTCATATTAAATAACAACTGTAACCAACCTTCTGTTTCACTACATTCTTTAAGAGCTATTTCAAATTTCGAAAGCATATCTGCTTTGCTCTGTCCGTAATTGGCTTCACGAATATTTGCGTACACACTACTTGAACTCTTGCGAATTTGGAAAAGAGTGTTGGAGGTGGCTTTTATATTTTGACAAAGTAATTCGATATCGGTCGCAAGCCGCTCCGAATATATCAATAAATAGTTTTTAGCCATAATATCACTCCTTTGAATGGTATTATATCATATTTTGCAAAGCACTTCAAGTATTTTCCGCAATCTCCCTTCCAAATCACGCCGTAACGCGTGGATATCATCCGCAACTTGTTGCGGTATATCATCAATGCGAAGCATTGTATATCATCAAGCCGCAGGAAAATACACGCTGTCGCGTGATGAGATACAGCCCCAAAGGGGCTGATGATATGCACCGCGCTTCGCGCGTCGATGATATACCAAGCCTGCGGCTTGGATAAACAAAAAAGGAACTTTTGGTAGACAAAAGTTCCTTTTTTCTGGTGCGGGTAGTGGGATTTGAACCCACACTCTTACGAACTGGTTCCTAAGACCAGCGTGTCTGCCGTTCCACCATACCCGCAGGTGTTGCTAATAGGCAACGACACTATATTAGCACAAAATTTCAAAAATGTCTACCGTTTTTTGATTTTTTTAAAAAAAGCGCATCCGTTTTTCAAGGAATGCGCTTTTTCTTTTTATTCCTCATTCAAAAACGCGCGGCGAACCTCGCCAATGTCTTTCATAATGTAGGTAGGCTTGGTTGCGGAGGCTTCCGCGTCGGCCACGGTGCCTTCGCCCGAGAGGACGAAAATGGTGTCGATGCCTGCGTTCACGCCTGCGGCAATGTCGGTGTAGACGCGGTCGCCAATCATCACGGCGTCATCCTTCTCCAAGCCCTCCTTTTCCAAGGCAAAATAAATCATTTCGGGCTGGGGCTTGCCGATGAAGAGGGGCATTCTGCCCGTGGCGGTGTGCAAAATCTGGGCAATAGAGCCACAGTCAGGCACAGAGCCGTACCAGGTGGGGCAAACGAAATCGGGGTTGGTGGCAATATAGTCCACGCCGCGATTTAAAAGAATGCAGGCGTCCTCCAATTTTTGAAAGGTCAGCTCGGTATCGTTGCCCATAACGATGGCCGCAATATCGTCTTCTAACTTTGTGGTGATGATAATGCCGCTTTCCGTTAATTGCTCGCAAAAGGAACGGGTTCCAAAGGCGTACAGCTTTTTACCGTCATAATGGTTCTTTAAATAGCGCACGGTTGCGTCCGTGGAGGTCAAAAAATTGTCTGCCGTGGCCTCGATCCCCATAGAGCGAAGCTTATCGATATAAGCGGTGACGCTTTTGGAGGAGTTGTTGGTCAGGTATAAGGGCTTGGCTCCGCCCTCCTTAATGGCGTTCAAAAAGGGAATAGTATCGGGAAAAAGTGTTTTGTCAAGGTAAATGGTTCCATCCATATCCAGAAGGAACAATTTTTTTTGAGAAATGGGTTTCATACGATGCTGCCTTCCTACGCAATCTAAAAGTATATTCATTATAGCACGGTTTAGAATAAAAGGCAAGGAAAAAAACAAAAAATCGATCTTCTCAAATCGACAGAATTATAAATCCCTTCGTGGTATGATGAAGGAGACGATGGAAAGGAGATAGAAAATGCAGGTTTTATATATTGATACGCTTTTTTTCGTTAACTTTGCGATGGATTTTCTGGTGCTTTACGTAACAGGAACCTTTTTACATATGAAAAAAAGACTTGCGCTTTTTTTGCTCGCCTCCTTGCTTGGCGGTATTTATGCGGTATTGGCTGTGGTGTATACCTTTCCGTCTTGGCTGAGCCTTTTGCTCTCGCCTGTTGTTGCACTCTTGCTTTCTGCCATTGCCTTTCGCGGACTTGGAAGCATCAGAAGCTTTTTGCTTGCCGTTTTGCTCTTTATGCTTTTTTCAATGCTTTTCGGCGGTATTATCTCCGTCTTTTTTACCTTTTTGGAGGGCATCTTCGAGGTGCGCGAGAGCGAAGCGATGAGCGTTTCGGATGTCGTTTTGATCCTCGGCTTTCTGGCTTTTGGTATCGTGAGCCTGGCAATTCGTTTTTTTGCCAATATCCCACGGGAGAAAAACGCAACGGTGGTTGTGGAAATGTTTGGCAAAACGGTGCTCGTTCCCGTCTTGGTTGATAGCGGCTGTCTTTTGAAGGATCCGATTTCGGGGCGGCCTGCCGTTGTTTTGCGCTTGGATAGCGTTGCTCCCATTCTGCCCGCAGAGATAGTGATGTGCGCCCGCGCGCCAAAAACCTCGATGCCAACAAACCCCACAATCGCGAGAAAATGCCGCCTTTTGCCTGCAAAAGGCTTGGGAAGCCGCAGCCTTTTGCTTAGCGTGCGTCCCGATAGGCTGTACGTGCAGGTGGGCAAGGAGAAAAGAGAATGTGAGGCGCAAATAGCGCTTTTTTCCGTAGAAAAAAACCATTTTGGCGGCCGCGACGGTCTTTTGCCTACCGCACTTTTGAGCCGTTTTGAAGCGCGCTTGCCCCATTCGTAAATATGCAAAGAAAGCAAGAGGATATGCTATGAAAAACCTTTTAAACGCCTTGAAGCAACGCATCGTTTTTTTTCTTGGCCGCCTTTTTGGTGGGGAAGAGGTCTATTACATAAACGGTGCAGATGTTTTGCCGCGCCCCCTTTCTGCCGAGGAGGAGGCGGAGGCCTTGGCCGCCGCCGAAAAAAGCGAGGAAATGCGCGCGTATCTGGTGGAGCATAATTTGCGCTTGGTGGTTTACATATCCAAAAAATTCGAGGGCGTAGGCGCAGGTATCGAGGAGCTGATTTCTATTGGTACGGTTGGGCTGATGAAGGCCATTGATACCTTTCATCCCGGCCGCAATATCAAGCTTGCCACCTACGCTTCGCGCTGTATTGAAAACGAAATTTTGATGTTCGTTCGCAAAAACGCCTGTCGCAGACGCGAGGTCTCCATTGATGAGCCCTTGAACGTCGATTGGGATGGAAACGAGCTTTTGCTCTCGGATGTTTTGAGCAGCGATGGCGACACGGTCGGGCGCTTGATGGAGGAGGAAGAGGAAAAGCGCGCGCTTCGCGCGCTCGTTTCTTCGCTTTCAGCACGCGAAAGAGAGATAATAGAGCTTCGTTTTGGCCTTGGCGGCGGCGCGGAGCTGACGCAAAAGGAGGTTGCCGATATTCTTCACATATCGCAATCCTATATCTCGCGCTTGGAGAAAAAAATCATTGGGCGCTTGCGAAAGGAAATGGAGGTTTGCTATTAACATCAAGGGCGCTTTAATAGAAAAACAGTATAAATCAACGCAAAAAGCACGCAAAAACATCATTCTTATATTGCTTTTCCGTAAAATTTGTGGTATACTGTAAAAAATATGTCTATTTTTGGAAAAAACGAAAGGCCTGTTCTTTCAAACGGAAGGGAAGAACACACAAAAAGAAAAATTCTTCGTCTGTATAAAAAGGCAGAAACGGTAAAATAATCCTCTCAAAAAGGAGGATTTTACCATGACAAAACCGTCTTTATCCATTAAAAATACAACCTCGGCTTCCCGTGCATTGCGTCGGGAAAGGACCGTTTCGCGCGCGCTCTTTTTTGCGCTTCTTTCGTTTTTTCTCTCTTTTCTTGGCTTCTTCGCTATCGCAATGGGTGGGCTTAGCGCCATAATCTTTCTTTCCCCCGTCTTACAGGGAGAGCTGCTGCTTTGGCTTTTGGCGGCCATTCTCGCCATTTCGCTTTCTCTTTTGCTGCTTGCGCCCTTCTGGGAGGGGATTTTGTCCTTTTGCAGCGTGGCGCTTTGGGAGGAAAAAGCAGATTATTTTGCGCTCTTTTCCTTCCTTGTTGACAAAAAGCTTTTTCGCTTCGCCCTTTTGCGCGGGAGTGGCCGCGTTCTTCGCTTGATTTTGTGGTCTCTTTTCAGCCTTTTTGTTGCCTATTTCGGTTTTGGGGCGGCGATGACTGCAAAGGCCCCCTACGGCGCGCTTTTACTTGCTCTCACCGTGCTGTTTCTCGTCTTTCTTCTCCTTTTCTTTTTGCACTTGGGGAAGGACAAGCTTTTGTTTAACGCGCTTTTAACGAAGAAGAGAACAGAGGCGGCAGGCGAGCTTGGCCTTCCTTCCTATCTTTCCCTTTGTTACGAATCGGCAAACCGTATGCGCCGTTATAGCGCGCGGGTGCTTGGCCTCTTTTTGCGTTATTTGCCTCTCTTTATCTTGTCCGCGCTCTTTTTGGGCGCTCCGCTTTTGTTCTTTCTGCCGCGCTATTTGCTGGCGCGCGCCGCTCTTATCACTGCTATATTAAACGAATAATTTTCTGCTTGGAGGAATTCTAATATGTGTCAATGCAATGAATGCACGAAAAAGGAAAAATACTTTATTACCACGGCTATCGCATACAGCTCCCGAAAGCCTCATTTCGGAAACACGTACGAGATTATTATGTCGGACGCTATGGCGCGCTTTCAGCGCCAGATGGGCAAGGACGTATTCTTTTTGACGGGTACGGACGAGCACGGTCAGAAGATTGAAAACTTGGCCAAGGAGGCGGGCATCACGCCGCAGGCATACGTGGACGGTGTTTCCGGCGAAATCAAGCGCATCTGGGACTTGATGGGTGCCTCCTACGATAAGTTTATTCGCACAACGGACCCTTATCACGTGGAAAGCGTGCAGCACATCTTCCGCAAGCTTTATGAGCAGGGAGATATTTATAAGGGCGCATATGAGGGCTGGTATTGCACCCCCTGTGAATCCTTTTTTACCGACATTCAGGCAGAGGGTGGCGTTTGCCCTGACTGCGGCAGACCCTTGGAAAGAACCAAGGAGGAGGCCTACTTCTTCGCTATGAGCAAGTATGCGCCGAGACTCATTGAATATATTGAAGCCCATCCTGAATTCATTGAGCCCGAATCTCGCAAAAAGGAAATGGTAAACAATTTCTTGAAGGCGGGCTTGCAGGATCTCTGCGTTTCGCGCAGCTCGTTTAAATGGGGAATTCCCGTTACCTTTGATGACAGACACGTTATTTACGTTTGGATAGACGCGCTCTCCAACTATATCACCGCCCTTGGCTTTGATCCCGATTTGAAGGAGCAGCCCGCTCTTTATCAGTCCTGCTGGCCTGCCGATGTTCATATTATCGGTAAGGATATTCTGCGCTTCCACACGATTTATTGGCCCATTCTCCTGATGGCGCTCGGTCAGCCTCTGCCCAAAAAGGTGTTCGGTCATCCTTGGTTTAATTCGGGCGTGGACAAGATGTCCAAATCCCGCGGAAACGTCATTTATGCCGATGAAATGGCAGAGTACTTTGGCGTGGACGGCGTGCGTTATTACGCCCTCTCCGAAATGCCCTATAATGCTGACGGATCGATTACCTACGAGAACGTTATCAATCGCTATAACACGGATTTGGCCAACAATCTCGGAAACCTCGTGAGCCGTACGCACGCAATGACCACCAAGTATTTTGGCGGCATTATCCCTGCGCCCACCGCTCCCGAAGCGCTTGACGAGGAGCTCAAGGAGGCCTTTGCTAAGGCTGTAACCCTCTCCCGTCAGAATATGGAAAGCTTCCATGTGGCAGATGCCCTTTCCGCCATCTTTGAAATGCTGCGCCGCGCCAACAAGTATATTGATGAAACAACGCCTTGGCTCTTGGCAAAGGATGAGAGCAAAAAGGATCGTCTTGGCACGGTTCTGTATAATCTTTTGGAGTGCATTCGCGGTGCCGCTGTCCTCTTGACGCCCTTTATTCCGCAAACCGCCGAAAAGATTTTCTCGCTTCTTGCCACCTCTGCTACCGCCTATGAAACGGTATCCGCCTTTGGCGCTTTGGAAAATGGCAAGCAGCTGGGCGAGGGGGTTGTCCTCTTCGCGCGTATTGATGAAAAGCAGTTCTTTGATGCCTTAAAGGCAAAGGAAGAGGCCGCCGCCAAGGCAGAAGCCAAGGAAGAGGCCCCTGCCATTGAGCACGAGGCAGAAATCAAGATTGACGGCTTTGCCGCCGTTGAGCTTCGCACGGCGCAGATTCTCGCCTGCGAAAAGGTACCCAAGGCCAAGAAGCTTTTGAAGCTTCAGGTGGATTTGGGCTACGAAAAGCGCCAGATAGTTTCGGGCATCGCCAAGTTCTACGAGCCCGAGGCGCTGATTGGCAAAAAGGTTATCGTTGTTGCCAATCTTGCTCCCGCAACCCTTTGCGGCATCGAAAGCAACGGTATGCTTTTGGCATCCGGCGAGGAAAACGTGCGCGTTGTATTCCTGGATCCCGAAACGCCCAACGGTGAGCGCGTCCATTAATGCGATATTTTGATACACACGCGCATTATTGGGATTCTCGCTTCAAAGACGAGTGGGAAGGCGATATAGAGGCCTATTTGGACGAGCTTTTCAAAGGAGAGCTTGCGGGCGTTGTTAACGTCGGTACCTCCTTGAAAACCTCAAAGGCCGCGATTGCCCAGGCAATGCGCCACGAAAAAATGTATGCGGCGGCAGGATTGCATCCGAGTGATGCGGGAGATGTTGCTTCTCCTATCGATGAAATTGCCGCCATAGCCTCGCTTTTTACGTCTGCTGAAAGCAAGCTTTTAGCGGTGGGAGAAATCGGCCTTGATTACCATTTTCTCCCCTTTGATAAGGCCTTGCAGCAGGAGTGCTTTTATCGGCAGATGGGCTTGGCGGAGACCTTGGGCCTTCCCGTTATCATTCACGATAGGGAAGCCCATATGGACTGTTTGGAAATGGTGCGCCGCTTTCCTCGTGTGCGCGGCGTCTTTCATAGTTACAGCGGAAGTATTCCTATGGCCGAGGAGCTGGTCAGCTTGGGTTATACCATCTCCTTTTCAGGCACGGTCAGCTTTAAAAACGCACGGCACGTGAAGGAGGTTGCAGGAGCGCTTCCCAAGGATGCGGTGATGGTAGAAACCGATTGCCCCTATCTTGCCCCTCATCCGCATCGCGGAAAAATCAATCATTCGGGTCTCTTGCCCTGCACCGTAGCGGCACTTGCAGAGACCTGGCAGATGGACGATGAGGCCTGTGCCGCCATTTTGCTTGAAAATTCACTCCGATTTTTTCAGCTTAACGGGTGAAAACAGGGATGCAAAAACCAGTCTGCTTTGTGTGTTCCACTCTGCTGTATCCCCTATAATAAAGGAATGAAAGCCCTCTCGTGAATTTTTTTCGAGCAGGGCTTTTTCTTTTTTTGCATCGCAAAAGGCAACACGTATTGTCTCTGCCTTTCCGTGTCGGCGCTCGACGTGCGAAAAAACGGCGTTTCCGTTTTCATCGCGTTCAATTTTGCCCCCCTCTCGCTTCAATAGGCTCAAAAGGCGGGGAAGCAAGGAAGGAGATACCTCCTCGCCGTTAAGAAGCAAGGGGCGAGAAAGAGAAAGCAGACATCCGTCTTTTGCCTCCTTTCGCTCGCCGAGAAAGAGGTGCGTGTCCTCTCGCCCTCCCTTTAACGTGAGATGATACCCCTCTTCCTCCGAAAAGAAAAGACCGTCAAAGAGGGTGGAAAGCGCACCGTACGATTTTCCCTCGTAAAGAGTCGAAACCCCTCTTCTTTTTGCTTCCTTGACATACCGCGCTATCGCCTCGCTTCGAATAGCGGGTGAAATAACGAGAAAGGTAAGGTAGGGCAGAAGGGCCGAAAGCTCGGGCATGGGAAGGGGTCTTTTGATAAAGCCGAAAACGGTCGCAGGCATTCTCGTTTCGCTTGAAACGCGCAAAATTTGCCCGGGATACAGCGCACCTGCCTGGCAGAAGGCAGGATTTAATTGCAGGAGCGAGTCAACGTTGGTTTGATGCTCGCTTGCAATTTCTTGCTCTCTTTCTCCACCGAAAACGGTGTGAAACAGGGCAGGGATGGGGATACATAGCGTTTGCCCCTCTATTAAGCTGTACGGTGCAGATAAGCCGTTATCCTCAATGAGCTTTGCCACAGAGATGTGATAACGGGCGGCAATGCTCTCAATCGATTCGTTTTGGGTGACGGTATGTATTAGCATATATTTTCTCTCTTTCGGTTTTTTACCAACAAAATGCCTTTCTAATATCTTATGAATATTTCTTGCGAAATGAGAACAAAATAAGATAAAAGAAAAAAGGAAAGAAAGGGAAAATATGGAGCAAAGCAAAATCGTGTCGGTTTCGGCATATGAAATTTTGGATTCCAGAGGCAACCCCACCGTTGAGGCAGAGGTTATCCTGGCAGACGGAAGCAAGGGAGTAGCGGCCTCTCCTTCGGGCGCTTCAACGGGGAAATATGAGGCCTACGAGCTGCGCGACAAGGAAGCGCGATATGGTGGTAAGGGCGTTTTGCGCGCGGTGCGAAACGTAAACGAGGAAATTGCCAAGGCGCTGTGCGGTATGAATGGCACAGAGCAATGGAAGCTGGATAAGGCCCTTTTGGAGCTTGACGGAGGCACGCAAAAGGAAAACATGGGTGCCAACGCGCTGCTTGCCGTTTCTATGGCGGCCTCCCGTGCCGCCGCCGCCCATTACCGTATGCCATTATGGCGATATCTCGGCGGCATTTCTGTTGGCAGAATGCCCGTTCCGATGATGAACATCATCAATGGCGGTGCACACGCGGCAAATCCTTTGGACGTGCAGGAATTTATGATAGTACCGCTTGGCGCGGAAAGCTATGCCGAGGGCTTGCGTATGGGGGCGGAAATTTATCATCTTCTGGGCGCAATGCTGAAAAGCGCGGGCTATTCCGTCGGTGTCGGTGACGAGGGGGGCTACGCACCCGAGCTTTCCTCTCCCGAGGAGGCGATGAATTGGATAACGGAAGCCATAGAGAAGGCGGGGTATTCCGAAAAAGAGGTAAAAATATCGCTCGATATTGCCGCATCCGAGTGGCAGGACGGCGATGGCTATACCTTGAAAAAGGCAGGCGAGCGTTTGTCGGGCGAGGAGCTTGTCAATCGTGTCGAGGGCTGGACCTCTTCCTATCCCATCTTTTCGGTCGAGGATCCCTTAGGAGATGATGACTGGGATTCCTGGCGGCTTCTGACAGAGGAAATCGGAGATGCGGTATGTCTTGTGGGAGACGACCTCTTTGTTACCAACCCCGTACGCCTGCAAATAGGAAAGCATAAAGAGTGTGCCAACGCCATTTTAATTAAGCCCAATCAAATCGGCACGGTTAGCGAAACCCTGGATGTGATTGCAATGGCGAAGGAGGGTGGCTATCGTCACATTCTTTCTCACCGTTCGGGAGAAACCGAGGATAGCTATATTGCCGACTTGGCCGTGGCCACCTCGGCAGGCTTTATCAAGACGGGCGCGCCCTGCCGCTCCGAGCGCGTTGCCAAATATAACCGCTTGTCGCGCATTGAGCGCGAGCTGGGCTTTTACGGCGTGTATGGCAAGCATTCTTCTGCATTTTTGCCATAAATAGCACCCTATTTTAAGTAAAGGTCTATAAAAGAAGCAAAAAAGAAAAAAATTCCGATTTTGTCTTGACAAATAAAATAGAATGTGGTAATATATACGGGTATCAGGTCTGTCCGATACACAAGCCCCTGTAGCTCAGTCGGCAGAGCACTTGACTTTTAATCAAGGTGTCCGGAGTTCGAATCCCCGCAGGAGCACCACAAGAAAAGCCGCAGTTTTAAACTGCGGCTTTTTTACCAGAATTTATAGAAGGGAAGAATGGGTATGATGAATAGAGAAACGGCGCTCGCTTCTTTTTTGGATGCCTCGGTCTCCGCTTATCACGCAGTCAAGGAGGCAGAAAGCTTTTTGCGTGCTGAGGGCTTCGTGGCTTTAAAGGAGAGCGAGACCTGGCAGCTTCAAGGGGGCGGTAAATACTATTTGACGAGAAATGGATCCTCCTTGCTTGCCTTCCGTATTCCCAAAAACGTACCCACGGGCTTTCAGATTGCCGCCGCACATACGGATTCTCCCTCGTTTAAGTATAAAAAAACTTTTACTTCGCCTGCCTTTACCCGACTTTCCGTTGAGCGTTACGGTGGTGCGAAAAACAGCGCTTGGATGGATAGGCCTCTCTCGGTGGCAGGCCGCGTTCTTGTAAAAAAAGGAGATACCGTCCATTCTGTGACGGTTGATTTGGAGGAGCCTGTTGCTATTATCCCCTCCGTTGCCGCGCATTTGATGAAGGATGCCGCCGAGAATTTGGCGGTGGACTTGGTTCCGTTTTCGGATGGAACGAATGGACTGTGCATCGAAGAAAAAATCGCGCGCAGGCTTGGCGTTTCCTCTGCCGATATTTTAGGGCACGATTTGTATCTCTATCCCGTGGCAAAGGCGCTTTGCTTTGGCGAGAACGGTGCCTTTATCGCATCGCCAAGACTCGATGACCTGCAATGCGTATACGCGCTTTTAAAGGGCTTTGTTGCGGCCAACGAAAACGGTAGCGCTATTCCTCTTCTTGCTCTCTTTGATAACGAGGAGGTCGGCAGTCGTTCGATGCAGGGCGCAGACTCCAATCTTCTTTCGGGAACGATGGAGCGCATTGCCGATGCCTTCGGGCTTTCATACGCCGCGCTTTGTGCGAGAAGCTTCTTCGTCAGCGCCGATAACGCGCACGGGCTTCACCCGAATCATCCCGAGCTTTCCGATAAAAACGGCTTTACCTGTCAGCTGAACGGCGGGGTAGTTATAAAGAGAAACGCCTTGCGGCGTTACACAACGGACGGGCTTTCCGAGGCGCTTTTTTCTCTCTTGTGTAAGGAAGCAGGCGTTCCTATACAGATGTATACCAACCGCCCCGATTTGCCCGGCGGATCGACCTTGGGCGCCATCTCTGACGTGCACGTTTCCGTTTACAGCATTGATATCGGCCTTGCCCAGCTGGCGATGCACTCTGCGGTTGAAACGGCAGGAGCCCTTGATACTGCCTATCTTGAAAAGGTGATGGCGCTCTTCTTTGCCTCCTCCTTGCAAGCGGCGGGCGACGTATATTCTTGGAAAAAGTAAAACATAAGGATAACAGTATGAAAATTTCCGTTTTGGATGCCGCAACGCTGGGAAGCGATATGGATTTGTCTCTCTTTTCCGCATTTGGAGAGGTTGCCGTTTATCCTACCACCTCTTTTGAGGAAATGGAGGCACATATTCAGGATGCGGAGGTTCTGATTTTAAATAAGGTACGGTGTAATGAGGAAACGCTGAAAGCGGGAAAAAACGTGCGCTTGATCTGCGTTGCCGCTACCGGCTACGATAATATTGATATTGACTATTGCCGCCGTCAGGGGATTGCCGTTTGCAACGTGGTAGGGTATTCCACGGCAAGCGTGGCCCAAATCACCGTCTCTATGGCGCTTTCTCTTATGAATCATTTGCCCGAGTATGACGCGTATACCAAGTCGGGCGCCTATGCAGGTGGCAAGGATGCCAACCGCGTCACCCCCGTTTATCGCGAATTAAAGGGAAAAACCTGGGGAATCTTGGGCGGTGGAAATATCGGAAAGCAGGTTGCTCGTGTTGCCGAGGCCTTCGGGTGTCGTGTTTTGGTAACCAGACAAAAGCAGGATGAGGATTACCCCACCGTTTCCTTCGAAACGCTTTGTCGGGAATCGGACGTTCTTTCGCTTCACGTGCCTTTGACCGAGAAAACAAGGCATATGGTGGACGAAGCGCATCTTGCCTTAATGAAGAAGGACGTTATTCTGATTAACGTGGCGCGCGGCGCCGTGACGGACGAGGCCGCCGTTGCCAAGGCTGTCTTAACGGGACAAATCGGTGGCTTCGGCTGTGACGTGTATGACGGAGAGCCGATGCGTAAGGGGCATCCCTTCGAGGCGCTCTTTGCCTTGCCAAACGTTATCTTAACGCCCCATATGGCTTGGGGTGCTTATGAGGCGCGTCGGCGCTGTATGGAGGAAATGGCCGAAAACATTGCCGCTTTTTTGCGCGGCGAGCGCCGCTTCCGCGTCGATTGATAAAAAACAATAAAAAGGAGGGCTTGCATTTGTATATCAAGGATTTGCGAGATTATCCAACCCCCAAGTCTGCGGTGCTGGAAGCGGATTTCACGCTTGCCACCGCCTATGTAAAGAGGGAAAAGCTGATAAAGTTTTTACATAATAGCGATCGCGTCAGCCTTCTTTTGCGCCGTCTTATCCGTCAGCGTAAAAGGGAAGGAAAGGTAAACTTCTTGATTGCGGGCGAAAAATTCAAGGAAAGCGATAATATCACCGAGTATCTTCTCAATCAGTTTCCCGAGGAAGCCAATGACGAGGATTTGGGAAAGCAAAATAAAAATATAACGATTGTAGGAATGCTTTGATGCAGCTCTTTACCGTTCAAACCAAGCAAGCCTACGAGGCTATGATGAAAAACGGTGTCCTGCGTATAGGAGAGAACGAGGCTTCTTATACGATGGCCGCTCGTTATAAGGAGATTTTTGAAGAGCCATACGCTTATATAACCGAGCGAATGCGCCGCTATATCAAAGAGGCGCCGAAGGGGTGCGTTTATCCCATCTGGGCCTGGTACAAATACGCCAATCGCCGCGCCCCGATGAAGCCAAGGCTGTATGAGGAGTATGGAGAGCAAATGCTCATTACCTTCCGCGTACCCGGAAAATCGGTTTTGCTTTCCGATTTTAATTTGTATGAGGCTTACGCCTTGCATTCCTTGCCAATGCTTCGCGATGCGGAGTTAGAGGCATATCTGAATTGGCAGCAGGAAAAGGGAAGCGAAAAGGAAGCACAGCATCTATTGGCTCTTATAAAGGATGCAAGCTGGGAGCGGATGTTTATGCCGTATGCGGATAAGGCGCTTGCCGTGTCTAAAAGCTATATTCAGGCAACGGTTTGGGAAATTAAGCGCGAGCAAATCGTTTCCGCAGAGCTGCTCAAGGGTTAAAAAAATAAAAATTTAATAAAATTCAAATTTTTTTCAAAAAACTATTGCAAAAACAAAATTTTATGTTATAATAAGTTGAATTGTATTGATTTAGGAAGAGGTGAAAATTATGAAACAAGGAATTCATCCCGAATACAAGGCCGCAGTCATTCGTTGTGCTTGCGGTGCAACGGTTGAAACTCACTCTGTTGTTGGCGATTTGAACGTTGAAATTTGCTCTAAGTGCCATCCTTTTTACACTGGAAAGCAGAAGTTTGTTGATGCCGGTGGACGCGTTGATAAGTTCAAGAAGCGTCTTGCTGCCGGAAAGTAATTTTCGGAGATTGATGGTGTGCGGTTATCCGCACACCATTTTGTTTTAATTGGACAGAACGAATGAAAGGAGAAAGACCATGGAAGGAAATATGCCTCCTCGGGCGCTCTTGGTTTCCCTTGCGCGCAAATCCGCTGAGGTACCTGCCTGTGAAAAGAGCCTTGACGAGCTTGAGCGCCTCGTGGAAACTGCGGGGGCAACTGCCGTTTCCCGTGTTTTGCAGGTTAAAAGCACCTTTGATCCTGCCACGCTGATAGGCAGCGGCAAGCTTGCGGAAATCGCGGATTTTTGCCAAGGAAACGATATTTCCTTGGTTGTTTTTGACACCGAGCTTTCTCCCTCGCAGATACGCAATTTAGAGGATGGCATGAAGGACGTCCTTGTGATTGACCGCAGTATGCTGATACTCGATATTTTTGCTCTGCATGCCAAAACGGGCGAAGGAAAGCTTCAAGTTGAGCTTGCCCAGCTGAAATACACGGCGCCTCGCTTGACAGGACACGGTAAGGAGCTATCCCGTCAAGGCGGTACGGTTGGCACCAGAGGCCCGGGTGAATCCAAGCTTGAGGAGGACAGGCGGCACATTCATCGCAGAATAACGGCGCTTGAACGCTCCCTTGCCGAAATGGAGAAAAACAGAGCGACGCTTAGGGCGGCGCGCGATAAAACGGGAATGGCGAAGGTTGCCATTGTTGGCTATACGAATGCGGGAAAATCAACGCTTTTGAATCTTTTGACGGACGCTGGCGTTTTGTCGGAGGACAAGCTTTTTGCAACCCTTGATCCTACCACGAGAAAGCTAACCCTTCCGTCCGGTGAGGATATTCTTTTAACCGATACCGTTGGCCTTATTCGCAAGCTGCCGCATCACTTGGTGGAGGCCTTCCGTTCAACGCTTGACGAGGCGCGCTATGCCGATGCCTTGGTTATCGTTGCCGATATGTCGGACGAGGAGTGTACCGAGCATCTTGACGTTACCTTTGATACGTTAAAGGGGCTTGGGGTTGAGGGAAAGCCAACCCTCGTTGTGTATAATAAATGTGACGCGGTAGCCGATGCAACCTTTCTTACCTTCGACAAAGACGCCGTATATATCTCTGCGAAAACAGGAAAAGGCGTTGACGATTTTTTAGAAAGACTGGCGGCGCTTTTGAAGGAGGGTAAGCGAGACGTAACGCTTTTGATACCCTATGACAAGGCAAAGGAGCTTGACGGCGTTTACCGTCACGCCACCGTCAAGGAGGTTTCCTATGAGGAAACCCATATACGTGTTTTGGCCACGGTGGATGCCAAGGCGCTCGGTATGTACCGCGCGTATCTTGAAGCAGACGGGGCGCAATAAATTTAGCAGAAGGGAGCAGGTATGAAGGAATACAAAACGGTGGCGCGGGCCGCCGAGTTTATCTATGAGGAAAAGAAATCCGTTTTCATCGGCCATGTGGCACCTGCTTCTACCGAGGAGGAGGCTTGGGCCTTCGTGGAGTCTATGCGTAAGCAGTACGCGGATGCCAGACATAACGTGTACGCGTATTTGCTGCGCGAAAACGCTAAAAACCGTTATAGCGATGACCGAGAGCCGCAGGGAAGCGCAGGCCTTCCTGTGTTAGATGCCATTCGGAAAAGCGACTTGACGGATACCGTTTTGGTGGTAACGCGCTATTTCGGCGGTGTGCTTTTGGGCGCAGGTGGGCTCGTTCGTGCCTATACCGCGGCGGCTGTCGGTGCCATTAAGGAGGCAGGCGTTGCCGTTTACCGTGAGCAGATGGTCTTTGACGTTTCCTTGCGTTATCCCGACTATCAGCGTGTCTGCACCGAGCTTGAAAAAATGGAAATCAAGGTCAAGAACATCGCCTTTTCAGAGGATGTTCTGCTTACCCTTGCCGTACCTGTTGCCCTCTATGATGCCGCTATCGTATTTTTGCGCGATAAAACGGCGGGAAGGGCGGATATTCGCGAGGGAAAGAGCGTTTTTTCCGCGGAATAAAGAAAAAAAGAATATTTTTTGATAAAAAAAGTAATTTCGAAAATTTTTTCGTATTTATTTATTGAAAGCAAAAAAGGAGGTGCAGGATGAAAACAGCGGAATTGTTTCAAAAACGGGAAGAGGAAATGCTTTCTGTCTACGCTTTTCCAAGCTCTAAAACCAGAGGTCGCTTGAAAATGAGTGACTCTTGTCCCTATCGCACGGACTTTCAGCGAGACAGGGACCGTATCATTCATTGCAAATCCTTTCGCAGATTGATGCACAAAACGCAGGTGTTTTTTGCACCTGAGGACGAGCAGTTCAGAACACGTATGACGCATACCTTGGAGGTAACGCAGATTGCGCGCAGCATCGCAAGGGCTCTGCGGCTGAACGAGGACTTGACGGAGGCCATCGCAATGGGGCACGATTTGGGGCATACCCCCTTCGGCCATCAGGGCGAAGAGGCTATGCGTGAGTGCTTTTCCCCCGATTTCGCGCACTATAAGCAATCCTTGCGTGTGGTGGATTTTTTGGAGCACGATGGGGAGGGGCTCAACCTGACCTACGAGGTGCGTGACGGTATTCTCAACCATACAGGTAAGAATATGGCTTGCACCCTGGAGGGTGTCGTCGTAAAATACGCCGACCGTATCGCCTACATCAATCACGATCTTGACGATGCCTTTTTTGCAGGCATTCTTTCCAAAAATGATTTGCCCAAGCCGCTTTTGGATGTGTTCGGCCAGTCGTATAGCGACAGGGTTGACGCTATGGTTGGCGCCGTTATTGAGGCGAGTATGGAAAAGAATTCCATCGGTATGACGGCAGAGGTTGGCGATGCGATGATGGAAATGCGCCAATTCCTGATGGATCACGTTTATCATAATTCTCCCGCCAAGACGGAGGAAAAAAAGGCGCACGAGCTTCTTTGCCGCCTTTTTGAGTATTTCGAAAAGCATCCCTACGAAATGCCGCGCTTCTATCACGAGCAATGTGAGAAGGAGGGCGTCAAGAGAATGGTTTGCGACTATATCGCAGGAATGACAGACAGATACGCCATCGATACATACCGCCGTCTTTATATCCCACAGGTCTGGAAAGGAAAGGTACATGATTGAACGCCAAACGATAGATGAAATTCTTGCCAGAACCGATATGGTAAGCTTGGTTTCCTCTTACGTTTCCTTGAAGCGCGCGGGCAGTAATATGTCGGGGCTTTGCCCCTTTCATAGCGAGCGTTCTCCCTCCTTTACGGTTTTTCCTGCCGATAATTCCTTCTATTGCTTTGGCTGCGGTGTTGGCGGAAATGCCATTACCTTTGTCCGTAAAATCGAAAATCTTGATTTTTCGGACGCGGTGACCTTTTTGGCCAATCGCGCAGGCATCACGATTCGGGAGGAAAAGGAAGACGCGCAGCCCCGTGTGGACAGAAACCGTTATCTCCAAATGAATAAAATCGCGGCGCGCTTCTTTCATAACGCGCTTTATGCGGAGCATCCCGATGCCAAGGCGGCGCTTGCCTATTTTACCGAGGAGCGTAGGCTTTCCTCGGCAACCATCAAGCACTTCGGACTTGGGTATGCGCCGAACGATTTTTCCTTCGTTAATTATATGAAAAAGGCCGGGTTTACCGATGAAGAGCTGGTAACAGGCTATTTGTGTCACAAAAACGAGAAGGGAAATCTCTATCCTGCCTTTCGTAACAGGGTCATGTTTCCCATTATTGACGTGCAGGAAAACGTTATCGCCTTTGGCGGTCGCGTGATGGACGATAGTAAGCCCAAGTATAAAAACTCCTCCGATACCCCCGTTTTCAAGAAGAGCAGAAACCTTTTTGCTTTGAATTTCTCCCGAAAAAGCTCGGCAGAGCGCTTGATTCTCTGCGAGGGGTATATGGATGTTATCGCCTTGCACGCGGCGGGCTTTCCCTATGCCGTGGCCACACTTGGTACTGCCATTACCTCCGAGCAGGCGCGCTTGATGGCGCGGTATACCAAGCGCGTCGTTATTTCCTATGATAGCGACGAGGCAGGTCAAAAGGCGGCGGATAAGGCCTTGCGCCTTTTGGAAGCGGTCGGCTTGACGGCAACGGTCTTAAAAATTCCCGATGCCAAGGACCCTGACGAGTATATCCGTAAATACGGGGTTGAGCGCTTCAAGAGCGTGCTTGACCAAAGCAAAACCAAATTCGATTTTTACTACGATAAAATAACGGCTAAATATGAGCTTTCCATTTCCCAGCAGAAGATTGAGGCCTTACATGAGCTTTGTGCCTTTATTGCGACCGTTCCCTCATCGGTGGAGCGGGAGATTTACATAAAGGAGGCCGCAAAGAGATTAGACGTGGCCTACGGCGGCGTCGAAGGGGAGGTAAAGCAAAGGCTTGCGCGCCTTCGCAGAGAAGCGCGACAGCAAACCAAAACCGAGGCCCGTCAAACGCTTTCGGGCGTTTTGGACAGGGTGAACCCCGATTACAGTAAAGCGCCTCGTGCCGCAAAGGCGGAGGAGGCCGTTCTGGGTCTTTTGCAGCTATATCCCGCCTATCGTGCAAGGCTTTTGGGCGAAAAGCCCATTCTGACCGAAGAGGATTTTTTCACCGACCTTGGTAAAAGAGTCTTTCGCTTTATCGTTACGGCGGAAGCAGAGGGCGGCTTTACGGCAGACAGGCTTGACGAGTCCTTTACGGCAGATGAGGTTGGCAGAATCACCAAAATGCGCGTTGCCCGTATGCAGCTCTCCTTAAATGACGAGGCTGTTTTTACGGATTGCGTCGATAGCCTCAAAGCCGCCGTTGCAGAGGAGCGCGGCAAGGGAAGTGGCGGAACTGTCAGCGATTTTCTCGGCTTTTTGGAAAAAAAGCGCGAAGAGCAATAATTTTTCGAATACGAGCTTTAAGAAACAGTTATTCTATTCTTGACAGCAGAAAGAAAGGAATTCTAAAATGAGAGAACCCAAGGATTTAAACGAATTGCTTGAACAGAGCAACGGAAGCGGAATGATGAATGTTCTGGCCGATATCGACATTGATTTCGAGCAGATGGAAAAAGACGGGGAGGCCTTGGAGCAGGGCGATGCACCCGATGGGCTTGACGGCAGCGAGACGGAGGTCTTGGAAAGCGTTGACGAGATTTTAAATCAAGAGGGGCTTTCGATGGACGACCCCGTCCGTATGTACTTGAAGGAAATCGGAAAAATTCCGCTTTTGTCAACCGAAAGAGAAAGATATCTTGCCGAGCAGATTTCTCTTGGCAATCAGGCGGCCAAGGACGAGCTGGTAGAGGCCAATCTTCGCTTGGTTGTTTCTATCGCTAAGCGCCATGTGGACAAGGGTATGCACTTCCTTGATTTGATTCAGGAGGGCAACCTTGGCTTGATGAAGGCTGTGGAGAAGTTCGATTATCGCAAGGGCTATAAATTTTCCACCTATGCAACCTGGTGGATTCGCCAGTCTATTACGAGAGCCATTGCCGATCAGGCGCGCACCATTCGTATTCCCGTGCATATGGTAGAAACCATTCATAAGGTGTCCAGAACCTCCAAGCAGCTCTTGCAGGAGTTTGGAAGAGAGCCTACCACGGAGGAGATTGCAGAGCGTCTGGGTATGCCCCCGGAAAGAGTGCGCGAGATTATGAAGATAGCGCAGGATCCCGTTTCCTTGGGAACCCCTGTCGGCGAGGAGGAGGATTCTCACCTTGGCGACTTTGTGGAGGACACCGAAACCCCCACGCCTGCGGAAAATGCGTCTCGCACGATGCTGCAAGAGCAGCTTGCCAACGTTTTGCACACCCTGACGCCTCGTGAGGAGGAGGTCATCCGTCTGCGCTTCGGCCTCTCGGACGGTCATCCGCATACCTTGGAGGAGGTTGGCGAATGCTTTAAGATTACCCGTGAGCGTATTCGTCAGATTGAGGCAAAGGCCCTGCGTAAGCTTCGTCATCCCGGAAGAAGCAAGCTTTTGAGAGATTATTTGAACAGTTGATGAATTTTTCAAAACGTGGCAAAAGATGTCGCTTTTATGGAAATTATGACTTGACTTTTCTCTCGTCATCGGTTATAATAATTAAGATGTATGCGCAAGCTTCGGCGCAATAATGAGGAGGTTTTCATGAAAAAGGTCTTATCCTTGCTTTTGGTGCTCGTTATGCTTCTTCTTTGCTTTACGTCCTGCGGCGGAAATGGCAAGACGAATACCGATGCCACTGAAAGAGTACTGTTGACTTTGAAGTGTGCTATTATCGTTGATGATATCACGACTGCTGACGGTTTGAAGGCGATGCAGACTGCGTTTAACGAGGTTTGCAAGCAAAAATATTCTACCGCAATTGAGTTCTTTTACTGCACCGCAGAAGAATATGAGGCTATGATGGATGCGGAAATGGCACGCATCGAGGACGAAAGAGCAGGTGTTAGCTCTGGCTCTGGCAACGCATCCAACTCTCAAACGAATACGGAAACGGTAGAGAAGGATGAATACGGAATGACCGTTCCCAAGTATCCTTCCGTGAAGTCCACGCAGTTTGACCTCGTTTTGATTTGCGACGAGGATATGTATCACCGTTACATAGAGAATGAGTGGATTCAGTCGCTCAATACGCAGCTCGAAAACGTGTACCAGCGCATTATGCCCACCATTTTGAGTAGCGTGCTCAACCAAATCACCGTTGACGGTAAGATTTACGGTATTCCCGCTCATAGCACGGTTGGTGATTATACCTATCTTGCTCTGAACAAGAAGGTTGTTGACGAGCTTCATATCAATTACAAGAACATTGATAGCGTGGCTGATGCGTACAGCATCTTCCTGAATATCCAAAACTCCGATAAGACGATGGAGGATTGGAAGAATGAGTTGACTGAGGGTAACGAAACCTTCTCACCCATTTTTAACGCAGAGGAGACCTTCTCCTATGCCAACGCGCTTTCGATTTCTGCGGATAACGGTTATTCCATCCTCGGCGCCACCTTCTCGCCTACGGCTGCCGGTAAGAACGCTTTGAACTTCACCAATCTTTTGATGGAGGACGATTACTGCCGTTATCTTGAAATGGTAGTAAACGCCAAGAACAATCACTATTTCGGCAATGGCGATGCAGATGAATTTATCGTCGGTATTGTTGACGGTGACTTCGCACTGAGCACCAAGAATGACGATTACTACTACTGCATTTTGGATCTGCCCCGTATTGACCCTGATGACATCTTTAACGGAATGCTGGCCGTTTCCTCTTACACGGTGAACGTTGCCCGCTCTGTTGAGATCATTCAGGAGCTTATGACGAGCTCTGAGCTTCTCAACATCCTGCTTTACGGTGTCAACACCAACTACACCAAGAACGCTGATGGCGTTGTTTCCTTCCGTGTCAGCAGCGATTACAGACTTGACCCGAATCACTTGGTTGGTAACCTGCAATTCTTTGCCAACCCCTGCGCCGATTACGGCCAGACCGCCAATAACGGCGAGCTGATGGGCAAACACAACGAGGCTTTGAGAGCCGAGCTGTTTGACTCCACCTGGAGCAAGTATTACGCGCTCATTGATGCTGAGGCTATGGCAGCGGTTGACGCGCTTTCCCGTCAGTACAGAGACACGCTTTTGGCTTCCGCCTCCGTCGCAGAATTCCGCGAGAAGCTCGCTGACATTCGCGAGGAAATGATGGATACCGACAGTGCTGACGAAACCATCAAGGCCAACGCATTGCTTTTTGAAAGACTGATGGACGTTGATTTGATTTACTACGATTCCATCAATATGGCTTTGTCTGATTACAGAAAAGGCGAATAAACAAGTACAATTAAAAGAGAGCAAAACGGATAAACCGTTTTGCTCTCTTTTTTCATCATATAAAAGTGCAGAAGATGCTATATGCTTTATACCGGCTCCTCTGTAAAGGGAAGAGGGGCAGGCATTCTTTCCGCGCGGCGCTTTAAGGGGTCATACCGAAAGCGGAAGCAGCAGCCGAGCGGCGAAACCTCGCCCTTTATGTCACAGTGAACGGATAACTCTCCGTCTTTCTCGGTAGAGACGCTTTTTTCACAATACATACATGCTTTTTCAATCTTATCGTTCTTTTGGCGCATGGGCTTTACCTCCTCATTTCATTTTTTCACTCATTCATCGGCCTTGCCGCCTGTGGATATTATATCATTCAAAAGCCGCGAAATCTTCGATTTCGGTGCGCGAACCTTGTTCGCTAACATCGGCCTTGCCGCCTGTGGATATTATAACACAGACAAAGAGCGATGTCAATTAGCAAAAGGAAGGGTTAAGAGAAAAGCGAGCGCGCCGGAGCAAAGCTTGAACAGTAAATATTTGGGCGCAGAAAGCCCTGCTTTTTTCCATATTTCTTTTCCTTGGAAATAAACGGATATGCTTGAGAAGCAAACGGCAAAGGCACAGAAGGGTATGCGAAATGTGGCAAGCGCGCCGGTGATATAGGCGCTTGCCGTTCCGATTTCAAAAACGGAAAGGAAGAGAGCCTTTATGAAGGGATGAACGAATATGGGAAAGAGAAGCGAGGAAAGGGCAGAAAAAAAGAGGACGTAGCCGCAAACGGAAAGCATTTGAAGCGCGGCTCTCGGTATACTTTCAACCAGGGAGAAGGCGAGAGGTTTAGGGGGCGATAAGAGCGGCGCTCCTATATCTTGCGGCCTTTTTTCTTTTGGAAGGCAACGCAAAAGAATTCCGAGAAAAAGGGAAACAAAAAGCTGTATTAGATACAAAAGCACTCCGAGTTTAAGGGAGCCGAGAAGGCCGCCAAGGCATCCTATCACGAAAGCAGGCCCCGTGTTGTTTGAAATAAGCAAAAGTCGCTCCGCTTCGCTTTTTTCAATGAGGCCCGCCCTATATCCCTCCGAAAGCTGTTTGACACCCAGCGGAAACCCTAAAAGCAGGCCGCTGAGGTAGGCACCGGCGCCTGAGGGGCTGATGTTTAGTAAAAATGCAATCGGCCGTGACAAAAGCCCTAAAAGCGCTTTGCCCTCTTGGGTTTGTGAAAGAAGATCAGAAAGGATAAAAAAAGGAAACAGGGAGGGAATCAAGGAATTTAGGCAAACCGAAAGGGCAAGCCTCGTGCTGCTTTGCAAAAGCGCGGCATTTTTAAAGGCCCAAAGCACGAGAAAGCCGAGGGCGCCCTGCCAAAAGGCCCCTTTTAGCTTGTGTTTTGTTTCTGCACGCATGAAGCTCTTTTCCTCGTCATAGAATAGAGCGAAAGCTTTTCGCTCAAAAAACGCGTGGCTCGGTCTTGTTGAACCGAGGCAGCGTTACTTATTTTTATGATATAAAGAGGGGCATTATGAAGGAAAGAAAAAAGAAAGTTTCCTCACCGATTTCTATCCTTTCGCAGCATCGCTTGGAGCTTTCCTTCGAAAAGGAGGGCATGCGTATTCTGGTGGAGGGGGTCAGAAAAATAACCGTTTGTCGCATCGAGAGAGTCGAGCTTTTGGCATCGCGCGAAAAAATGATTTTTGTCGGCGATGGGCTCACGACCGTTGCCTATGCGGGCGGCGCCCTTGAAATCACGGGGAAAATAGATGGCATTTCGTTCGCGCGACTTGATGGCGCAGAAGAGTAAAGGAGAAGGCGTATATGCGAAAAAAACAAAAGCGGAGGATAAGAATATCCTCTTGGTTTCGGCTTTTTGGCTACGCGACGTTTCTTTTTGACGCGAGAGAACACGCGGTTATTCTGAATATTATTCTCCAAAAGCATCTGCCCGTTGTTTCACAGGCCGAGGAGGTGCTTGTCGTTCCAAGAAGAAATGTTGGCGACTGGGAGAGCGCCTTGCGCGAAAAGGGCGTAGCGTTCACTCTTCGTCGGGGCGGTCTTCCCGCAAAGCTTGCGCGGTATAAGCTGCGCGTCGGCGTTGTAATTGGTGCGCTTCTTTTTGCCGCTATCCTCTTTTTTGGTACGGCGGTGGTTTGGGAGGTGCACGTGGAGGGAACCGAGAGTATACTTGCCGCCGATATTAAATCCGACCTGTCAGAAATGGGCGTTTCTGTGGGAAGCTTTATTCCATTTATGGATTTTGAAGAAATTTGTAATCGGTATCGGCTGGAAAATCCCGAAATTGCTTGGATGGGTATATACAGAACGGGAACGGTCTTGCAGGTGAAAATTTTGGAGGCGGATAGCTTCAAGGAGGAGGAAACGCCGCAGTATGCCAATATCGTGGCCAAGGAAGATGGCGTCATTGAGGCACTTTTGGTAACGCGCGGAACGGCCGTTGTCAAGAAGGGGCAGTCGGTTAAAAAGGGCGATTTGCTGGTTAGCGGCTTGTTAAAGGGAGAAACGGATGAAACCTTTATTTGCGCCGAGGCCGTTGTTATGGGGCGAAGAGAAGAGGAGTTTTCTGTCTTCGTGCCGTACGAACAGACAAGAAGTGTCCAAAAAGAAACGCTTTTGGAGCGGTATATGATAAATTTTTTTGGAAAAACAATAAATATTTCAATAAATAGTGGTAAAATTCCGGAAAGTTATGGTACAATAATAAAAGAGAATTCCGTTTGCTTTTCTGATGGAAGGCGCTTGCCTGTTTCACTTACGAGAGTTTTGCGCGTGAATACGGTGGAGGAGCGATGCGTTTTGTCTCACGAGGAGGCTCTGCGGCTTGCCTATGCCCTTTTAAAGAATAAGCTTTCGTCGCTGCTTGAAGAGGGAAGTCTGCTATCCAAAAGCGTGACGGCAACGGCAACGGAGCAAGGCGTCTATTTGCACGGCAGGGTGAGCTATACCTGTAATATCGCACAGGTATTGCCCTTTTCCGTAGATTAAAAAAGAAAGGGCCGTAGAAGGCAGTACATGAAATGAAAAGGTTTGTTAAAATCGGAACGCCGGATGTGACGGCCTCGGTTTTCGGTATATGCAATATAAACGCCTTTGCCTTGGAGGAGGCGCTGGGTGTCCGTCTTTCGAACGAAGCAGAGTCGGCTTCCTTGGAGGATACCGTATTGATAGAGGGGAGCGACGATGAGGCCTTGCGAAAGGCAGAGAGCATTTTGCAATACTTGAAGCAGGTTGTTTTGCGCGGCGATGCGGTTACCGAGCAGGTGTTACATTATGCTATCGGGCTTGCTGAGGACGGTGCTTTGGACGCGCTTGAATCCTTTGGGGCAGATGCCGTTTGTATCACGAGCCGCGGAAAGCCCGTCAAGCCCAAAACGCTTGGGCAGAAGCAATACGTGGAGGCTATACGGAAAAATACCGTTGTTTTCGGTGTTGGCCCTGCGGGCACGGGTAAAACCTTTTTGGCCGTGGCTATGGCGGTGGATGCCCTGCGAAAAAAAGAGGTTGGCAGAATCGTTTTAACGAGACCTGCCGTGGAGGCAGGGGAGCGCCTCGGCTTTTTGCCGGGCGACTTGCAAAGCAAAATTGATCCCTATCTGCGCCCCTTGTATGACGCGCTTTATGAGATGCTCGGCCCCGAAAACTATCAGCATTACGTGGAAAAGAATATGATAGAAATTGCGCCGCTGGCTTATATGCGCGGCAGAACGCTTGACAACTCGTTTATTATACTTGACGAGGCGCAAAATACCACAAACGAGCAAATGAAAATGTTTTTAACGCGCCTGGGCAGTGATTCCAAGGCGGTTATCACGGGTGACCCCTCTCAGACTGACCTTCCTGATAACCAGAAAAGCGGCCTCGTGATTGCCACAAAAATATTAAAGGATATTGAGGGAATCACCGTTCATACCTTCACAAGCCGTGACGTTGTGCGGCATCGGTTGGTGCAGAAAATTATCGCCGCTTATCAGAAGCAGGACAATAAAAAATCATAAAAGGATGGACAAGCAATGAAGCATTATACGCCCAATATTCCAAAATTAAAAATATATTTCTCGGCAGACAAGGCCTATTCCCAGAACACCTACTCTATTAAGAAGGTCATTCGTGAGGCCGTCCGTGCAACGCTGTTTTCCGAAAAGTTCGATGCTGATGCAGAGCTTTCCGTTATTTTGTGCGGCGCAGACCATATCCGTGCCTTGAATAAGGCCTATCGCGAGAAGGACGCAGCGACGGACGTTTTGTCCTTTCCCATCTATACCGAAGAGGAGATTGCCGAATTGAAGGGCAATGCAGGGGAAAGTATCGAGCTTGGTGATATGGTTCTTTCCTTGGAAAGAGCCGCGGCGCAGGCCGAGGAGCTTGGTCATAGCTTTTTGCACGAGGTTGCCTTTTTGACGGTGCATTCCGTTTTGCATCTTCTCGGCTACGACCACGAGCGCTCCAATGAAGACGAGGAGGCGCAATGCGCCCGTCAGAGAGCCATTATGGAGTGGCTTGTTTTTCCCGACGAAGTAAACGAATAAAGAAAGACGAAGGACAGTATGAAAAAAACCGCGTTTATTGCTATCGTTGGTAGACCCAACGTTGGAAAATCAACTCTTTTGAATAAGATTTTGGGCGAGAAGGTTGCCATCGTTTCCAAGCGCCCGCAGACCACGAGAAATCGCATCACGGGTATTCACACCGTGGGAGAAAATCAGTTCGTTTTCTTGGATACCCCCGGTATGCATCGTCCGAGAACCCGCCTTGGCGACTATATGGTTAGTGCTACCAATAATGCCATCGGTGAGGCAGATGCCGTTATACTGGTGGTAGAGCCCAGAGAAGAGGTTGGGGATATTGAAGCCTCTATGATTGAAAAAATCAAGTCGCAGAAATTGCCCGCCATCCTGGTGATTAACAAAATTGACGCCACAACGGCCGAAAATACGGCAAAGACCATTGCGGCCTATGCCAAGGCTTACGATTTTGACGCCGTTGTTCCCACTGTGGCGAAATCGGGTAAGAACGTTCCTGCGCTTTTGGAGGAATGTGAGAAATATTTAACCGAAAGCGAGTGGTTCTTCTCGGATGAAATCGTGACTGATCAGCCTGAGCGCCAGATAGCCGCCGAAATCATCAGAGAAAAAATGCTTCGCCTTTTGAGTGATGAAATTCCGCACGGTACGGCCGTGGTTATTGAGGCCTTCGAGGAAAAGCCCAAGCTTTTGAAGATTCGCGCGGAAATTTTTTGCGAAAGAGATTCTCACAAGCGCATTATTCTCGGCAAGCAGGGCAGTATGCTGAAAACCATCGGAACCTATGCGCGCGAGGATTTGGAGAACTTTTTTGGCATCAAGGTTTTTCTTGACCTTTGGGTAAAGGTGAAGGAAAATTGGCGAGACAGCGCCGTGCAGCTTTCTAATTTCGGCTACGATAAAAAGGATTTGCAATAATTTTTGAGGGGAGGACAACCTATGGCGCTGGTAAAAACGCGAGGTCTTGTGGTTCGTGTGGTGAACTATGGCGAAAAGGATCGCATTTTAACCATCTTGACCGAGGATTTCGGCTTGATTACCGCTATGGCCAACGGAAGTCGCACCCTGAAAAGCAGAACGCTGATTGCTGCGGAGCAGTTTTGTTACAGCCAATACATTCTTTTCAAGAATAAGGACAGATACACCGTGCGCGAGGTAGAGCTGATTGAAAGCTTTTTTGACTTGCGCGTGGATATTGAGCGAATGGCCTTGGCTGGCTACATATGTGAGGTTGTCAGTCACGTTGGCACTGAAAATATGCCCGACGTGCCCCTTCTGCGTTTAACGCTCAATGCCCTTTACGCCGCCTCGCGTGGAAGCTATCCCTTATGGCAAATCAAGGGGAGCTTTGAAATCCGTGCCGCCGCCATTCTCGGCTTTATGCCGAGTCTAAACGCTTGTGAGCGCTGCGGCGAGGAGGGGGAAGACGTGGTGCTTGATGTGATGAACGGCATCGTCATTTGCGAAAAGTGCCGCAATCTGCAAACAGCCGAGCAAAAGGAGGAGGAGCTTGACCCCGCGCATAACGCCATTTCCTGCCTTTTGCGCCCCGGTGCGCGTGCCGCGCTTTATTATGCCATAGAATGCCCCTTGGAGAAAATTCTCTCCTTTCGTCTGGATGATGAGGAGGAGCAGAAAAATTTTTCTGCCGTAGCGGAAATTTATCTTTTGAATCAGTTGGAAACAGGGTTTAAAACCTTGGATTTTTATAAAACCATCGTCAATAGCTGATGGAATGCTCGCCATAGAGGCGGAATGGAGTTCGTTATGCCCTTTACGCATCGCACTGCGGAAATATTGGAATTTAATAAAATGATAGAGCAGCTGGCTGAGCTTGCCTTTACGGACGGCGCAAAGCAGAAGGCGCTTGCCCTTCAGCCGAGCGATGACTACGATACCGTAGTGCTTCGCCAAAAGAGGACTGAGGACGCCAAGCGTCTCGCCTTTCAAAAGGGATATCCTGCCTTTTCGGGCGTTGTGGATATTTGCGAGGCGATAGGGCGCGCAGAGAAGGGCTCGACCTTGACGATGAAGGAGCTTTTGCAGGTTGCCGCCATTTTCTTTGCCGCGAGGGGCTTAAAGGATTATGCCGAAGGAAATCGCCTCTTTGAAACGGTCTTGGATGAAATCTTTGCCCGTCTTATTCCCAATAGAAATTTAGAAGAAAAAATCAGAAGAATCATTATTTCCGAGGAAATGATTGCGGATGAGGCAAGCCCTCTTTTAGCCGATATACGAAGAAAAATGCGGGCAGCAAGCAATCGCGTGCGCGAAACGCTGCAAAACTTTATCGGTGGCCCGCGATCCAAATATTTGCAGGAAAACATCGTCACGGTGCGTGACGGAAGATATGTTGTGCCTGTCAAGGCAGAATATCGCAACGAAATTAAGGGTCTTTTGCACGATACCTCCTCCTCTGGTGCCACGCTCTTTATCGAGCCTATGGGCGTTGTGGAGGCAAACAATGAAATCCGTGAGCTGACCGCCAAGGAAGAGCAGGAAATTCTGCGTATCCTCTTTGAGCTTTCGGCAGAATGTGCCTCTTATTCGGGAACGATTTTTCAAAACTACCGCACCATTACAGAGCTGGCCTTTTATTTTTCCTTGGCGCTCTTGGCCGAAAAAATGAACGCCACCGCGCCCATTTTGGAAAAAAAGCCTGTTATTATACTGAAAAATGCGCGTCATCCGCTCTTGAAAAAGGAAACGGTTGTTCCTGTATCTCTTTCTCTGGGCGTTGATTTTGACACGATGGTGATAACGGGCCCCAATACAGGCGGTAAAACCGTTACCCTCAAAACGCTCGGTCTGTTTTCTATGATGGTGCAGGCAGGGCTTCAGATCCCTGCGGATAGCGATTCGCATTTCGGCGTCTTTTCGCATATTTTGGCCGATATTGGTGACGAGCAGAGCATTGAGCAATCGCTGTCCACCTTCTCGGCACATATGACGCAAATTGTGGACATCTTAGCGGAGGCAGACGAGGCCTCGCTCGTGTTGTTTGACGAGCTTGGATCAGGAACGGATCCCACAGAGGGTGCCGCCTTGGCTACGGCCATTTTAGAGGCTGTCAGAGCAAAGGGCGCACTCGTTGCTGCCACTACGCACTATACAGAGCTGAAAACCTACGCCCTTGAAACCGAGGGCGTGCAAAATGCGGGCTGCGAGTTTGACGTAGCAACTCTGCGGCCTACCTATCGCTTGATAGTGGGCGCACCGGGAAAATCCAATGCCTTCGCCATTTCGGAGCGCTTGGGCTTGGACGAAGCCGTTGTTTCGCGCGCCAAGGCGCTCGTCAGCGAGGACAGTCAGCGCTTTGAGCGCGTTATTGCCGCCTTGGAAAGAGACCGCATTTTGATGGAAAGGGCGAAAAACGAGGCTGAGGAAATGCGTGCCGCCTACCAAGCGCAGTCCAAAAAGGCCGAGGCCGAGTTAAAGGAAAGAACCAAAGCCGCCGAGGATGAAATCAAGCGTTCCTTAGAAAGAGCCCGTCAGCTTTTGGATAGCGCCAGAGCAACCTCGGAATTTGTATTGAAGCAGTTGGAGGACGTCAAGAAAAAGCAGGAAAGCCGTCGCTTTGCGGCGGAGCTTTCGGAGGCGCGTCAAAGCATCCGCGCACAGATGAAGGCCTCTGACGAAGCGTATGCCGCCTTTGAATACAAGGACGTCAGCTTGGAGGATGATTACGTTCTGCCAAGGCCCTTGGAAATTGGAGACCTTGTGTATCTCGTTTCCTTCGGCCAGGAGGGAACTGTTGTAACCCTACCCGATGGGGCAGGCAATCTGACGGTTAAGGCCGGTATTCTGACTGCCAAAACCAATGTTTCCAATCTGCGTCTTTTGGGTAAGCCCAAGGCCGAAAAGAAAAAGCAAAAGGCGGCCGTTTCCTCGGTTAAAACACAAATTGCCATGCAGTTCAAGGTTGAGCTTGACGTGCGCGGTATGACGGGAGACGAGGGCTGGTTCGCCGTAGATAAGTATTTGGATGACGCCTGTCTTGCAGGCGTTGCCTCCGTTCGCATTATACACGGAAAGGGAACGGGCGCGCTGCGCGCCGCCTTACACAGCCGTCTTCGCGCAGACAAGCGTGTAGACTCCTATCGCCTCGGCGTTTACGGCGAGGGAGACGCAGGCGTGACGGTGGTTACGCTGAAATAAACCTAAAACAAAAAAGCCGCAGAAGCTTCTGCGGCTTTTTCTATTGTCCGTTTATTTGGATTGACTTGCCTTATATAAGTATTCAACCTCGGAGGGCTCAAAATAGCGCCATTTTCCAACAGGAAGGTTGTTGAGCTTAATGGTGCCAATGGCAACGCGGCAAAGCCGCTTGACCGTTAAGCCGACCTCCTGACACATACGGCGCACCTGGCGGTTTCTGCCTTCCTTTAAGGTCATTTTTAAAACGGTACCCGTTTCATCAACAGAGGTGATTTCCACCTTGACGGGCAAAAGCTTATATCCGTCCAGCGTCATGGGAGAAAGCAGTCGGTCCAGCTGCTCGTCGCTGACGCTTCCTGCCACCTTTACGCGATACACCTTTTCAATGTGATGCTTGGGATGCATCAGGCGGTTGGCCAGTTCGCCATCGTCCGTTAAAATCAAAAGACCCTCGGAATTATAGTCCAAGCGACCAACAGGGTAAACGCGGCCGTGGTGACCCTCTAACAGCTCCAAAACGCATTTGCGGTTTTGCGGGTCAGAGGTGCTGGTGATATAGCCACGGGGCTTGTGCAAAAGAATATAATGATGCTCGTCGCTTTTGGCGTATACGGGCTCATCGTTCCATAGCACAGAGTCGTTCTTGGGGTCGATTTTGTCGCCAAGGGAAGCAACGTGACCGTTCACCTTTACGCGTCCTTGTGCGATCTCCTCCTCGGCTTTTCTGCGGGATAATACGCCACAGTCGGTGAAAAATTTTTGAAGTCTGATTTTTTCCATTGTAAAATCCTTTATCTGAATAAGAGAGAATGATAATCAAAATAAATGAAAACGCTTTTTGGATACGTTCGCCTTGGGAACAGCGTATTCGGCGGTAAGGGGCAAGCGTGCAACCTCTTTTCCGTCCTTGTAGATACAGACATAGCCCAAAATGTCGCCGCGGGATATAGGAGCAACGGGTATGGTGCTGATGTCAAGAGAGACCGTGTAGTTGCCGTAGCCTCGCTTTTCGATACGGGAAAAGGCATTGTTATTCGTAATATCCACGAAGGGAGCCTCGCCGTTCAGAACGGGTAAGCGCCAGGAAATTTCTCCGCATCGTAGAATGGTGTTGCTGTGATATTCCGAAAAGCCCTTTTCGAAAAGATAAAGATGGTCGTTCCAATCGTCCGAGGCGTTAAGCGTGACCGAAATCAGCGTCATACCGCCTATCGCGGCGGCACCTACGAGGCAACGGCCTGCGGCCTTTGTAAAGCCCGTTTTAACGCCGATAGCGTTGTCATACAGGCGCAAAAGCTTGTTGTGGTTGGTTAAAACACGGGGGCGCAGGGAAGAGGAAAAGGCTTTTTTCTGGGTGGACACAACGGTACGAATTAAAGGGCTTTGCAGGGCCTCTGCCGTTAAAACGGCCAAGTCCCTTGCCGTTGTGTAATGCGCCTCGTCAGGAAGACCGTGGGGGTTGGTGAAATGGGTGTTTTGCAGCCCCAAGCGCTCGGCTATGGCGTTCATTCTGTCTGCGAAGGCTTCAATGCTCCCGTCGCACGCAATGGCAATGGTAACGGCCGCATCGTTTGCGCTTTGTAAAAGAAGGGCATAAAGAAGGTTTTCGAAGCTTAAAATCTCGCCCTCCTCCAAATACGTGGAGGTGCCCTCAACGCCAACCGCCTCCTTGGGTACGCTTATCAGCGTTTCGGGAGACAAAACCTCAATAGCCGCCAAGGCGGTGACAATTTTGGTCGTGCTGGCCATAGGCCGCCGTGTGTCTGCATCCTTTTCGTACAAAACCGTCTTGGTGCTCGGCTCGTACAAAATGGCGGATGCGGCAGAAACGGAGGCAGACGCCGGGAAGGAAAAAAGCGAGAATAGCCCCGCAATCATAAGCAAAACAGAGAAAATTCGCCTTGTTTTCATATCAACCGCCTTTTTTGTATTCACAGTTAATATATGCGAAAGACGAATGCCTATCCGCTTTAAAAAAAGGCAGATTTGGCATAAAGCTCTTGTTTGGATTTATGATTGGAAAAAAGCAAAAAGAAAGGGAAATTTATTCGGCAGAGGCTTCCTCTTGCGGCTCGGCGTTTTTCTTCTTCTTGGAGAAGAGAACCTCCTTCAAGCGCTGCAAAATGTCAGGGGAGCGCTCGATAAGCGCGGAAATCTTGTCAATGGAATCCGCGTTTTGCGCGGTAGTGATGGGAACAAGCTCAATTTTTCCGTCAGCGGTGATAACCAAAAAGGCAATAGGTGTCACCGTTACGCCCGTACCGCCGCCGCCGCCGAAGCGCGTTTTCTTTTTCGGATTTTCGTTTGCGGTCGTGTCGTAATCAAAGCTGCCCGTTGCAAATCCCATTGAAACCTTGGAAACGGGAATGATGACAGTTCCGTTTTGGGTGTAGATAGGCTCGCCGATAACCGTCTCGGTTCCTGCAAGCTCCTTCACCTTTTCCAAGGATTCACCTATCATCTCGTTCAGTTTGTTTTCTGCCATAGTATATTTTCTCCTTTCGGAATGGTTTTTATCGGTGTTCGTTAGTTTGTAGACGCCGTGCTTGCTTTCCGCGCTTGCTTCTTCTTTAAAAAGCCGAAGCATAAGCGAAGACCAAGGGAGGCAACTCTGAAAACGTTAGTGGACAAAAGCAAAACGGCGTCAAAGGAGGACTTGCTTCCTAAAAAGTCGGGCTTTAAGGAAACGGCACCCTTGTCCTCTCTGAATTTGCAAAAGCCTCGCAAAAGCTCTAAAAAGGCCGATAGTGCCAATGCGGTTTCGCCGTATAAAATGGCCGTTTTGGCCGCATCCTCGGAGGCCACCGTCATATGCAATCGCTTTAAGCGCAAAGTGGCAACCGAGAGAAGTCGGGGAAAATTATCCTTCAAAATGGACAAAAGAACGCTGAGCTGCTGCAAAGGTGAATCAGAAGGAAGAGGCGCTTTTTGTCCTGCGCTTTTCTTCTTCTTTTCCTTTTTTTGCTTTTTGGTTGCCGAAGGCCGTTTTTTAGGCCTTTGGGGATAAAGACGGATGCGGAAAAATAAAACCTCCAAATGTACCGTCAGCGTTTCCTTGTAGGTAATGCGACAAAAAAAGGGGAAGGACAGCAAAAAGACAAGAAGAAGGAGAATCGCCAAAAGAATATATAACCAGGTCGGCATTCGTGTTCTCCTTTCTGCTTCTCATTTTTGTTTTTTTATTCTTGGGGCTTATCCTTTGCATCCTCGTCCATCACGTCCATAATGGAAATCTGGTTTTCGGCAACTGCATCAAAGGCGTTTACCTTTTTCTTCAAGCGCTCAAAAAGCTCGTCCGCCTCGGCCGTAGAAACGCCGGGAAGCTCCGTCAAGGACGAAAGGCCGAAGCAACGCAGAAAATCGTCCGTCGTGCCGTACAGCATAGGGCGACCGGGAGCGTCCAAACGGCCGATAGAATGGATAAGGCCGCGTTCAAGCAGGGAAGAGACGGCGTATGCGCTGTCAACACCGCGTACGGCGTCTATGTAAGCACGGGTAACGGGTTGGTTGTAGGCTATCACCGCCAAAACCTCAATGGAGGAATTGGAAAGCGTGCCGCTTCTGCGGATGCCGAGCGCCTCTCGGATGTAAGGGAGAAATTGCTCTTTCGTGCAAAGCTGGCAGGCATCGTCAAAGGCGAGCATCAGAATGCCGCGGTTTTCAAGAGCCGCATTATATTCATCGGCGTACTGATGCACGCGCTCGGAAATATAGGCGGGCGCCATTCCAAACAAGGAGGAAAGCTGCATATAGGAAACGGGATGTCCTGCGGCAAAAAGCACGGCCTCCAAAATCGCCTCAAAATTTTCGGCAGCATCGTCCGTTCTGGGAAGCGTGGACTCCTGCGCCTGCGGCGCTTCTGTTTCAAAAAGGGTTTCGTTCTCGTTCATTGGGTGACAGTCTCCTTCGTTGTGGTAAGCTCAGCCCCTTCGGTATCCTCGGGGACGTAATCCTCGTTCAAGCAAAATTTCGTGGTAATGGAAAACTCTTCGTTTTCGTCAGAGCAGATAAGGATACGGCGTATCTTAATCAGCTCGAGTATACCCATAAAGGTGGCAATTAATTCCGTTTTGTCCTCGGCATCTGCGGTTAGGTAGAAGAAGGACACCTCTTTGTCATTTTGCAGCTTTCGCAGCACCGTCTCGATGGTTTCTTCTACCGAAACGATGCGCCGCTTGATTAAGGGGTTTATCATTTCGGTCGGCGCAAGCTCCGACTGCTTCAAGCGGTTGAGCATGGTGTAGAACGCCTTGGAAAGCAGGGCGGGGGATAAGCCGAGAGGAAAGCCCTTTTCGGGCGGAATTTCATCGTTGTCCTTGGCAAGTCGCCCTGAAAATTCGGCGTACAAGGGGCGAAGCTCCTCGGCATCCGCCTTGGCCTTCTGGTATATCAAAAGGGCATCTGCCAGCTCTTTTCTGGGGTCCTCATCGCGTTCGGGATCGCGCGGAAGGAGCATTTTGCTCTTAATCAGCATCAAGGTGCTTGCCATTACGATAAATTCGCAGGCAATGCCTAAATCCAAGCGCCGCGCATCCTCGATATATTGCATATACTGGTCGAAAATGCTGGATATCTGAATGTCGGTGATATCCATTTTGTTTTTTTCAATCAACGTCAGCAAAAGGTCGAGCGGGCCTTCAAAATCGTTGATTCGGTAGGTGATAATCTCGTCTGCCAAGGTTTAACGTCCTTTCATTAACGAAAAATGGGGATAAGCTGCCAAATGGCCTCCATCCCAACGGTGAAGTAGGAGGCGAAGGTGGATAAAAAGCCAAAGCGGTTGCCAAGCAAAAGAAAAATCATCAATGCCAAGGCAATCATCCTTTCATAGCGCATAAAAGAGAAATAATAGCGCGTTGGGAGAAAGGATAGGAGCACGCGCGAACCGTCAAGCGGCGGAATAGGAATAAGGTTGAAAAGCGCAAGCCCGACGTTGACCTGATGCAGCAAAATAAAGAAATAGAAGAAATACTCAATAACGGTTAAAAGAAATGCGCTTGTGCCCGGAATTACGGCAAGAGAGTAATACAGATTCCAAAGGCCAAGATAGCAGGGAACGGCTAAAAAGGCAAGGCAAAGGTTGGCTATTGGCCCGGCCAGTGCCGTCAGCGCCGTATCACGCTTGGGATTGCGGAAGTAGCGCGCGTTAATAGGAACGGGCTTGGCCCAACCGAAATGAAATAAAACCATACAAACGGCGCCGATGGGGTCTAAATGCTTCAAGGGATTGAGAGACAAACGCCCCATCATTTTGGCGGTGGGGTCACCAAGCTTGTAGGCCATAAAGCCGTGTGAAAGCTCGTGTGCCATCAGTGCCAAAAGAACGGCAGGTAGGGTTAACAGGATTTCCGAAAGCCAGCTCATGTGAAAACCTCTTTTTATAAAACCTTTTTATTTGCTTGAAAGTGCCTGATACAGCAGGGAGCGCACCTCCTCCTTTCCCATACCCGAAACGGAGGAAAAGGGGATAACGGTGATGCCCGTATTGGCAAAAAGGCCCTCGTGAAGCTCCAAAAGCCGCTCGGCGAGCGCCGTTTTGCTCAGCTTGTCTGCCTTGGTGGCAATGACAGCAAAGGGAAGCTCCATTTCAATTAAAAAGTTAATCATCATAACGTCATCTTCGGAGGGGCCTGTGCGAATGTCAAAGAGCTGTAAGGATAAACGAGGTTGATTCTTTGCGGGATTGTTGACGAAATAATCGTTGGTTAACTGCGAAAAAGCGCTTTTCGTCTCAACAGAGCGCTTGGCGTAGCCGTAACCGGGCAGGTCAACGAGGTAAAATTTACCGTCCACGTCGTAGAAATTAACCGTAACGGTTTTTCCGGGGGCAGAGGACACTCTTGCTACCGCCTTGCGTCCCAAAACGGTGTTGATAAGAGAGCTTTTGCCGACGTTCGATTTTCCTGAAACGGCAATCTGCACGCGCGCATCTCTTGGGAATTGGTTGGCTCTTCCGACGGAAAGCTTTAAGCTGACGTTGGATAAGTTGGTTTTCATAGCTTATCTCTTTCTTCGTTCATTAGGTAACGCTGTTCATATCGCAGCGGTCGTAGTTGGAAATCGCAGGGAGGGAAAAGGCCCTTTCTTCTGCACTTGAGGAGTCAAGTAAAACGGCACGGAATGCGTCATCCACGGTGTCGCAAAGGATAAATTCCAAGCCCTCGCGTGCTTCGCGGTCAATGTCTGCCAAATCCTTTTCGTTTTCGCGCGGAATGAGCACTGCGCGAATGCCCGCCGTGTAAGCGGCCATTGTCTTTTCCTTCAAGCCGCCAATGGGAAGCACCTTGCCGCGCAGGGTGATTTCGCCCGTCATGGCAACGTCGCGTCTTGTGGGCGCGCCCGATAATGCGCTGGCAAGCGCGCAGGTCATGGCAACACCCGCGCTGGGGCCGTCCTTGGGAATGGCACCCTCGGGGAAGTGAATATGAATGTCCTTGGTCTCGTAAAAGTCCTCGTCAATACCGAAGGCCTTGGCTCTGACACGGATATAGCTCAGGGCAATTTTAGCAGATTCCTGCATAACCTCGCCAAGTCGACCCGTCAGCTCCAGCTTGCCGCTGCCCGACATTACGTTGACCTCAACCTTCAACAAGTCACCGCCAACGCGCGTATAGGCAAGTCCGTTTACAATACCCACGGGATTGGTTTTTTCAAGCTTTTCCTCAACAAAGCGCCGTTTGCCGAGCATTTCGTTGATGAGCTTGGGGGTGATAACAACGCGAGAGCACGCCTCGTCAATCATTTTCTTGGCGCCCTTGCGACAAAGAGAGGAGATTTCTCTTTCAAGGTTACGAACACCCGCCTCGCGCGTATAGAAGGCAATCAGCTCCGTGATGGCGGCATCTGTAAAGCGAATGGTCGAGCGCTTCATACCGTAGCGCTTTAATTGCTTGGGGATCAAATGCTTTTTGGCAATGGCGTGCTTTTCGTTGGCCGTGTAGGCGGAAAGCTCCATAATCTCCATTCGGTCGAGCAAGGGCTCGGGAATGCCCTCATAGGTGTTGGCCGTTGCGATAAACAGGCAGTCGGACAAATCAAGAGGAAGCTCCAAAAAGTGATCGCGGAAATAGCGGTTCTGCTCGGGATCCAAAACCTCCAAAAGTGCAGAGGAGGGGTCGCCGTGCAAGCTCTTTCCGAGCTTATCGATTTCGTCTAAAACGATAACGGGATTGATAACCTCGGCGCTCGTGATAGCCTCCACGATACGACCGGGCATCGCGCCCACATACGTCTTGCGATGGCCGCGAATGTCAGCCTCATCGTGCACGCCGCCAAGAGAAATGCGCGCGTATTTGCGCTTCAAGGCGCGGGCAACCGAGGCCGCGACAGAGGTTTTTCCAACGCCGGGAGGGCCAACGAGGCAAATGATTTGGTTTTTCACGTCAGGGCAAAGCTGCTTGACGGCAACCATCTCCAGAATGCGCTCTTTGATTTTGTCAAGTCCGTAGTGGTCGGCCTCCAGGATTTTTTCGGCACTTTTGACGTCAGGAATTGCCTCCGTCACCTTGCCCCACGGAACGTCAAGACAGACGTCGAGATACGAGCGAATGACAGAGCCCTCAGCAGAGCCGAAGGGAACCTTCTCTAAACGGGAAAGCTCCTTATAAAGCTTGGTCTTCACTTCATCGGAGGCACAAAGCTCGTCAATTTTTCTTTTGTATTCGTCAAATTCGTTGTCGTTGTCTCCCAGCTCTTCCTGGATGACCTTCATCTGCTCACGGAGGAAATATTCTCTCTGATGCTCGTCAATCCGCTCCTTCACCTGCGAGTGAATGGCGTACTCCGTCAAAAGAAGCTCGGTTTCCTCCTCCACGAGAGCGGAGAGTCTGTCCAAGCGCAGAATGGGATGGAAAATTTCAAGGATGCGTTGCTTGTTTTTGTAGTTCAAAAGGGAAGCGGAGGCGATAAAATCGCAGAAAAGACCGGGGGTCTTGATGCCGCGGGCGGCGCGAAGAATCTCATCCGTCAAAAGCGGATGAATGTTCTTCATTCTTTCCACCGTCTCAATGACGGCGTTGATTTTCTCCTCCGTGACAATGTCAGCCTCTTCCTCCGAATGAATGGATTTGCAGATAACGGTGGCGTGAAAGCCGTTCTCGTCCTTCTTGATTTCGGAGATTTTGGCGCGGCAGAAGCCCTCAAAAACGGCGTTCAGATTGCCGTTTTCGGCGCGATTGACGCGCTTTATCTGGCAAACGGTTCCCACGTGATAAAAATCCTTTTCGGTGGGAATATCAATTTCGGGGTCCTTCTGTGTCAGAAGGCAAACCCTGCCGCTGTATTTATTGGCGGCCGCGAAAGCGTTAACAGAGAAGTCGCGCATCAGCTCAAGGCTGATTTGAACGCCCGGGAAGGCGACCGTTCCCCGCACGGGGATGACGGGTAAATATATTTCCTTTGCTTCTTCAATGGTTTTTGGCATTTTTCAGTTCCTTTAGCGTTTCATTTTATCAGTAGTTCTTGTCGCGAGGCAACAAAAACCCATTTTCACTCCATTCTATCACATATTTCAGTAAATTGCTATACTAAAATATAAAAAAGTATAAAAATTTTGAAAAAAGTTCGCATTTTTTTCGATTTTTCGGCAAGAACGCACGCAAAAATGCAGAAAACAGGAAAAATATAAAAAGAAATGAAAAAGAGGAAAAAAACACTTGACAAAACAAAAAAACTGTGTTATACTTGCAAAGTACATGAGAGCAATCTCATCAAAGCAGTTGCTAACCGCACTCACCGTGCCGCGAGTAAGCGCGTACGGTCACCATATTTTTCCTTAGGCGAAGAATGGATGCACGCGGGTAGACTCTGCGTGTATTTTTTATTTCATTTTTGGAGGTGCATAACGATTAGCACGAAGGAACAATTAATTAACGACGAAATTAAAGCGAAAGAGGTTCGTCTTGTCGGCCCTGATGGCGAGCAGCTTGGCATTATGCCCTTGGCTGAAGCAAAGGATTACGCCTATTCCAGAGATTTGGATTTGGTGCTGATGGCGGCCAACGCAACGCCTCCCGTATGTCGCGCAATGGATTACGGAAAGTTTCGTTTTGAAAGAGACAAGAAGGAAAAGGAAGCCCGCAAGAAGCAGCAGGTCTCCAAGCTGAAGGAAGTACAGCTTTCTTGTCGTATTGATGTTCATGATTTTGAGACTCGTGTCAATCACGCAAAGCGCTTTTTGAGCGACGGTGATAAGGTAAAGGCGGTCGTTCGCTTCCGCGGAAGAGAAATGACGCATATGGAGCTTGGCCGTGAGGTCATTCAGAAGTTCCAAGAGGCCTGCGCCGAGTACGGTGTTGCTGAAAAGGGTGCCGTAACCGAGGGACGCTATATGTCCATCGTGCTGACGCCCATTAAAAATGCCCCTGTCAAAAACAACGGTTAATTAGCGGATTTATCCGCCCACAATAAAAAGGAGAGTACAAAAATGGCAAAAATTAAGACGCATAAAGCTTCGGCAAAGAGATTTTCCCTTACCGCAAGCGGCAAAGTTAAGATGAATCATTGCGGCCGTCGCCACAACCTCGGCTTGAAGACCCCCAAGCGCAAGAGAGATCTTCGCAAGGGCGCAACCATGAGTGAAGCAATGGCACCGATTTACAGAACGCTTATCATTAAGTAAGCGAGAGAAGAATGAGGAGGATGAATTAAAATGGCAAGAGTAAAAGGCGCAATGATGACGCGCAAGAGAAGAAAGAGTGTATTAAAGGCTGCAAAGGGATACTGGGGTGCAAAGAGCAAGCACTTTAAGATGGCGAAGCAAGCCGTCATGAAGAGCGGCAACTATGCTTTCGCAGGTCGTAAGATGAAGAAGAGAGAGTTCCGTTCTCTCTGGATCGCCCGTATTTCTGCACAGGCAAAGGTTTGCGGAATGAACTATTCCACCATGATGCACGGTTTGAAGAAGGCCGGCATTGACCTGAACAGAAAGATGCTTGCCGAGATCGCCGTTTCCGACAAAGAGGCATTTGCTTCCTTGGCAGAGCGCGCAAAGGCTGCTCTTTAATTTGAATAACGAGCCGATGTGTCATCGGCTGTGGGGTGTTGCGTAATTTTACGCAACGCCCCGTTTTCAATAATGTAAGGACAAATTTTCAAGAAAAAGAGACGAGAAAGGAGCCGAAAATGGTTTCTTTTATTACTTCAAGGAGCAATCCGCAGGTCATGCGCTGTGCCTCCTTGCAAGAGAAAAAGTACAGAGAAAAGCTTTCCTCCTTCACGCTTGACGGCGTGAAGCTTTTTGAGGAGGCGGTTCTTTCCGGCTTAGAAATTACGGACGTTTTCATTTGGGAGGAAAAGAAGGATTTTCTTTTGCCTCTCGTGGAAGAACGGCTTGGCAAAGAGCGCTTTGAAAAAATGGGCGTTTTTGTGCTAACCACCCCCTGCTTTGAAAAAGTTTCTGCCGAAAAAGCGCCGCAAGGCATCATAACCGTCATAAAAGATCTTGACTTTTTTCAAACTTGTATTAAAATAAATAAGGAGAGTATTTTAAAGGATGAGCCTCTTCTGATTTTGGACGGGGTGCGTGACCCCGGAAATCTTGGGGCTGTGATTCGAAGCGCGACCGCTTTCTCCATTCATACCGTTTTGCTCTCTGACGATACGGCCGATTTAACGAATCCCAAAACCCTGCGCGGCGCAATGGGGGGCATCTTCAAGCTTCGCTTTTTGCGCGTGAAGGACTTGGAGGGAAGCATTTCGGTTTTAAGGGAGGCAGGAAGGCGCGTTTTTGCCGCCGAGCTGCGCCCGGGTGCTATGCCGCTTTTCAAGGCAAAGCCCACGCTTTTTGACGTTTTCGTTATTGGAAACGAAGGGCACGGAATACGGCCCTCGGTTTCTGAGGCTTGTACCGACAGCGTCTATATTCCCATCTCGGAAAAAACGGAATCACTCAACGCCTCCGTGGCCGCTTCCATTCTGCTTTGGGAGCAGCACAGAAGCGCTCTTTTATAAAGGCAGAGAAAATTTACACAAGGAGGAAGGATAATGCTGGGCGAAAAGGCTCGTTACTGTATGTGGTTGGCAAATGCGCTCGGTATTCCGTCCAAGACTGTGTCTCCCTTACTTGAAAAATTCGGAACTGCCAAGGCGGTGTACGAAGCAGGTGAGGAGGAAATTTTATCCTGCCCGTTTTTAAGCAAAAGAGAAAAGGCGCGTCTTTGTGATAAGGGAATGGACGCCATACGGCGTGACCTTGACTACTGTGACGCGCAGGGCGTTGGCGTTTTAACCTATGAGGACGGGGAATACCCCATCTCCTTGCGGAAGATTGATGCACCGCCCTTGGTTCTCTATTACAGAGGTCGGCTTCCCGATTTTAATACCTTGCCCTTCTTCGCCATCGTCGGCACCAGAATGATGAGCCGCGTCTGCGCGGAAACCGCTTGTGAAATCGCCTTTGATTTAGGCAAAATGGGCGCTGTTACCGTCAGCGGTATGGCCTTGGGCATTGACGGTGTCGCCGCCGCTGCAACCTTGGAGTCAGGTGGCACGACCGTGGCCGTTTTAGGATCGGGCATCGACTGTATTTATCCGCCCGAGCATCGTCTGCTGTATGCGGAAATTCTGCGTATGGGTGGCTTGGTTATCACCGAGTATCCGCCCTATGAGAAGCCGCTCGCCTTCCATTTTCCTGCTCGCAACCGCATTATCAGCGGTATATCCGAGGCGGTTATCGTGGTGGAGGGCGATCTCAAAAGCGGCGCCTTAATAACGGCAGAAAACGCCAAGTGTCAAGGCAAGCGTGTCTTTGCGGTTCCCGGTAACGTCAGGGACAAGGGAAGTGAAGGGCCGCTTTTGCTTTTGAAAAACGGCGCGACTCCCATCACCTGCTCTGACGATATTTATGATGTCTACAAGGAAAAATATCTGCCGTATCTGAATGGCTTTCATTTGACGGACGGAAGAAAAACCGAGCTTTCCGTTCTCACGGCAAGATACGGTATTTACGCGCGCAATCCTTCGTCTGCCTACCGACCTACTAACGAGGATGAGGAATATCTTTCTCTCTCCTCCTTGGCACAAGGGGCTGTTTCGGCGGTCAAACGGGCCGTCCATACCGTAAAGGAAGGCATTGCGGGCAAGCGAAGAGTGAAAAGTGCCGAAGCAGAGAGCAAGGGCGCTTCCTCTTCGGCAGAAAACTCGCCTCCGTCATTCTGGACAGAGATGTCGGAAACGGAGCAAAAAATCTATTTGGCTATCGAAAGTGAAGGTAGCCTTCCCGACGATATACGGGTAGATGATTTATCCGCCGCCGATTTGATTTCGGCACTCATCAATATGGAAATATGCGGTTACGTTTCGACAAGCTCAGGCGGCATTTACATGCGTAACCGATAAATAACGATATAAGCAAGAAAGGATGGCGTAATGCCAATTAAAAATATGGGAAAAACTGCAAGCAAAGCAACCAAAAAGAAGCCCACCCTCGTTATCGTGGAGTCTCCCTCCAAGGCGGCAACCATTAAGGGCTATCTGGGAACGGGATACAAGGTCGTGGCCTCTGTGGGTCACATTCGCGATCTGCCCAAAAGTGCGCTCGGCGTTGATATTGAAAACCATTTCGCGCCGCATTATATCAACATTCGCGGCAAGGGTGATGTAATTAAGGCCTTGCGTAAGGAGGCCAAGGGTGCCTCCCGCGTTTTGCTCGCAACGGACCCTGACCGTGAGGGAGAGGCAATCTCTTGGCATATCGCGGCAGAGCTGAATATTGACGAGCAAAGCGCTTGCCGTGTAACCTTCAATGAAATTACCAAGCAGGCTGTTAAGGCCTCCATCAAGACTCCCAGAAAAATTGACGGCAACCTCGTTGACGCGCAGCAGGCGCGCCGCATCCTTGACAGAATTGTGGGCTACAAATTGAGCCCTCTGCTTTGGAAAAAGGTAAAGAGCGGTCTTTCTGCGGGCCGTGTGCAATCCGTTGCCACGAGAATTATCACGGAAAGAGAAGAGGAAATTCGCGCATTCGTGCCCAGCGAATATTGGACGATTTCTGCCGTTCTGGAAAACCAAGGCGGCGAATCGGTTGAAACTCGCTTTTTCGGTAGTGGCGACAAGAAAATCCGTCTTTCCACGCAGGCCGAGGCCGCAGCCGTGGTTGGTGCGGTTACGGGAAAAAGCTTCGTTGCCGATACCGTTGTAAAAACGCAAAAGCTCAGACAGCCGAGCCCGCCCTTCATCACCTCCACCTTGCAGCAGGAGGCGTACCATAAGCTGAATTTCCGCTCGCAAAGAACGATGAAAATTGCCCAGGAGCTCTATGAGGGTGTTCATTTGGGAAGTGAAAACGGCGGCGTACAGGGTTTGATTACCTATATGAGAACGGACTCCTTGCGTATTTCCTCTGCCGTGCAGGAAACGGCATTGGCTTACATTGAGGCCGAATACGGAAAGGACTACGTTCCCAAGACCCCCAGAGTCTACAAGACCTCCTCCGTCGCACAGGACGCGCACGAGGCCATTCGTCCTGCCAATGTGTCCTTGACTCCCGCCTCCGTGCGTAAATATCTCTCGCCTGATCAATACCGCCTTTACAAGCTCATTTGGGAAAGATTTATTGCCAGCCAGATGTCTGCCGCGATTTACGATGCGGTTTCTGTTACCTTCGTTTCGGGTGGCTATCAGTTTAAGACCAGCGGTCAGCAGCTTCGCTTCCGTGGCTATACGGTGGTATACGATAACGCAGAGGCTGAGGAGAAGGATGAGGAGGAAACCCTCACCGGTTTGCCTCTGCTTGCACAGGGAGATGTTCTTTCGATGCAAAGCATCTCGCCCGTCCAGCATTTTACCGAGCCGCCCTTGCGCTATACCGAGGCCTCCCTTATCAAGTTCTTGGAGGAAAACGGCATCGGCCGCCCCAGCACCTATACTGCCATTATCACAACCATTTTAACCCGTGGATACGTCAAGCGTGAGGGTAAGAATTTGTTGCCGACTCCCTTGGGTGAGGTTACCAACCGCTTGATGAAGGAGAATTTCCCCGATATTGTGGACTATGATTTCACCGCCGCTATGGAAACCAGGCTTGATGAAATCGAGCAGGGAAAGGTCGAGCTTGAGTCCGTTCTTTCCGCCTTCTATCGCGATTTTGCCGTCTCCTTGCAGGTGGCGCAGGAAAAGATTGACAAGGAAAGTGTAGAAATTCCTCCGGACGTTTCGCCCTTTACCTGCGAAAAATGCGGCAATCCTATGGTATACAAGCTTGGCCGCTTCGGAAAATTCCTGGCCTGCCAGAATTATCCCGAATGTCACAACACCAAAACCATTGATAAGGACGGAAATCCCGTCAACAAGGAAAAGGAAGCGCCCGAAAAGGCAGAGTTTGCTTGTCCCGAATGCGGTGGCGAGGTTGTTTTGCGGCGTGGCCGCTACGGAAGCTTCTATGCTTGTGCCAATTACCCCAAATGCAGCTATACCAAGCAAAAGACGGAAAAGCTTTCCGTTCTTTGCCCCGATTGTCAGTCCCCCATCATTATTAAGCACGGCAAAAACCGCTTGACCTTTTACAGCTGTGAGCGCTATCCCGAATGTCAGTTCTCCTCTTGGGATCTGCCGACCGAGGAAAAGTGCCCCGAGTGTCAGGATATGCTCCTGCTTCGCAAGGGAAAGAAGCTTTTATATTGCCGCAACAAGAGCTGCGAATATAAAAGAACGGTGGAGCTGGCCGAGCAAAACGACTAATTTCAAATACTCACCGTAGAGAAGGAAAGGGAAAAGTATGAGCGAAATGAATGAAGTGCGTCCTCATATCCGTATTATCGGCGCAGGACTTGCCGGCTGTGAAGCGGCTTGGCAGGCAGCAAAATGCGGTGTTTCGGTTTCGCTTTACGAAATGAAGCCCAAAAGCCGCACCCCCGCGCATCGCGCGGACGGCTTTGCGGAGCTCGTTTGCTCCAATTCCTTGCGTTCGGATGAAATCTATAACGCCGTCGGCCTTTTAAAGCAGGAGCTTCGTATACTCGGCTCCTTGATTATGGAGGCGGCGGAGGAAACCCGCGTGCCCGCAGGCAGCGCCTTGGCGGTGGACAGAGAACGGTTTTCCGCCTATATCACCGAAAAAATCAAGAATCATCCTCTCATTACGGTGTACGAGGGTGAGGAAATCACCTCCTTGGAGGGAGATGAGATTACCGTGGTTGCCACGGGGCCTTTGACCTCCGAAAAGCTTTCTGCCGAAATTTTTAATATGCTTGGCGGAAAATCCTTGTATTTTTACGATGCGGCCGCCCCTATCGTTGACGCGCAAAGCATCGACTATTCCGTTGCCTTTTTTGCCTCGCGTTACGGAAAGGGCGATAGCAGCGACTACCTGAACTGTCCGATGAACAAGGAGGAATATGACGCCTTTTATCAGGCGCTTATAACCGCAGAAACCGCGAAAATGCACGAATTTGAGAAGGATTTGACCGTTTTCGAGGGATGTATGCCCGTTGAGGTAATGGCAAGTCGCGGTGAGCAAACCCTCTTGTTCGGCCCGATGAAGCCTGTCGGCCTGCCCTTGCCCGATACGGACAAGGAGGCTTACGCCATCGTGCAGCTGCGCCGTGAAAACAAGGAGGGAACGATGTATAATCTGGTGGGCTTCCAGACCCACCTGACCTTTCCTGAGCAAAGACGGGTGTTCCGTATGATTCCCGGTCTTCAAAACGCTGAATTTCTCCGTTACGGTGTGATGCACCGCAATACCTATATCCATTCTCCCGGTATTCTTTCCGACACCTACGCAATGGTGGAAAGACCAACCCTCTTTTTTGCAGGACAGATGACGGGTGTTGAGGGGTATGTGGAGTCAACCTCCTCGGGTCTTGTCGCGGGCATCAATGCCGCAAGGCTTGCGAAGGGGAAGGAGCCTGTTGTCTTTTCGGCTAAATGTATGACGGGCGCCCTTGCCAATCACGTTGGCAACGGAAACGCTGCCAATTTCCAACCAATGAATGCCAATTTCGGTATTGTTGCTCCCCTTGAAGCACGCGTTAAGGGCGGAAAAAAGGCGAGAAATGACGCCTATGCCGCAAGGGCCGTAGCACTCATAGAAGAATTAAAGGATTCTCTTTATCTAGATTAAGCTCCGTTTCATTAAAACGGCGAAAGGAATAACCTATGAAAATTGCTTTGGACGTTATGGGAGGCGACAACGCCCCCTTGGCTATGTTAGAGGGTGCCGTAATGGCGGCCCGTGAGCTTTCCGTTACGGTTGTTGCGGTTGGCAATCCCGAGATCATCGAAAAAACGGCCAAGGATAACGGCCTTGATATTTCAATGCTTGAGATTCTCCCTGCCGCCTCCGTGCTTACAATGGAGGACGAGGCGCTTTCCGTTGTTCGCGCCAAGAAGGACTCCTCGATGTCCGTTGGCCTTCGTTATCTTGCTTCCAGTGAGGCGGATGCCTTTGTCAGCGCAGGAAACACAGGCGCGCTTTTGGCAGGCGCAACCCTTCTCGTTCGGCGCATCAAGGGAATAGAGCGTCCGGGTATTGCAACGCTTTTGCCCTTTGCTTGCCCCGTTTTGCTTTTGGATTCGGGCGCTAACCTTGAAATAACGCCTCATAACGCCATTATTTTCGGTATGATGGGATCCGTGTATATGCAAAATATGTATGGGCTCAATACCGCTCGCGTGGGGCTTTTGAATAACGGAACGGAGGAGCAAAAGGGCCTTGCCTTTCAGCAGGAGGCCTACCGTGCCTTGTCCGATTCCCCCCTTTCCTTCGTGGGCAACGTAGAGCCCAAGACCCTTCCGTTTGACGTCTGCGACGTTTTGGTAGCAGATGGCTTCACAGGCAATATTCTCTTAAAAACGGTTGAAGGCACGAGCAAGTTTATTTTAAAGGCCATCAAGGAGATGTTCTACAAGGACGCCGTTGGTAAGCTTGGCGGTCTTTTGATGAAATCCCGTATGGGCGCCCTGAAAAAGAATTTTGATACCTCCGAGCACGGCGGTGCGCCTATTCTCGGTATGGCAAAGCCTGTTATAAAGGCCCACGGCAATTCGGATGCCCGTGCCATTAAGAACGCCGTAAGACAGGCAATGCAGTTCGTTCGCGCAGAAATCAATCCGAAAATCGAAGAAAAGCTTCCGCTTTTTGCAAAAAAGAAGGAAGAAACCACTACATAAGCGGAAGAAACCACTACATAAGCATTGAAAGAGTAAACGTTATGGCAGAAGGAAGAAATTTGCAAGAGCTATCGCAGTATACGGGGTATACGTTTTCTGACATTTCCTTGTTAAAAACGGCCCTGGTGCATACCTCTTACGCCAATGAATACAAAAAAAGCGATAAAATTGATAACTATCAGCGTATCGAATTTTTGGGAGACGCGGTTTTGCAGCTGATTATCAGCGATTATCTCTACGCGCGCTTTCCCGAGGCAGACGAGGGAAATCTGACCAAGTACCGTCAGCATCTTGTTTGCGAGGACACGCTTGCCCGTCTTGCCGTTAAGCTGCATCTGGGCGAGTTCTTGCTGTTGGGCAAGGGCGAGGAGGCCAATAACGGCCGCCGCCATTCTCCTATTCTGGCAGACGTATTTGAGGCTGTGCTTGCCGCGATTTATTTGGATAACGGCAAGAAGCTTGATTTTTTAACCCCCTTTCTCCTTTCCTTGATGAAGGAGGAAATTGAAATGTGCGGAAAAATCCGCGGCGGCGACTATAAAACGCGCCTGCAACAGCTCGTCCAACAGGACGGTAAGGAGCAGCTGCGGTACGTTGTAACGGCGGAATACGGCCCTGATCACCGTAAAACCTTTGAGGTGGACGCGATGCTCAACAGCAACTGCATCGGTCACGGTATTGGCCCCTCGGTGCCCAAGGCAGAGCAGGAGGCCGCAAGGGAAGCGCTGCTTCTTTTTGGCGTCGGAGATTGATATTAACGAAAACAGGAGCAAGATATGTACTTAAAATCTTTAGAATTACACGGCTTTAAATCCTTTCCCAATAAAACCGTTCTGACCTTTGAGCGCGGTACCACCATCATCGTTGGCCCGAACGGAAGCGGTAAGTCCAACATTTCGGACGCTATGCGTTGGGTTTTGGGTGAGCTTTCCAGCCGCAACATCCGCGGAACCAAAATGGAGGACGTTATTTTCGGTGGCACGGACACCAGAAAGCCTATGAGCTTTGCCGAGGTCTCTGTAACCTTTGACAATAGCGAAGGTGGCCGCCGTATTGACTCTCCCTATGACGAAATTACCGTCACCAGACGCTATTACCGTTCGGGTGACAGTGAATATATGATAAACCGCAAGAATTGCCGCCTGCGCGATATTTACGAGCTGTTTATGAATACGGGTATCGGCAGAGAAGGATACTCTATCATCGGACAGGGTAAAATCGCAGAAATTCTCTCCAAAAAGAGCGAGGACAGGCGCCATATCTTCGAGGAGGCCGCAGGTATCTCCAAGTTCCGTCAGAGAAAAGAAGAAACCGAAAAGAAGCTTAATGAAACCTTGGGCTTCGTAGAAAGCGCAACCTTAATTTATAACGAGCTTGACGCGCGCATTGGGCCGCTCTCCAAGGAGGCAGAAAAGGCCAGACGGTACAGAGAGCTTTTGGAGCGCAAAAAGGAAGCAGACGTTTCGCTTTGGTTGTTTGATACCAAAAAAATCAAAACCGACTTGCAAACGGCAGAGAACAATCTGACCTTGGCGCGTGCTGAATATGAGCGCGTGGTAGAGTCTATTGAATCCTTGGAGCAGCAGGATGACCATATTCGCGAAAAGCTGACGGGATCGCGCTTGGAGTCCGAGCGCCTGGTGCACGAGATTTCGGAGGCAAACAAGCGACTTTCCGCCCTGGAGCGTGATTATTCGGTGGCCTTGGGTGAAATCCGTCATATGCAGGATTTGGCCGAGGAAAGCCGCCGCCAGTTTGAAAAGCTTGACCAAGAGGACGCGCATTTAGCAGAGGGAAAGGCAGAAGCAGAGGCCACCCTCGTTGCCCTTGCACAGCAGGAGGCCGATTTTAAGGACGAGCAGCTCGTGCTTTTGGCCGCAAGAGAAGAGGCACTTCGCGCCGCCAAGGCGTTGGAGGAGGCCTTGGAGAAGGAATTAAAGGAAATTGAGGCCTTGAACGCCGAGGCAATGGATATCCGCGTTCGCCTTGACGTAAGCCGCAAGGCCAAGGAGGAAGGCAAGGGCAAGGGCGAGGAGCTTTTGCGCGAAATTGCCGCCTTGGAGGAAAAAGGTACTGTTCTTGCCGCTGATTTGGAGCGTTGCGATAAAAACACCGCCTCCTATCGCGCAAAAATCGCCTCTGCTGAGGATTCGCTCGTGGAGGTTAATGAGAGACTTGCCTCCTTGCAAGAGGAAAAGGACGAGCAAAAACGGCTCTTGAACGATGCCGCTGCCAAGAAGAGCGGCTTGGAGCAGCGTATCGAAGCCTTGCAGAGAATGGAGGAGCATTTCGAGGGCTATCAGCACAGCGTTCGCTTCATTATGCAGGCCTATGCACAAAATAAAGCGCAATTCAAGGGCAAAATATACGGCCCTATCTCTCAGCTGATAACGGTAGAGAAGGAGTACGTTACCGCGATTGAAACTGCTCTCGGCCAAAATATGCAGAACATTGCCGTTGAAAACGAGGAAACGGCAAAATCCGCTATTTACGCCTTGAAGCAGGCAGGCGCGGGCCGCGCAACCTTCTATCCCTTGAACGCCGTTAAGGCGGGCGGTGTTACCGATGAAATTCGGGATGCCGCAGGCTTCCGCGGCTATGTCGGACGGGCAGATGAGCTCGTTTCCTTTGATGCGGAATATCGCAATTTGATTGAGCATTTGCTGCTCCGAACGGTTGTTTTCGAGGACATTGATACGGCCACGGAGGCCGCAAAGCGACTTCGCTATAAGGTGCGTATTGTCACGCTCGACGGTCAAATTATCAACGTCGGTGCCGCCTTCACGGGTGGCTCCCTGAAACGTGACAGCGGTATTCTGTCTCGCGGAACGGAAATTGAGGGACTGCAAAAGGAAATGACTTCTGCCGAGAAGAAAGTGTCGGATTTTGCAGAAAAAATCAAGAAAATCGAAAACGATATTCTCTTGATGCAGGCAAAATCGGCTGAGCTTTCTCAGGCCAAGGAGCTGCTTTACAATATGTCCCGCGCCCAGCTTTCCGAGTATGAGCGCGTAAAGGCCGCCGCAGAGGGTAATGACACCCTGCTTGAAAAGCTGCGTGAGGATTATAACGGGCTTTCCGAAAGCGGTGGAAAATTTGATTCTGATATTCTTCGCTTCGAGGCAGAGCTGGCAGGCGTTCTCGGAAAAATCGAGGAAATTCGCACTCTGCGTAGCACGCAGGAGGCAGAGCGTCACGCCTTCTTGGATACCAAGGAGGAGAAGGATAACGAAATTACCGAGCTGCGCGTTCGGTTTGCATCCTTGGAAAAGGATAAGGAAAACGCCGAAAACGCCTTGGCCTTGGGTGCAAGCACCAAGGAGGCGCACGAAAGAGAAAGAGAAAGCATTTCTCTTCGCATAGAGGATTATCTCTCGCGCGCCAAGGCAATGGAGGAAAGCAACCTTGCCAATCGCGAGCAGGTCAAAGAGGTAACCGCGCTTTTGGGTGACCTTGAAGCACAAAGACTCGGTAGCCAAAAGGATGAGGACGAGTTCAATCGCCGTGACGGTGAGCTTCGTGAAAAAATCAGAGAGGCCAACGAGGAAAAAGAGCGTCTTAGCGCGCACTACAACCGCGCAGAGCTTGCCTTGAATCGCTTCAGAGAAGAAAACGAGCGCTTGGAAACCAAGCTTTTTGACGAATATCAGATTACCTACGAGGAAGCAGTTGCCCTCTCGTATCCCGCCGTTACGACCGAGAACAGAGCAGAGGTTGCCGCTGTGCAATCCTCCTGCAAGTCCAAGATTCGTGAGCTTGGCAGCGTCAATACAGGCGCCATTGAGGAGTACGCCGAGGTCGGCGCGCGTCACGAAAGCCTGAAGCATCAGTTAGAGGACTTGGAAAAGGCCAAGACAGAGCTTTTGGATATTCTCAAAAAGGTTGAGGAGGAGATGCGTGTCAGCTTCACCAACACCTTCAATGACATCAATGAGAATTTCGGTGTTGTGTTTAGTGAGCTGTTCGGCGGCGGTGAAGCAGAGCTTTCCCTCACCAATCCCGAGGATGTTCTGACGAGCGGCATTGAAATTAAGGCGGCGCCTCCCGGAAAGATTATCAAGAGCCTTTCCTTGCTTTCCGGCGGTGAGCAGACCTTCGTTGCCATTGCGTTGATTTTTGCTATCTTAAAGGCCAATCCCTCGCCCTTCTGTATCTTTGACGAGATTGAGGCTGCCTTGGACGAGGTAAACGTTGACCGCTTTGGCGCATACGTAACCAAGCTTTCGGGTGAATCGCAGTTCGTTTTGATTACGCACCGACGCGGAACGATGGAAATTGGTGACCGCCTTTACGGTATCACCATGCCCGAGCGCGGTATTTCCAGAGCATTGCTTTTGGACGTTTCGGAAATTGAAAGCAAACAAAAGGAGCTTTTGTCATGAGCTTTTTTGAAAAATTAAAGCAGGGCCTTTTAAAAACGAAAAGTGCCTTTTTCGGCAAAATCGAGGACATCTGCCGTCGTTTCGTGAAGATTGACGAGGATTTCTTCGATGAGCTTGAGGAGCTGCTTATCACGGCAGACGTCGGGGTGGAAACAACGGAATACGTGCTTGACACCCTGCGTGAGCGCGTAAAGGATGAACGCGTGACGGAGCCTGCGGCTGTCAAAGCATTGCTTGTAGAGATTTTGCTTGAAACGGTCGGAGAGGCAGAGCATCTTCATCTGAATACCACTCCTGCCGTCATTCTCGTTATCGGTGTTAACGGCGTGGGCAAAACCACCTCTATCGGTAAAATTGCCGCCGAGCTGAAAAGCCGCGGAAAAAGAGTGGTGGTTGCCGCTGCTGACACCTTCCGCGCGGCTGCCGTGGAGCAGCTTGCTGTCTGGTGTGACAGAGCAGGCGTTTCCCTCATCAAGCAGGGAACGGGTGCTGATCCTGCCTCCGTGGTGTATGACGCCATTCAATCGGTAAAAAGCCGCGGTGACGTATTGATTATCGATACGGCAGGGCGCTTGCACAATAAGAAAAATCTGATGGACGAGTTGGCCAAAATCAATCGCGTGGTGCATAGAGAATTGCCAGATGCCGATATTGAGACCCTTCTGGTGCTTGACGCCGCAACGGGTCAGAACGGCATTATGCAGGCCAAGGAGTTCAAAAATGCCGCAGACATCACGGGCTTGATTTTAACCAAGCTTGATGGCACGGCCAAGGGCGGTGTCGCCATTTCTGTGAAGCGAGAGCTTGATATTCCGGTAAAATTCATTGGCGTTGGCGAGCAAATCGACGATATGAAGCCCTTTGTTCCCGAGGAGTATATCAAAGCGCTTTTCGGAGAAAATTCGTAACTTTTTGATTTTTTGAAAGGAATAGAATATGGACGTTATTTTAGCAAGTGCCAATCCCGGCAAGGTGCGCGAGGTAAAAAAGATTTTTTCTGAAATTCCTGCCCTGTCGGATTGCCGCGTTTTAACGCTTGCAGATATTGGCTTTACGGCCGATATTGAAGAAAACGGCGAAACCTTTGAGGAAAATGCCTTAATCAAGGCCAAGGCGGTAGCGGATGGAGAGCACGTCTCCATTGCTGACGACTCCGGCTTGGAGGTGGACGCTCTTGGCGGTGCGCCCGGTGTGTATTCTGCCCGCTATTCCGGCAAGCACGGGGATGACGATGCCAACAATCGTCTGCTTTTGAAAAATCTGGAGGGCGTTCCCTTTGAAAAAAGAACGGCGCGATACGTGGCAGCTATTGCCTGCGTTTTGCCCAACGGAGAGGCCTTCACCGTCAGAGGTGCCTGCGAAGGAAAAATCACCTTTGAGGCAGAAGGGGAGGGCGGCTTTGGCTATGACCCTTACTTCTATACCGAGGAGTACGGAAAAACGATGGCCTCCATTACCCCCGATGAAAAGAACGCCATCAGCCATAGAGGCAAGGCTTTGCGCCTTATGGCCGAGAAATTATCCCAAATGCTCTGATATAAAGGAGATACCGAATTGTTAAACAGTAAAGAAAGAGCGTTTCTGCGCTCCATGGCAAATACGTTGGACGCCGTGTTCCAAATTGGCAAGGGCGGCATTACCGAGGAGCTTTGCCACCAGATTGATAACTGCTTGGAGGCGCGCGAGCTGATGAAGGTGCGCGTTTTGGAAAACAGTGGGTATAGCGCCAAGGAGGCCGCTGCCGAAATCGCCGAAAAAACGGGGGCAGAGGTTGTTTCCGTGCTTGGCACAAAATTTGTCCTGTATCGTGAATCGGAGCGCAAAAAGAGGATAGAACTGCCATGAAAATGAAGGTCGGCATATACGGCGGAACCTTTTCGCCGCCTCACGTTGGGCATATTCACGCGGTGAAGTCCTTTCTGGCGGCCGAAGAGCTCGACAAGCTTTTGATAATTCCGACCTGTGTGCCGCCGCATAAGGAAAAAAAGGATACGGCAAGCAGTGCTGACAGACTTGAAATGTGTCGGCGAGCCTTTTCCTTTTCTGACAAAATCGAGATTTCGGATATTGAAATTGCGCGCGGTGGAAAAAGTTATACAGCAGAAACGCTGCGCGCCTTAAAAACGGATGACAACGAGCTTTATTTTCTCTGCGGATCCGATATGTTCTTAACCCTTCCGCACTGGCGCGAGCCTGAGGCAATTTTTAAACTGGCAACGATAGTGGCTCTAACGCGTGAGTGCGAAAGAGAGGTATGGGAGAGTCTCACCGAGGCGGCCGCCTCTTACCAGAGGCTGTTCGGCGCAAAAACAATGCTTTTGCCCGTTGAGGCGATTGAAATTTCCTCCAGTATGATTCGCGAAAAATGCAAAATCGGCGCAGATTGCACGCCGTGGGTTCCCACTACCGTCTTGTCCTATATCGAGGAAAAGGGGCTGTATCGGTGATGAACGAAGAAATGCTGGCTTCCTTGCGGAAGGACGTGCAAGGCAAAATGTCCGAAAAACGCTATTTGCATACCCTTGGCGTTGAAGCCGAGATGCGAAAAATGGCCGAGATTTATATGCCAAGCGAGATTTCGGTGGCCGCAGCCGCAGGGCTTTTGCACGATATTACAAAGGCTTGGTCCTCAAAGGAACAGATGCAATACTGTGCCGAAAACGGCATCCCGCTTTCCGAAGAAGAGAAGCAAGCACCGCAGCTGTTGCACGCAAAAACCGCCGCGCACTATATCGAAAGCAATATGCCGCAATTTGCAGACGAGGCGCTTCTTTCCGCAATCAGAAAGCACACCACGGGAAGCCCCGAGATGTCGACCTTGGATAAAATGCTTTATATTGCCGATTTTATTGAAGCGGGGCGTGAATACGATTCCTGCCGAAAATTAAGACAGGAATTTTGGGGAAAGATTGAAGATGCCGCAAATAAGGAGCGCTTTTTGAACGAGATGCTCCTTGCCGCCTATACGCTTTCCTTGGAGGCGCTTGCGCGTATGGAGGCCGTTATTGCCCCCGAAACGCTTTTAGCCAAAGAGGCGATTCTTCTGGCATTGAAAAAATAAAAGGGGCATTTCCTTTGCCTTAAATTAGAAAAAAGCAAAACCGCATAGCAAACCGCCATTGACCGAAAAATAACGGTAAAGGCGGTTTTGTTTTTAATACAATTCAAAATGCAAAGGAAAAGCTTATGAAAAAAAGAAATGGACTTTGGACGGTTTTCACCGTTGCCATGGCTGTGGCTATGGTGCTGACCGTTTTTTTATATCTTGGCATTGCCAAAAACGGCGCGCTTGCCAAGGAGGCAACGGTAGGAGGAAAAAGCATCCTCCTTATCGGTACGGACGAGGTGGCGCAAAACACCGACACGCTGCTTCTTCTGTGGATGGATGAAAAAACGAATGCTTGGAGTCTTTTACAGATTCCCAGAGACACCTATGTGTCAAGCGATGGCAGAGAAGGGAAAATCAACGGTGTTTTCGCCAAGGAAGTGATACAAAACGGAGAGCGTGCCGCGGCTGAAAAATTAACAAGGACGGTTTCGGGGCTTCTTGGCCTTATGATAGAGAGATATATCGTATTTGATGCCGAGGCAACGGCCTCGCTTGTTGACGCCTTGGGGGGCGTTTCGGTTGACGTGCCGTTCTCTATGGAGTACACGGATGAGGCACAGGGGCTTAGCATTTCGGTTAAAGAGGGGCGGCAAACCTTAATGGGCGAGCAGGCGGTTGGCTTTCTTCGTTTCCGTCAAGGATACCTTGACGGCGACCTTGGGCGGCTTGACGCGCAGATGATTTTTCTGTCTGCCTTGGCGGAAAGGTTACAAACGCCGCCGAATTTGAAGGAATGTTTGACAATTTATCAAAAAATAGCCCCAAAGGTCTTGACTAATCTTACCGAAAAAGATATAATATTCTTTGTGACAGAGTATCTTGGGACGAAAAATAATCCCGTTTTCACCTTTGCTCGATTGGCAGGTGAGGGGTATCGCGACAGTGAGGGTGTATCCTATTTCGTTGTCAACCGATTGGCAAACGAAAGGCTTTTGAAGGAGCGCTTTTTTTCCTTGCAAAACGGTGCGTTTGATGAACAACGCGCGCTTGTTCGCGAGGATGATGTCACGATGCGTCACATTTACGATGACACGAATGCTTCTTATCGGGTGTATACCCGTGAGGATATAAAAGAAATTCATATCAAGCGCCGTTAGCGCAAGGAGGGCAGTATGTCTGTCAACCAAGAAAGAGAAGCCGCGAATTTAGCCGTTAAATCCCTGGCCAAGCATTTAGGGCAGGATATTAAGCTCGTGTACGTGGCCGAGAAAACCGTTTTAACCGATTATTATATTCTTTGCCTCGGTCGTTCCTCGGCACATATGCAGGCACTTGCCTCCTCCTTGGAGGACGATATGGCAAATGCGGGTATTTACGCGCGTAAGGTCGAGGGAAAAAACAGTGCAGAATGGGTCCTGGTGGACTTCGACTCGGTTATCGTTCATATTTTCAGTAAGCAGGCAAGCGAGTTTTATCATATGGATAAGCTCTTTTCCGAGGATTCTTTCCTTGATATTGCGGATTTGCTTGACCCCGAAAACGATTAAGACAGTAAAAAATTAAGGATATAAGGTGTATCGCTATGAAATACGAGAGCAAATTGATTGAAACCAAATGGCAGAAGAAATGGGAAGAGGCCCATATTTTTGAGGCGCAGGACGATTTTTCGAAGCCCAAGTTTTACGCCTTGGTGGAATTTCCTTATCCCAGCGGCGCAGGTATGCACGTGGGACACATTAAGGCCTATTCGGGTATGGAGGTCATCAGCCGAAAGAGAAGAATGCAGGGCTATAACGTCCTCTTTCCTATCGGCTTTGACGCGTACGGTCTGCCCACCGAGAACTATGCCATCAAAACGGGTATTCATCCCCGTGAGGTAACGGATAAGAATATCGAAAGATTTACCGAGCAGTTAAAGCGCGTTGGCTTTTCGTTCGACTGGTCTCGCGTAATTGATACCACCCAAGAGGATTATTATAAGTGGACGCAGTGGATTTTCTTGCAGATGTTCGAGCACGGCTTGGCCTTCCGCGATACCACGCTCGTTAACTATTGCCCCTCTTGTAAGGTTGTTTTGTCCAATGAGGATTCCCAGGGCGGAAAGTGCGACATCTGTAAGAGCGACGTTATCCAGAAGTCCAAGGACGTTTGGTATCTCCGCATTACCGAATACGCAGACAAGCTCTTGGAGGGCTTGGAAAAAGTGGATTACCTGCCCAATGTCAAGCTGCAGCAGCGCAACTGGGTTGGTAAGTCTACGGGTGCCTTCGTGAACTTTACCTTGACCGATTGCGAGGATAAGCTCCGTATCTATACCACCCGTCCCGACACCCTCTTTGGCGTTACCTTTATGGTTATCGCGCCCGAGCATCCCTTGATTGAAAAATACAGCGATAAAATCGC
>JAZRFK010000092.1:0-8600 GCA_045661325.1 Eubacteriales bacterium | reverse complement strand
TAAAGGGATTTTTGGATTCTCTGCACTCCAAGGGTGTTGCCGTTAACCTTGACCCTGCTAACCTTGCTATGGTTACGGGTGACGATCCCGTTGAGGCGGTCAGAACCCTGAAGGACTATATCGTGCACACCCACGCCAAGGACGGCATTCGCCTGCACGAGTCCAATCCCGAATACATCTACGGTGTTCTTCATCCCATTCCTCCCGAAATTCAGGCTATGAAGTTCTTTGAGGAGGTTCCCTTGGGTGAGGGTGCCGTTCCCTTCCCTGCTTATCTTCGCGCACTTGACGAGATCGGCTATCGCGGATTTCTGACCATCGAGCGCGAGGTTGGCGCCGATCCTGAGGCCGACATCAAGAAGGCTTATAACCACTTGATCGCTTCGATGCAGGACTAAAAGAGCGGTCTTTCTATTCGTGAGCCACCGAAAAGAGCCGAGAAATCGGCTCTTTTCTGCCCTCAGTTCGTTGCGTTTTCTTACGAAAACACAACATAACGCACAATTTCTTCGAATAAAATCCCTTATTTTGCGCCTTTGTGGGCGCAAAAAAACGGACTGTTTCGTAACGAAACAGCCCGTTTTTTGTTATTAGAAAACCAAATCAAGATTCCTTCTTTTCAACGTCATAAATCATATTGACGCGCATTTCGTGTCTGCCACCGCGCTCAAACTCGTTGGCAAGGAAAGCATCCACGATATCCTTGGCAAGCTCGATACCGATAACGCGAGCGCCCATGCAAAGCACGTTGGCGTCATTATGAATTCTGGTCATACGGGCGCTGAACGTATCGCCGCAGAGAGCGGCTCTGATGCCCTTATGCTTATTGGCAACCATACTCATACCAATGCCCGTGCCGCAAATCAAAATACCAAGGGCTTCGCCCTTGCTTTCACGGACGCCCTCGGCCACCGCCACGGCATAATCGGGATAATGGGAGCCGGAAGCACCGCTATTGGCGCCAACGTCCACCATTTCGTAGCCCTTGGCAGAGAGATAGGCAATCAACTCCATTTTATAATCGTATCCGGCGGAATCTGCACCGATAAACAGTTTTTTCATTTTTTTGCTCCTTTTTAATTTGATATTTTTCCTTGTTCCTTTAAAAGACGCTCTCTTTCTGCTTGAGGAACGCGCAAATACACGGGCATTAAGGCCTCGTCCGACACGGCCTCGCCGCGCGCAACGGCGCGTTCGGCGCAAAGCGCAACCGAGGCGGCGTTCTGGGACAGAAGCAGGCTTGGCGTTTCGGGAAGGTTGAGGGGGAATTTTTCCAAGGCGGCACGGGCAACGGCGTACCCATCGCCGCAAAGGCGAATGGGGGTATCGGGATAGCTTTGCATCAGCTCCTCGCCTAAATCCTTTAAGGAGATGGCTCTATCGGGGCAAAGACGGGTCAAGGCGCCGTTTTTCATACAGAAAACGGCGTTATATACCTCGGCACGCTTGGCGTCCATAACGGGAAGATATATGCCATCAAGACCCATAAGATTCTGGGCGATGGCCTCCAAGGCGGAAACGGCAACGCAATTTTTTCTTTCCTCCTTGGGAAAGCGGAAGGCCAAACCCTTGGCAACGCATACGCCGATGCGTACACCTGTAAAGGATCCAGGGCCAACCGTGACGGCATAATAGTCGATTTCGCCAATGGGAACGGAGAGATGGGTGCAAAGCGACTCTGCCATAGGAAGCAGAAGCTCGCTATGGGTTTTGGCATTTTCGGCAAAGGAGGTGGCAAGCACCCGTCCGTCCTCCCAAAGCGCAACGGAGGCAGATTTAGCCGTCGTATCAAGCGCCAGAATTCTCATTGCTCATTCTCCTTACAAACCAAGATGCTTCTGCCGTCCTCGGTGTCCGTGCGCGAAATGGTGACGCGCCAAGCCCCCTCGGGCAAAAGCGTTCCGAGACGCTCACTCCATTCACAGAGGATGATGGCTTTTTGCTCCACGTAATCATCGAAATCAATGGCGTACAAATCTTCCTCGTCCGTAAGACGATACAAATCAAAGTGGTACACCTTCAAGGGCGCGCCACGGTACTCGTTGACGAGCGCATACGTGGGGCTATGGACGCCGTTAATGCCGAGCGCCGCGCAAAAGCCGCGCACAAAGGCCGTCTTACCAACGCCCATATCGCCGAACAGGGCTAAAAAAACCTTTCCTTTTTCAAGAGCCTCCTCGGCAAGACGGGCGGCCAGCGCCTCGGTTTCCGTAACCGAATGCGAGATATATTCTATTTCTTGCAAGGGTGCTCTCCTTTCGTCATATTAAAGGGATAATCCTCGGCATCCTCGCCAAGCACGTAGCGCAAAGCGGAAAGATAGGCCGCCTTTTTTTCAAGGGCGCGCTTGGAATCGGCGCGGAAGGCGGGATTTTTCACGGCGCGCAGAAGCGTATTTTTGGGGGTATCGTCAGGATCAGTCAATTCCATAGCGGTGGTTTTATAGCCGTGCGCCTCCAAGCGCATAAGACGCAAAGCGTCCGTCAGCACCTCGGCAAGCTTGCCCTTCAAGCGCGGAGAATCCGTTACGAAGGAGAGCGCCTCGTTATGAATTTTATCCGTCAGATTACGGTGACAGCAGGGGGTTGACAAAATGACGCCCGCATCCACCTCGGTGGCGAATTGCAAAACGATGTCTGTGGCGATATCGCAGGCGTGCAACGAGAGGACGAGAGACGGCCGTCTCTCCTTGGAAATGGCACGAATGTCACCCGTTTCAAAGCGCATACCCGAAAAGCCCAGCTCTGCGGCGACCTTGGCGCAGAACTCCATACAGTCGCGCTTCAAATCCATACCGAGCATTTCGACCGCGCGCCCCTTGATACAGACGAAATAGTGATAGACGGCAAAGCTCAAATAGCTTTTGCCGCAGCAAAGGTCATATATCAAGAGAGGGTTTTCCTTGGGAAGATACTCCTCAATATCGCGAATATGCTCCAAAAAGCGATTGATTTGGCGGAATTTGGCCTGCTTTTTATCGTGCACACGGCCGTTTTTATCCGAAATGCCGAGCGCCTTCAAAAAGGGCTCGTCTCCCGACAAAATATATTGCTTTTTATCGTTGAGGCTTTCAAGAAGCTGCTCTGAAAAATCACCCTCGTTCTTTAAGAGGGCTTCGATTTTTTCTTTACCGAGAAGCGAGACGCCTCCCTTCTTACTGCGGCTGAAGGATGCCGCGGCATCCCGGCAAAGTAAGTTGACTCTGTCAAAATCCTCCACCAAGGAGGCAACGGCCTCCCTGACCTCTTCCAAGGCAACCTGCCGATGAAACACCTTGTCCGCCTTATAGGAGGCAAGAAAAAGCACCGTCTCCTGCCGCGCGCGGCGAAGGGTGCCCTCTACCTTATCGTATTCGCCCTGTCTTTTCTTGGAAAAGACTATCTTTTTTAAAAGGGACGCGTAAATACAACGCTCCGCTAAATCTATCAAAAGCTCTTTGTCGTTCATCTTCCGCGCCCTTTCTTGTAAATTTCTTTTAATTACCTTGTGGATTTAGCGCCGCTTTTTAAAGGAAAATTTCGATTCCGTTTTATTCATAATGCGCTTGATATTTTCGCGATGGCACCAAACTATCAAAAGCCCCATTGCAATGGTGGAAAGGGTGATAAGCCCATCGGGGAAAATACCGAAAAGCCCCATCATACGATTGAGAACAAAGGCATACATAACGCCCGCAATAACAGAGCCGAGCGAGACATACTTGGTGGATACCAGAATCAAGAGGAAAACAAGGAAAAGAATGAGCGTTACCAAGGGGCAAAGCACCAAGGCGGAAAAGAAGGTGCAAAGCACGCCCTTGCCCCCCTTGAAGCGATAAAACACGGGAAAAACGTGCCCAATCGCACAGAAGAAGGCGGCCATATAGACGATGCCGCTGCAAGCAAAGCCGAATACGTAATGCATACCGAACAGGAGCCCTGCGAAAAGCACGGCAAGAACGGCCTTCAACCCGTCACCAAGCAGAACCAAAACGGCGACCTTGGCACCGTACACACGGTTGGTGTTGGTTAAGCCTGCGTTTCCGCTTCCCTTTTCGCGCACGTCCTCGCCAACCAATCGCTTGGTGACAAAGACCGCCGTATTAAAGCTACCGAGCAGGTAGGGAACGATGGCGCAAAGCAAAAGAAATACGTAAAACAGCACGTTAATATGGGGAGTTTGAATACTACCAATTAAGCCGTTTTGCAAAAATTCTATCATATTACAATACAGACGGGCCTCAAAAGCCGAAGCGAAGCAGAGGATGGCTTTACTTTTTTGCCCGCGTGTTACCTTTCATAAGCTTTTGTATCAAATGCGACAAAGCACTATTTTTTTTATTTTATCATATGTTGAAAAAAAATACAATCGTTTCGCCAAAAATCTGCGAAAAAATATGCAAAAAACTTGTTTTTTGCCTTCTTATATGGTAAAATAGGCGCACCAAAGCGTTATCAAAAAGTAAAAGGAGGGCGTTTTATGCTGAAAAAAGCCGTTGCGGATTTGTTCCGAGAATCCTTTATTGTTGACACTGCCCTTTTGCCCTTTTCCGAATGTTGCATCACGAACGCTCGCTTGCTTGAAGATAAGGAGGGCTTTTCTCCCAAAAGCGCCATCCTGTTTCTTCTTCCCTACTATACGAAAAGCCCCGACGGCTTTTCGGCTTACGCCGCACCGCGCGACTACCATCATTTTATCAAGGTGCTTTATGCCTCTCTTTTGCCAAGGCTTGAGGCGCTTTTCGCGCCCTACCGCTTTTATGCCTATACCGATCACGCGCCGATTGACGAGCGGCACGCCGCGGTGCGCGCGGGGCTTGGCGTTTTCGGAAAAAACGGGCTTTTGCTGACCGAAAAATACGGCTCCTACCAATTTATTGCCGAGGTGCTTTCTGATGCGCCGATATCAGCGCTTGGCGAGGCCGACGTCTATCCCCTTTCTGCCTGCGAGGACTGCGGCAGATGTCGCGCGGCCTGCCCAACGGGGATTTTGCGGGGCGAGGGCGAGGACTGCCTTTCGGCCATCACGCAGAAAAAGGGTGAGTTAACCGAAAAGGAGTGCCGCCTGCTGATAGAAAACGATACTGTCTGGGGCTGTGACGCCTGCCAGGAATGCTGCCCCTACACCCTTCGCGCCAAGAAAAACGGCACGATTTACACGCATATTCCCTATTTTCTTGAGGATTGCATTTACGCGCTCTCCTACGAGGCGATTGAAAAAATGCCCAAGGAGCTTTTCAGGCAATACGCTTTTGCCTGGCGCGGCAGGGCGGTTCTTCTGCGGAATTTGCGATTGAAGGAACAAAGATAACCCAAGCCCTGCAAGAAAAGAGTGAACGAAAAAAAATAAAAAACGACAAGCTTTCAACGAAGCTTGTCGTTTTTTTGGCCTGCCCGACACGATTCGAACGTGCGACCTTCAGAGTCGGAGTCTGACGCGCTATCCAGCTGAGCCACGGGCAGAAGTAACCTTTGCAAGTATACCACAAAAAATGGGTTTTGTAAAGAGAAAAAGCAAAAATATAATTTTGTTTTCAGGTTTCCTCGGGAAAGTGACCGAGCAGGCGGCAGGCAATGCGCGCCGAGGCCTCGTCAAAGGCAGGGGCGCTATGGCTTTGCAAGGCGGTGACGGCTTTGACAGAGGAAAGCTCGATGGCAACGAGGACGCGGTTCTTGCGCCACTCAAAGCCGAGCGAAAAGCCCGATGCCTCGGCAATCCGATTCGCCCAATGGAACGAAAGCAGGTCTCGCTTGGTTGCACGGGCGATGCCCTGCAAGGTGGATTCGGGGTTTTCGGCATCGGTGGTTCCCACCATTACAAAATATGCACGCGCCTTCTCCTTTTCCTCTGCCACAGTTACCTCCAAATCGGGAAAGGCGGCCTTGCACTCGGCGTACAGCATCGAAATGACGGTGGAAAGCCCTTCTCTGTCGGCAAGGGCAACGAAGCCTCCGTTATAGGAAACGGCAGCGTCACTATCAATGTACGTGGTTAAATAGCTCTGAAAGCCCGAAAGAAACGGAGCAAGCTCGATGGCGACAGGGCGCGTCTTGGTGCTATCGGAAAGACGCAGAAATTTTTTAAGATCAGCACCTTCAAGCGCAAAATCCTTCATCGCTCTTTTCTCCTTCATTTAAGGCATTTTAACTGCTTCGAGATTGAGGGTATAATAGAAATCATAATACCGCGTGTTTTCCTTCAAATAGGCGGCCTCGTCCTCTAAAAGCGCATAAAAGGCGTTCAGCTTATAGGACTCCACCACCTCGGCCTTTTGCTCCTCATTTGTCAAATCAAGAGAGGGCTTTGCCATACGGTGCACGATATAGATGCCGTAGCTTTCGTTTTTCTCAGAATATCCGATGCGAATTTCCTCGCTCGTTTCACCCTCGGAAAGCGCGAAAATCGCATCCGTCAACGCTTGATACTCCAAGGAAAGCTGACGCTTGGCAACGAGCATACCGCCCGCCATTTTTTCGGTCATATTGAAAAACATATTCTGATAGTTGACCGCAATTTTGTAAAAGTCCTCGGGATTTGTTGTATTCTTGGCGTTCTCGATAACCGAGCTGACAAGCTCGGGGGCATTCCAATGCTGCATTTCGGGAGAGAAATACGCCCACATCACGTTGGCAAGCTCCTCACCGTTATAAAACGCAGTCAAGGCCGCATCGTCCACATCAAAGGTGTCCTTTTCGGTCAAGGTCTCGGCCAAGAGTGCCTCACAGACGGCGTAACGGATATAAAGACGGCTGACTCTGTCCGTCATATAATTTGCCTGAATCGCGGCAAGATAGGCCTCAAAGCTGCCATAGCCCGCGTTTCCCTTGCCGTCACCCTCTATCAGCTCGGCGACCAGAGCCTCTACCTCCTTATCAATTTTCTTGGAAAAGGGGTCAATTTCGTTCTTTTCGCAAAGACTGAAAAGCGCATAAAGACGGTAGATTTCTTCCTTCGCGGCCTCATCACACCGCGCAAAAAGCGCTTCTCCCTCCAAGCCCTCGCGAACAAGGCTCTGCTTGGTGCTCAAAAAGACGAAGCGGTAAAGGTCATAGGTGGGATAAAGGTGTCCGTCCAAGGAGGCTATTTTCATTCTCTCCTCGTCCGTTCCCTTCTCCTCGGGATATGCCGAGCAGGCAACGAGGGAAAGAAGCGCTGCCAGCGCCAAAATCAAAGCAAAAAGCCTTTTACACGTTTGCTTCATATTAACCTCCATTTTTATGTAGCGAGGCCGAATGGCCTTCGCCCCGCTTCTCTGCTATAAATTACCCGTATAGTTTAGCACTCCTTTGTGAATAGGGCGTGAACAACGCCTTTTTTGCGCTATATTTTACTTTATATGGGATAATATTTTTCCTTTCGTCTTGACAGGGCTCTTTAAATGTGGTATACTTGCCAAAGTGAAAATGAATTTCATTTTTGTTTTGGAGCGATTATGGCAAAGGAAGCAAAAACGCCGCGAGGCGAATATATGACGAACGGTTACCGCTTGGTGCGAGACGCATTGGTGAAAAACGGCGGTAAGCACTTTTCGGCAGACGATTTATACAACCTTTTGCTCAAAGAGGGCGAAAAAATCGGGAGAACGACCGTTTACCGCCAATTAGAGCGACTGGTCGCAGAGGGGATTGCCTGCAAAATTAACCGCGAGGATGCGGTTTCCTGTTACAGCTATGCCCTTGGCGACTGTGCTTCGCACTATCATTTGGTTTGCACAGACTGCGGTGGGCTCACCCATCTTTCCTGCCATCACGTTGAGGCGCTCTGCTCGCACATTGAATCGGAGCACGGCGCCAGAATTGACACGGCGCGAACGGTCTTTTACGGGCTTTGCGCCACCTGCTCTCATAAGATTAGAAAGGACTCCTTATGAATTTTCTTGATTACTGCAAGGACGTTTTACCCGAAACGCTGCTTGACTTTATAAAAATTTTGCCCTTTTTGTTCCTCTCCTATCTCTTGATGGAGCTATTGGAGCATAAGGCGAGCGAGAAGATGATTTCCGCCGTGCATCGCGCAGGGCATTTCGGGCCGTTGATTGGCGGCGCGCTCGGTATTTTGCCTCAATGCGGCTTTGCGGCGGCATCCTCCGGTCTTTATGCAGCAAGGGTTATTTCGCTTGGCACCTTGATGTCTATTTACCTTTCCACATCGGACGAGATGCTCCCCATTCTGATTGCAGGCGGCGCCTCCTTTCCCGTAATTGCCAAGATACTCGCCATCAAGGTTGTCCTTGGCATTGCGCTTGGCTTTTTGGTGGATTTCATTCTGCGCCTCTTTCATAGCGAGGCCGCAGAAAGCGATGACTGCGTTTCCGACTTTTGCAAGGAGCATACCTGCCATTGCGAAGAGGGCATCTGGCGCTCGACTCTGCACCACACCTTGCAAATCAGCATTTTCCTGCTTTTAACCTCGCTTGCCCTAAACTCGCTTTTCTTCTTTATCGGCGAGGACGCGATGCGCGGGCTTTTCACCTCCCTGCCCGTTGTTTCCAATCTGCTTTCCGCTTTAATCGGTCTTATTCCCAACTGTGCCTCCTCCGTTGTGATTACGGAGTTGTATCTGGAAGGAATGCTTAGCGCGGGGGCGATGTTCTCCGGGCTTCTGACGGGGTGCGGCGTTGG
>JAZRFK010000091.1:0-6585 GCA_045661325.1 Eubacteriales bacterium | reverse complement strand
GGCACGGGCTGGTCAAACGCCTGGATTCTCAATATTTACACCCGAATGGGCGATAAGGCGAAGGCGTACGAATATTTGCAGCGTATGTTTGAAAAATCTATGTATAGCAATATGTTAGACGCGCACCCGCCCTTTCAGATTGACGGAAACTTTGGCGTGATGACCGCCATTTCCGAAATGCTGGTGCAAAGCCATCGCGGCAGTATTGAGCTTTTGCCTGCCTGCCCTTCTGCGCTTTCCACGGGCAAGGTCAAAAATATTCGCGCACGGGGCGGTTACGGCGTCAGTATGGAGTTTTCCAAGGGGCGCGTCCTTTCCCTTACTATCACCGACAAGAACGGCGAGGACTGCACGGCGCGGCTGCTTGACGAGGGAAAGGTCATTTTCCCGGCGAAACAGTAAACAGTTCTTTACAAATAGCCCAAAAAGCAGGGCAAAAAAGAAGGATTTTCTATGGAACGGAACGGAATTTGCTACATTGTGGGGGCGGCTCCCTTTGAAGAGCCTCTTCCTCCCATAACGGAAAACGATTTTCTCATTGGCGCGGACGGCGGCCGAAGCGCGCTTCTGGATAGAGGCTTAACGCCCCATTTGACCGTGGGCGACTTTGATTCGGGCGAGCCGCCAAAAGAAAATGAGGAGCCCTATTTGCGCTTCCCGACGGTGAAGGACGATACGGACACCGCCTTGGCGGTGAAGGAGGGAATGAAGCGCGGCTATGGCTATTTTATGCTGTACGGATGCGTTGGCGCCTTGGATCATACGCTTGCCAACGTGCAGCTTTTGCACCGCATGGCGAAGGAGGGGCTGCACGGGTATCTGGTGGGCGGCGGCTACGTGTCCACCGTGCTTTTGGAGGGCAGTATGCGCTTTTGCCCCAAAGGCCGCGTTTCCGTCTTTTCGCTGACGGATGAATCTGTTGGCGTTTTTGAGCGCGGGCTGGCCTATTCCTTGGAGGATGCCGTTTTAACGAACGATACGCCCCTTGGCGTCTCCAACGAGGGAAGCGGCGCGCCTGCCGAGATAGGCTTGCGCCGAGGCGCGCTTCTCATTTGCTGGGAAGCGAATTGACAACAACTGTTTGCAAATCGGCTTTTTTGGCGACATTTTTCTTCTCGAAAGGTGACGCTTTTGTGAAAAAGACCGCGAAAAGTTCTTGCAATTTAAAAAGCGGTGTGCTATACTGAACGTAGCACACCGCTTTCCTTTTTAGCCGCGTAGGGCGGCCAAATCGCCCAGGTAGTCGATGCCGAAGGCGAGAAAGAGCAGGTTCCGAAGGACAAAAAAGGAGAGAAAAAAGACTGTCAGCGCCAGAAGCGGCCAAAGACGCGGCCATTTTGCCTGCCGCTTGCCGAAGAAATAGAAGAGCGCCGAGCGCTCGTAATAGAGAACGGTGGGAATGAGAAGCGGTACGGTTGGGTTGGAAAGCAGGGCGCGGATGAGGTCTCCCCTGAAAAGCGCCAAGGCCGCGCGCGTTCCGCCACAACCCGGGCAGTATAAGTGAAAAAGATGCAAGAAGGGGCAAAAGCTGCGGGGAATGAGGCCGCGGGAAAAGGCCCAAAGATACCCGCCCAGTACCAAAAACACCGCGGCGTGCGTAAGAATATAGAGTAGAAGGTATTTTTTTCTCGTCACGGCGGCGCTCCTTTCTTGGTTATAGCCTTATTATAGTGCCGCAGGGGAAAAAAGTCAACCGTGGCCGCCACGGAAAGCATAAAGAGGACGAAAGGAAACCGTTATGGACGAAAACGAAAAGAGGGAGCTCTATTCTCCCAAGGATGCGTATGCGGATAAAAAGGGGGAGGGGAAGATGGCAGATGCGCCCAAGAGCGAGGGCTTTTGTGACAATCCCTACGGCGACCCTGCCGCAAGCGAGGGAAGTGCCGCTATGGGCAAAGGGCAAACGGAGCCTTGGTTAAGCAACGAACCGATAAATCAGCCGCGCGGCAAGGGACTTGCCGTTGCCTCGATGATTGTCGGCATTGTTTCGCTTTTCTTTTCCTGCTGCTGCGGTATGGGACTTATTCCCGCTATTGTGAGCATCGTGCTTGCCGTTGTGGATATGTTGAAGCGCAAACGAGCCTGCGGATACGCCGTTGCGGGACTTGTGCTTGGCGTGCTTTCCTTCGTTCTTTCGCTGCTTTTGCTTGTTGGCAGCATTATTCTCTTTTCCGACCCTGCCTTCTGGGAGGAATTTTACGCCGAATCGGGCTACGCGCTGTAAGACAGCCGCCGCCCTCTCATCACCCGTAATTAAAAATTTTTACATAAAAAAGGAGAATCACCATGAACTATGCTTCCAACTCCGAGCTGAGAGCCAAGGCGAGAGCCCAGCTTGGCGGCAAAATTTTCGGAAAAACCTGGATGATGGCACTTTTAACGCTTTTTATCGCCTCGGCCATCATCAGTGCAGGCTCGACCTTTGTCATCGTGGGCGTTTTGCTCCAAGGCTTTTTGATGGTTGGCTTGGCGCGCATCTTTTTGAAGCTTTCGCGCAAAGGTGGCGAGATTGACCTTGCCGACCTTTTCAGCGGCACCGACAAGCTTTCCGACAACCTTCTTCTCGGCCTGATGTACAACCTTTTTATCGCACTCTGGAGCCTGCTTTTCATCATCCCCGGCATTGTGAAGAGCTATGCGTACAGAATGGCCTTTTACATCAAGCACGACAACCCCGATTACGATTGGAAGAAGTGCATTGACGAGAGCCGCAAGCTGATGAATGGCAACAAGTGGCGCCTTTTCACGCTTGACCTTTCCTTCCTTGGCTGGCTGATTGTCGGCGCACTTTGCTTTGGCGTCGGTACGCTTTGGGTGCAGCCCTATATGACGGCGGCAGAGGCCAATTTCTACGAGGATTTGGTGAAGAAATCCGTCGTTACGGAATAAGGCGAAAAAGGGATAAAACAGAACGAAAAGCCTTTTTTGGCGGCGCGGCCCTGTGTGGCCGCGCCGCCCTTTTTGCTTTTGCCCTCGCCGCCTTTTGTAAAAGGGCGAAAAAAAGCAGAAAGCTCTTGATTTTTGCGGTGCTTTTGCTATAATGAAGTCAGATAACACACGAAAGGAACAAGCCTATGCCCTATCAAGTACCTGATTATCATAAAAAATTAGAGGTGTCTCACCTTGGCTGCGAGAAGCCGCGCGCGTATTTTATCCCCTATGACACGGAGAAAAGCGCGTTTGATGACCTGCGCGACAAGAGCGCCTTCTTCAAAAGCCTGTGCGGCACCTGGGATTTTTATTATTACGCCTCGGTGCAGAACGCCATATCTCTTGACAATGCCGAAAACGAGGCAGAGAGCAAGAAAAGCCTTACCGTTCCGATGAACTGGCAGATGGCGCTTGGGGAGGGATATGACGTTCCCCAATACACCAACATCAACTACCCCTTTCCCGTAAATCCGCCCTTCGTTCCCGAGGAAAATCCCGCGGGGCTTTACGTTCGCGATTTCTTCTACGATGAGGCAGAGGGCAAGAAAACCTATATGGTTTTTGAGGGCGTGGACAGCTGCTTCTATCTCTATATCAACGATACCTTTGTGGCGTATAGCCAGGTCAGCCATTCTACCTCGGAAATCCTTGTTTCCCCCTATCTGAAAAAGGGCAAAAACACCGTGAAGGTTTTGGTGGTGAAGTGGTGTGACGGCTCGTATCTTGAGGACCAGGATATGTGGCGCGCCTCGGGTATCTTCCGCGAGGTGTACCTGCTTGCCAGAGACGAGGCCCATATTGTAGACGCATTCCTTCATCCCACGCTTTCGGAGGACTTGAAGGAGGGCGCGCTTTCGGTGGCGCTTACCGTATCTTCTCCCCTTTCCGTTTCCTATCGCCTCTTTTCTCCGAACGGCGAGATTCTCGCAAAGGGAGAAAGCGCGCTTGACGGGGAAGGAACGATCTCGCTTCCTGTGCTGTCCTCGCCTTTGCTTTGGAGTGACGAGGCGCCCGCGCTTTACACCCTTCTGCTTGTGGCAGGAGAGGAGTACATTGCCTTCCCCTTCGGCTTCCGTCGCTTAGAGGTGAAGGGCAAGTGCTTCCTTCTCAACGGCAAGCCTGTTAAAATCAAGGGCGTTAACCGCCACGATAGCCATATGATTTTGGGGCACGCTGTGCCGCTGTTCCATATGATGAATGATCTTCTTCTGATGAAGAAGCACAACGTCAACGCGGTGCGTACCAGCCATTATCCCAATGACCCTCGCTTCCCGGGTCTTTGCGACAGGCTCGGCATTATGCTTTGCGATGAGGCAGACTTGGAGTGCCACGGCATTGACGCCCCCTGGCGCTACAAGAGAGACAAGAGCTATCCCTTCCTGCCCTTAACGGATGACCCTGCCTGGCAGGCCGCCTACCTTGATCGCGCAGAGCGGCTTTTGGAGCGCGACAAAAACCATCCTGCCGTTATTCTTTGGTCGGTGGGCAACGAAAGCGGAACAGGATGCAACCATCACGCGATGGCGGAATATTTCAAGCGGCGCGATCCCGAAAGACTGGTACACACCGAGGACGAAAGCCGCTATGCCTACTATTTTCGTACCGAGGACAAGGTAGAGGGCGATGCAAAGGCGAATGCGCTTTTGCCCTACTATGACGTGGAAAGCCGTATGTACCCCCCTGCCGAAGAGCTGGAAAGCTATTACGTTGCTGACCCTTGGGTTGTCAAGCCGATGTTTATGTGCGAATACTGTCACGCCATGGGTAACGGCCCCGGCGACCTGAAAAAATACTGGGATATTATTTACAAGCACGACTGCCTGATGGGCGGCTGCGTCTGGGAATGGTGCGACCATTCGGTTGCCCTTTTTGACGGGCCCGAGTCGGCTCCCCGCTTTACCTACGGCGGCGATTTTGGTGACACGCCCAACGATGGCAACTTCTGCGTGGACGGCTTGGTATATCCCGACAGACGCCCGCATTCGGGGCTTTTGGAATTGAAGCAGATTCTTTCTCCCATTCACGTCAAGGGCTTAACGGGCAATCGCCTGCGCCTTGCTTCCCGCCGGTATTTTACGCCGCTTTCGGACGTTTCCTTGGTATATACCGTAGAGGAAAACGGCGCCGTTATTCATAGCGGACGGGTGATGGGTCTTGACCTTCTTCCCGGTGAGGAAAAGGATTTCGTTCTCGATTTGCCCGAATGCAAGAAAGACGCCCACTACACCCTGGGGCTCTCCTTCCGTCAAGCCAAGGCAACGCCTTGGGCAGAGGTGGGATATGAGATTTCCTTCGCACAGCTTGTGCTGAAAACGCCCGAGGAGCTGCTTCCCGCTTCGCCGCTCGGCACGGTTGCCGTTGCCGAGGACGCGCGCGAATACATCGTGACCGACGGAGAGAACGAATACCGCATTTCCAAGAAAACGGGTATGCTGACCTCTATCGTATCCGAGGGTACCCCCCTTCTTGCCGCTCCCTCGGCGTTGGAGGTGTGGCGCGCACCCACCGACAACGATAGGTACGTTTCCGCATCCGTCTGGCGTCCTTTGGGCTATGACAGGGTAAAGACGGACTGCCGCGCCGTTCGCCTCGTATGCAAGGAGGCGCAAAAAATCGAGCTTGTGGCAGAGCTTTCTATGGGTGCTGACGCCAAGCGTCCCTTCCTGACCCTTTCGGCACATATGACCTTCGTTGCGGGCAGAGGCCTTTTCCTCCGCTACGATGCCGTCTACGATAAGACCGACTTTGCGGCGGTTTGGGGCTATGAGGTGCCTGCACTGCCTCGCTTTGCTCTGCGGCTGACGATGCCTCGCGGCAACGAGAGAATGACCTATTTCGGTCTTGGCCCCTGCGACAATTACAGCGATAAGCGCTTGGCCGCGCGCCTTGGGCTGTTTACCACCACCCCCAAGGACAACTTTGAGCATTACGTCAGACCCCAGGAGAACGGCGCCCACGGCGATTGCCGCTTTGCCGCCGTAACGGGTGAAACGGGGCAGGGCCTTTGCTTCTTTGGCGACGGCTTCTCCTTCAACGCCACCCACTACACCCCCGAACAGCTGACGGTGATGCGCCATGACTACGAGCTTGTTCCCGATGAGGAAACCACCGTGCTGCTTGACTATGCCCAAGCAGGCATCGGCTCCAACTCCTGCGGTCCTGTACTGGATAAGAGCGTGCGCTTGGATGCAGACACCTTCTCCTTCTCCTTGCGCCTTTTGCCTGCCTACGTGCAGGGTATTGACTCCTTCGAGGAGCAGAAGCGCAGGCTGTAAGCGCTTCCTTTCGCGCGCGGATGCGCGCACCTTGTAAGACGAATATGCAAAAGGCACCTATGATAACGAAAAACCGTTTGTCATAGGTGCTTTTTGCGCGGTGCAAGCCCATTCGTGCCCGTTGGGGCAATGCAACGGGAGTGTTGGGGGCGGTGCCTGATAAAATCCTCGCTGTCGGCGGCACCCATATGGCAGGCTTGCCGCCGCTTTCTTCATTTTTCTCTAAAAAACGCCAAAAATACGCGGGAAAGCCCTTGACAAAAAAAGAGGAAAATGCTATAATAAATCCGTTGATAACAGTCTTTTGTGACCGACGGATTAGGTGGATAACCACAGGGGAGCAAAGGAAGGATTGCCGACCGTCTGGGCACGCTTATCT
>JAZRFK010000090.1:0-1947 GCA_045661325.1 Eubacteriales bacterium | reverse complement strand
AGAAGCGGCGCTGCCGTTTATCGGACGATACCATTCATACTGTTCAAGTGCCGCAGGGTAGAGCCAGCTGCTCGTGTCATAAAGTGCCGCCTTGGCGTGCGGTCCCCAAACAACGAATTGGTCCTCCACAAATCGCGCAAGGGTTTCGACCGTCTGCGCCGTTTTCTTCTTGTCGGTCGAGCTGTTCAAAAGATAGCGCACAAGCTCCGAAATTCCGATGTGGGTGAGATTGTAGTAGGGAGGAAAGATGTCCGTATCCTCAAACTGTCCGTTGAAGCAGAAGGTGGTGAGGATATTTTCCTGAATATATGACAGGCAATCGTCAGCCACATCCTTGTAGCGCGGCTTTTGGGTGTGGGTGTGCGCGTTATACAGGAAGGACATGATGGTGTAGGGAATGCAGGGCCTTTTCTTTATCACCTTGCCCGTTTTGGCCTCCAAAACCAAAGGCCAGCTTTTTTCGGGGAGTACGGTTTCGGTATAGTAGTCGGCAATATGCAAGGCGGCCGTTAAAAAGCGAGCCTCCTTTGTTGCATCGTAAAGCTCCAAATAGGCGTTTCCGACCTGTGCAGGATAAATGATCATCACTTCGCCTATATGCTTGTCTGCCGTGTAATTGGTTTTTCCTTCGCCCTCCTTGCGAAAATCAAGGTAGTAGGTTGGGGGCAGTCCCTTCAAGGCGTCACCCTCGGTAAAGGAAATGGAAATAAGATAGTCCGCCGCGCGCGTGGCAATGGCAAGCGCCTCTTGGGCAGAGGCAGAGTCAAGCTTGGAAAGCCCCACCATAGAATCGATAAGCGCGCTGATCATCTTGGAGGGATAAACGTTATAATCGTAAGAGGGGTCGGGCGAGCCGTTTTCAAAAAAATAACGGACGTGCGATGAATTCAGCACGTAGCGATACGCAAGAAGCGCCGCCTCGCGATAGCTTCTTTTGGCCGAAGGATAGGCCTCGCGGCTGGGAAAGGGCGCTGACTTATAAAAGGTGCGCGTTCCGACGGGGAAAAGCGGACTTCCATCGCTGTTGAGGGCTTCCACCGATAAAGTGACCGTTCCGTTCGGAATGTCCTTCCAGATGGGAGTAAGGAGAGCCGTCGGCTTGTCTGCACAAAAGGTATGAACCTTACCCTGCGCGTCCTTCGCCGTGAAGCGATAGTAAAAAGCCAAGGGCGATTTTGCAAAATAAAAGGAAGGAACGTAAGTAAACTGGGTGGAATTGTAATTCCAAAAGGGAAGGCCGCTTTGGCCGCCGTGATGAATAGTTACGCTTTCGCAGTTATATTCCTCTAAGGCGCGCTTGGCAATGTCGGTCATTGTAATTCTCCTTGTCTATGATTGAGAACGAAAATCAGTTGACGAAGCAGCTCTCGTAATGGGCAAGCGCTTTCGAGATGACCTCAATGGCGGCCTCGCGGTTGTTGACCTCTTTTGCTACGGCTTCCTTGTCCTCCAAAGCCTTGTAGACGTTGAAGAAATGAACCATCTCATTGAAAATGTGCGCGGGCAGCTCGGAAATGTCCTTGTACTGATTGTAGGTTGGGTCGCCGAAGGGAATGGCGATGATTTTCTCGTCATTCCTTCCGCCGTCAAGCATGGAAATGTAGCCGATAGGATAGCAGCGAACCAGAGTGAGGGGATCGAGAGGTTCGGAGCAGAGCACCAGAACGTCCAGCGGGTCGCCGTCATCGCCGTAGGAGCGGGGGATGAAACCGTAATTTGCGGGATAGTGGGTGGATGTGTGGAGAATGCGGTCAAGGAAAATAAGACCGGTTTCCTTGTGCAATTCGTACTTTTTCTTGCTTCCCTTGGGGATCTCTATTACTGCGATGAAATCCTTGGGTGTAACGCGCTTGGGATCCATATCGTGCCATATGTTAGACATTGTATAGCCTCCTTTATATAAGCTGCTGTTCGTTGATGAAAAGCTTGAACTGCAGGCCGAGGAAC
>JAZRFK010000089.1:0-26537 GCA_045661325.1 Eubacteriales bacterium | reverse complement strand
CGTCGTGGAATACTCTACCTTCAGGTTCAACATATCGGCCACGTCTCTGTTGCGCTCGTACACCTTTTTCTGTACGTTGTCGCTACTGGTTATATCGGGCCCCTTGGTATAAATGGAGCACTCGGGCATCGTGGTCTCGTTGGGCTGGTTAACGGATACGCTGATTTTCAGGGTCTTTCCGCCGAAATCAACGTCTCCCCATCCGCCGTCCTCTCCGCGATTACCGGTTTGGGTGTTTCCGCCACCGCCGCCACCGTTACAGGAGGCCAGAACGCCAAGCGAAAGAACCAACGCCAAAGCCAATGCCAAAAAGCGAATGTGTTTTTTCATATTCTCTTTTCCTTTCCTTAAATTGCGTGTTGTTTTATAAGGGGGCAAAAGCGCTGAGGCCCCAAGCAAAAGCTCGGTTCTTCAAGCGCTATGCTTCTCTTTGGACTTGTTTTTAATCCAGCCGCTGCTCGTACAAATCAATCAGCTCATTCAAGCCGGAAATCAAGGCGGGCACTGCCTCCTTGTATTTGGTACTGAAATCCGTGCTGTTATTCTGTGCATCCTGCAGCATATAGTACGGAATGCTGACAGAGCCGTCATCGGCGGCAAAGTTTGCCACCTGTCTTGCCAAAAGGCACTCAAAGGGAGAGTCGATGGTGTCGTGCACCAGGTCAATCATCAGACGAACGCCGCCCTCGGAATCGCCTGCAGTGTTATACTTCACCTTCAAGGAGTTTTCATAGTACTCGGCCAGAACGTCGGAGGAGGCCTCATTGATAGCCTGCATATAAGCAGATGCCATCGTGGGAGCCTTGGCGTTCTTCAAAATAACGCCTACCTCTGCCTGATCATGTACCACCGTGTGCAAGGACTCCTGGCTTGCGGAATACTTGGGGAAGGGCAACACGCCACGGGTGAACTTCACGTCACGCATAGACTCGGATTCCATCTCGCCCAGAACGACAGTGCTGAAAACAGCCTTGCCGCTGATGAACAAATCCACGCATTCCTTGTTGAGCGATTTGGTGTATACACCGTTAGCGCGGTACAGCTCACCGTATTCGGTGGACAGGGTAGAAAGCATAACCTGCGTTGCAGGGTTGGTTCCCAAGTCACCCACTACCTTAGGCGTACCGACACCGAAGTCTCCCTCCCACTCTACAATAGAAAGGCCGCTCTGCCAGTACACGATACGGTGGGTCATCGTGGTCATCAAAAAGCCGATGCGCGAGTCTGCCAGGTCGGTTGTTCCCTTGTTGGAAGAGTCAACGTGCGCCTTCTCGGAAAGGAAGGCCAGGTCGTCATACGTCCACTCGCCCGCAAAATCAATGCGGCGCGCGGTATAGTCATAGCTCACCCAATCGGAAAAGCTTGCAAAGGTGCCATCGTACTCGGTTACGTTAACGAAAAGCACCCACGCAAAGCGAATCAGGTCAACGAAATAGTCGCCTGCCATAATGTACTGCTTGCCGGAATCGAGGGTCAAGCCCGCCATATAATCGGCGTACCAGCCATCGTAAGAGAAATCAAAGAAATTCTGCACGTCGCTGCCATCGCTGTTTTTACCAAAGTTCAAAAGGTTGGTAAAATAGCCCTGCAGCATACTGGGAACCATCGCGCAAACGTCATTGATGTAGATGTCGGGCGCCGTTTCACTCTGCACCAGCTTCTCAACGTCTGCGGAAATCTCACCGTAAGGAAGATTCGTCGTGGAATACTCTACCTTCAGGTTCAACATATCGGCCACGTCTCTGTTGCGCTCGTACACCTTTTTCTGTACGTTGTCGCTACTGGTTATATCGGGACCCTTGGTATAAATGGAGCACTCGGGCATCGTGGTCTCATTGGGCTGGTTAACGGATACGCTGATTTTCAGAGTATTTCCGCCGAAATCAACGTCTCCCCATCCGCCGTCCTCTCCGCGATTACCGGTTTGGGTGTTTCCGCCTCCGCCGCCGTTACAGGAGGCCAGAACGCCAAGCGAAAGAACCAACGCCAAGGTCAATGCCAAAAAGCGAATATGCTTTTTCATATGTCTTCCTTTCCTGTTCAATTTTTCAATCAAACAAAAGCAATTAGTCAACCGAATTTATTAACTGTGTTATTATACCATATATTTCTGATTTCGTCAACTGTTTTTTACAAAAAGAGTTTGTAAATTTTTATAGATAGCCTCCGCCAAGGCCTCTTCATCATCACAAGCAGCGCAGAAGGAGTCCGTAGGCGCGATAATTTTATACGCTCTTTGCTGCATCGCAGGGGCATCTGTTTGGCGCATTGCGTCCTCCAAAAGCATTCCCGCACCGCCCTGGCGAACGCTCTCCTCCAAGAAGAACACGGGCGCCTTTTCATCGGAAGCGCGAAGGGCGGAAAGCACCGCCTCTGCCGTTTTCTCATAGGGCTTCAAGCATTCCAAAAGGAGCATACCGCAGGGCGTTTTTTTGTCCAAAAGCGCCTTGACGCGATAGGCAAGCGAGGCCTCCTTGCCATAGGAAATCAAAACAACCGAGGCCCCCTTCATATCCTTTTCGCGAAGCCCGAAGGCCGTAAAGTCACCGTCGGGGTAAAAGGCATCTCGCAGCGCCTCGTCCTCCTTATCGTTGGGGTAACGGATGGCCAAGGGCGCCGTTTCCTCCAAGGAGGCAAGGAGCATTTGGCGCAAAACGCCGTAGCAGGAGGGCTCCCATAGCTTCATATGCGGAATATGGGAGAGGAAGGCCACGTCAAAAATACCGTGGTGGGTCGGGCCGTCTGCCTTGGCAAAGCCCGCTCTGTCAATCAAGAAGCGCACGGGAAGCTCTTGCAAAGCAACGTCGTGCAAAACATTGTCATAGGCTCTTTGCAAGAAGGTGGAATACACGGCAAAATAAGGCTTTTTTCCCATGGCGGCAAGGCCGGCCGAAAAGGTAACGGCGTGCGCCTCCGCAATGCCCACGTCAAAAAAGCGCTTGGGATACCGTGCGGAAAAGGAAGCAAGCCCTGTTCCCTCCTCCATGGCGGCGGTGACAGCGCAAAGCGCCTCGTCCTTATCGGCAAGGGCAAGCAGCGTCTCTCCTGCCACAGAATGAAAGGAATGGGTTGCCGCTTTCTCCGAAACACCGTGAAAGGCAACGGGATTTTCCTCGGCGGGCGCGTATCCCTTTCCCTTTTTCGTGATGCAATGGAGCAAAACCAGCCCCTCTCTCGCCTTGGCCTCGCGCAGACATTTTTCAAGCCGCGCCTCATCGTGCCCATCCACAGGGCCGAGGTAGGTGAAGCCAAGCTCCTCGAAATAGTTGTGGGCGTATACGCGCCGCTTGATAAAGTTTTTAACAAAGGCAAACAGGGCGGCAAGCGGACGCCCCAAAAGCGGAACCTTGGAAAGAAGCGCCTTGGTTTTCCGCTTGGTTCCGTTGTATTTTCTCGACACGCGAATGCGCGAAAAATAGCGCGGCAAAAGGCCGATGTTGCGCGAGATGGACATATCGTTGTCATTCAGAACGAGGATGAGGCGCAAATCCCTTCGGCAGTTGTTCATCGCCTCGTGAATCATGCCGCCCGTAAAGGCGCCGTCTCCGACCACGGCAACGGTATAATCCGTCCTTCCCTCCAAGCGCTTGGCCTCGGCAAAGCCCAAGGCGGCGGAAAGCGAGGTGGAGCTATGGCCCGTGCCAAAGGCATCGTGCGCGCTTTCTTTTCGGCAGGGGAAGCCCGATACGCCGCCCTCGCGGCGCAAACGGTCAAATGCGGGGGCGCGCCCCGTCAGAATTTTGTGGGCGTAGCACTGATGGCCCACGTCAAAAATCAAGGTGTCCTTGGGCGTTTCAAAGACGCGATGCAGAGCAACCGTCAGCTCCACAACACCGAGGTTGGAGGCCAGATGCCCCCCGTTTTGCAGGGTTTTCTCCACCAAAAAGCCGCGCAAGTCCTCGCAAAAGGCAGGAATCTCCCTTTGCGGAATCTTTTTTACGTCCTCGGGAGAGCGAATCTCCTCTATTTTATAAGATGCTTCCATCGGCTTGCCTTTCTGTTCGGGTTGGCGTTGGCGCTGCGGTAAAGTTCGGATTCATAAAGCGCAAATTAAAGCGCAAAGGGCGAACGTGCGCCTGCCTTTACGGTAAATTTCTGCTCCTCGCGCAAATGCAAAAGCGAGGTAATTTTAATAAAATTGGCCTTGGCCTTCAAAAGTGCGTCGGGACGGTGCGCGTCGCTTCCGAAATAGAAGCGGCAGCCCTCCTCCATCGCGATGCGGTAGGGGCGCAGCACGCTTTCCAGCTCCTCGCCCGTATAGGCAAAGGCAGGGAAATTCAGCTCAACGCCCGCGCCCTTTTTCGAAACGCGCGCAAACAGCTCGTGAAACACCTCGTCGGAAATCATATTCAAAACCTTCAAGGCACCGCCCTTGGCGTCAATCAGCGAAGAGGTTAAGTGGGCGATACCGATTTTTTCAAAGGGCAAATTCATCGAAAGCAAAGCATCAAGCCGCTTGACGTACAGCTCCGCGCGGCGCGCGGGGGCATCGTCTTTCTCGTCAAGGGTGAAGCCCATCATATGCAGATGGGTTGTCGGAACCACGATGAAATCAAAATAGGAGAGCATTTTCTCGGAGATGCCCAGGCGAAAATGCTTGTCGATTTCGGTTTCGCACCCGAAAAGGAAGGTAACGTCTCTTGGCGGCATAAAGGAAAGACTCTCGCGAATACGCGCAAAATTGCTCTTTTGATACCACTCCGATGCGCCGGGAATGCTCTCGTCCCAGAAGTGATCCGTCAGGCACACGGTGGAAAGCTCGTTTTCTCTGGCATAGCGCAGAATGCGAGCTGGGGTCTGCTCAGGGTCACCCGAGCAGAGCGAAAGACAGGTGTGTATATGCAAATCGTGGTCAACAATGTATTTCACGGCAATTTCCTTCCCTTATAAACTCGTTATCGGAACGATGGCGCAGCGCTCGTTTTTAACGGATGTACGGAGAATCGGCCTTGAAGGGCACCTTGAACTTTTCATCCTCGGTCAAATCCAGAAGCGTCACTATCTCCTCAAAATTGCGCTTGGAGCGCAAAAGAACGTCCTCGTGATGCGCGTCACTTCCGAAATAGAAGAGACAGCCCTCCTCCTTGGCAATACGGTAGGGGCGCAAGACGCGCGCCAAATCCTCTTCATTTTCATAGTTCTTAACTTCAAAATTCAGCTCGATACCCGTTTTCAGCTTGGCGGCACGAGCGAAAAGGTCATGAAAGACCTCATCGGGCACCATATCCAAAACGTCCAAATGCGTTTCCCAGCTTGAAAGCAAGGGGCAGGTCAGATGGGCAATGCCCACCTTTTCAAAGGGCAAATTCATCGAAAGCAGCGCGTCAAAACGCTTGACGTACAGCTCCGCGCGGCGCTCAAGCGCACTGTCCTCGGGGTCAACGGTCAGCCCCGTCATATGCATATGGGTGGTGGGAATGACGATGAAATCAAAAAAATTCATTCTTTCCTCGGAAACACCCAGCCGAAAAAGCTTATCAATATCCGTCTCGCAGCCGAACAAGAAGCGCACGCCCTTATCCTTGGGCGGCGTGAAGCTGAGGCTTTCGCAAATGCAAGAGAAGGTGCATTTTTCATACCAGTTGGAAACGGCAGGCACCAGCTCGTCCCAGAAATGATCAGCAAGACAAACGGTGGAAAAGCCGTTATCCACGGCATACTGCCAGATGCGCTCGGGCGACTGCTTAGGGTCAGACGAGCAGGGAGACTGCTTGGTATGAATGTGCAAATCGTGGTCAACAACGTATCTCATGGATATTCCCTCTTTCTTTTTTCGCCGCTTTCGCGACTGCTGATTTTGAATGGCTTTCTTTTCTACTGTTTAAACGGGAACTGCGGCCTGTTTTTCCTTCCACTCCCGCGCGGCCGTCAAAACGGCCTCGCGCCCCTCCGCTTTCTCTGCGCGCGGAGAAAGGGCGATGCCAATACTGTGCGTAAAGCGGGCGGGCAAGGGCACGGCAAATACATCCTTCCTTCCGCTTTCCAAAAGCGAGGCAGGCAGAACGGTAACACCCAAGCCGCGCGCAACCATAGCCGTCATCGCGGCGGGCTCAACAAAGGTAGAGAGCAGGCTCGGGCGAATGCCCTCATGCTTGAGAATCTCAAGCGCCTCGGCCTGAAAGCCCGCGTCCGACATCAGAAAATCGCGGCCGTGAAGCTTGGCAAGCGAAAACTCTGCCAAATCCTCCCCGACAGGAAGAAGAACGGCCATCGACTCCTCGGCCAGCTCCACCCATTCCACCGCATATTTTTCCATTCGCGCGGTAAAAATAGCGTCATAACGCCCCGCAAGAAGCCCCTCGTACAAGGCCGCGGTGCTCTCCGTATACATTTCAATCTTCAGCTCGGGCGTGCGGCACTTGATGATTTCCACAATCTGCAAAAGCACCTCTCCCGCCATACCCGTGCAAACGCCAATGGAGAGGCTTTTCTTCTCCGTGCGACGCAGTCGCTCGATTTCCTCCTCCAAAAGCTCCGTTTGCCGCACCATACGGCGAACGGCAGGCATCAGCTTTTCGCCGCGCTCGGTCAGGCGGATGCCGTAATAGCCCCGCTCGATAACGCGAAAGCCGATTTCCTCCTCCAAGCTGTTCATCATATGAGTCATTCCCGACTGGGTATACCCCATTTCCTCGGTTGCCTTGGAAAAGCTGCCTCTGTCAACAGCCAAAAGCAAGGCCTTGTATTTGGATACGTTCATTGATACTCCTTTGCAACGGCGCTTCCTTCTCTATTGGTATCGGCGTCCCTGTGGTTATTAGAAATTCTCATACCCACATTATAAACTGTATCTTCCCAAAAGTCAAGAGATATGATAAAATCAATTTAGCGTATTTTATTTTTATCCGGAAAGGACATTGTTATGGAAAAGAAAAAAAATGGCTTTGCCAGCGGCATCGGCTTTATTTTAGCAGCTGCGGGCTCGGCAGTCGGTCTTGGAAACCTTTGGGGCTTCCCCTTTAAAACCAGCGCAAACGGTGGCGCTGCTTTCGTTTTCGTTTATATCGCCTGCGTGCTTTTTATCGGTGCGGTCACCATGATTGCGGAAATTTACATCGGCAAAAGAGCCGCCGCCAACACCGTTTCCTCTTATAAAAAGATAAACAAAAACTTCGGTTGGGTTGGCCTTCTGGTTCTTCTGATTCCCTTCCTCATCACCTGCTACTACTCCGTTCTCGGTGGCTACACCCTGAAATACACGATGAACTCCTTTGCAGGCAACGAGGGAATTTTGGGCACCTTCTCGGTCAACACCGGTGAGGTTATCCTTTACACCGCCTTGTTTATGGTTTTGGCACTGGTCATCGTTATGGCCGGCATCAAGGGCGGCATCGAAAAGGCCTCCAAGGTTTTAATGCCCATCCTCTTTTTGATTCTCGTTTTCATCGTTATTTTCTGCCTCTGCCTCGGTGACGGCGTTAGCGCGGGTCTGAACAAATATCTCAACCCCGACTTCTATGCCTTTTTCCACGATGCCGAGGGCAATTTGAGCTTTAACGGTCTTTTGGCCGCTATGGGTCAGGCCTTTTTCTCCCTTTCTCTCGGTATGGGTGCTATGGTTTGCTACGGCTCCTATACGGGCAAGGAAATCAAGGTTGGCAAATCCGTTACGATGATTTGCATCTTCGATACCTGCGTTGCCCTTTTGGCAGGTCTTGCTATGTTCCCCGCTATCGGTGCTTTGGCTCCCGAAAACCTGAACACCAGCGGCGGTATCGGCTTGATGTTCGCTATTCTCCCCCTCGTATTCGCGAAGATGGGAGCCATCGGCCAGGTTATCTCCTTCCTCTTCTTCTTGATGGTTTGCATCGCTGCTATCACCTCCGTTATCTCCTTGGTCGAGGTTGTAACCCAGCTTATCGTGCAGAAAACCAAGATGTCGAGAAAGAAATCCGCCCTCATCGTGATGGCGGTTGCCTTTGCTATCTCTCTTCCCATCGGCATTTCGCTCGGCCGCGTTGGCATTTTGGAGGAGAAGGGTCTCAACCTCTTCGGCTTTGATATGCTGACCTTCTTTGACGAGGCAACCAACTCCGTTCTGATGCCGCTTGGCGCCTTTGCCGCCTGCTTTGCTATCGGCTGGCTCTTCGGCGAAAAGAAATCCCTTGCCGACTGGTTCTCTCCCAAAGCTCTGGTGAACAGCCTCAACGCTGACGGGCTCAATCTCGGCAAGTTCTCTATGGTATTTGCCGTTATGGTAAAATACGTAACCCCTCTTCTGATTCTCTTCCTTGACGTTGCGGGCATCATCACCAACGTCACCAAGAACGCAAATTACTGGGCCGTTGTTATCTTCGCCGCCCTTTTGATTGCGGTGAGCCTTACCCTCTACCTCGTATTCCTGAAAAACACCAACACGGGCTGCAACGCAGACGAGCTGGCACTTGAGGATGCCGACGAGGGCGAAAGCGAGCCCATCGAATAATCCGTTTTCCTTCAAACGCCCAAGTCCTTTTCGGATTTGGGCGTTTTTCTTTTTGTTTCTTTCGGTCTCTTTTAAAAAAAATGTATTTTTTTACGTTTCTCTATGGAATTTTTCTTCTTTTTGTGTTAAAATAAGGGTAGTATGGTTTTCTATGCCGTTTTTGCGGCGTGAAGGACAACAAAGATAACGAATGAAACGAAGGAACGAGGATATGTCGGAGCCTTTTTCTTACATAAAGGATAACGTTGCGCGCGTTTTATCCGCCTGTCAAGAGCGCGCCTTGCAGCTTGGCGTTCCCGCGCCCCAGATGCTTGCCGTCACCAAGAGCGCAAGTGACGAGCAGGTGCGCGCCCTGGTTGAAGCATACGGGCAGAAAAAAATTGCCGAAAACCGAACGGATATGTTTTTAAAGCGGCAAGCGCTTTTCTCGGAAAGCACCCTGCCCGAGATGCACCTCATCGGCCATTTGCAAACCAATAAGGTAAAATACATTATCGGAAAAACCGCTTATATTCACTCTCTCGATTCGCGCCGCTTGGCCGAGGAGATAGAAAAGCAGGCAGAGAAAAACGCCGTTGCCACCGTCAAGGTGCTGCTTGAAGTCAACAGCGGAAGAGAGGAGGCCAAGGGCGGCGTTATGCCCGAGGACGCCTTCGCTCTTGCAGAGGATATTCTCGCCCTGCCGCACCTTTCCCTTTGCGGTGTGATGACGATGGCGCCCATTTGCGAAAGTGACGCTGCCTACCGTCCCTATTTCAGAGAAACCGCCCAAATCTTCCGCGCGCTGAAGGACAGGGGCCTTCTTCCTGAGGACGCGATACTGTCTATGGGTATGAGCCATAGCTTTATCCCCGCGATTGAGGAGGGGGCAACGATGATAAGAATCGGACGCACCCTGTTTGAGAAGCCCGAATAAGACGCTTGTAATTTTCCAAAATAGCAAAACGATATCATAAAAGAAAGGCAAGAAAGATGAATTTTTTTGGTAAAAAGCCCAGCCATTTTGACGAGGAGCCCGGATTTTACGATTCCGAGGTGGAAAGCGCCGCTACCGTTGAAGAGGTAAGCGATGAGGGCGCCGCCCCCATCAATCACGCCGCAGCCACGGCCAGCACCGTTGGCATTGAGGGCAGCAGCATTGAATTGAAGGTTGTTCGTCCTGACAAGTATGAGGACGTGGTTGGCATTGCGGAGCATCTTTTGAGTCACAGAACGGTGGTTCTGAACCTGGAAACCGCCAACAAGGAGGTTTGCCGCCGTATGATAGACTTCCTGTCGGGCGTGGCCTACTCCATCCGCGGCCAGATTCGCCGCGTTACCACCAGCACCTATATCATCACGCCCAACAACGTGGACGTCAGCGATTCCGAGGCCGTTGGCACCGACCCTGATGAAATGGTATAAGCACACCCGATGTTTCTTCTTTATCTGATTGCCAAAATTGTCAGCATCCTTCTGATGCTGGAGCTGGACGCGATGTTTTTGCGCGCCATTCTCTCCTGGTTTGATACGGGAAGAGGCGGCTTTCTTTCTATGGTCACGGGCGTTCTGACGATGATAACGGAACCCATTGTTTTGCCCGTGCGCTTTGTGCTTTCCCGTTTTCCTGCCGCCAACAATCTTCCCTTCGACATTTCTTTTTTTGTTACCTTTCTTCTTCTTTCCCTTCTACGCGCCCTTTTACCTGCGCTTTAACGGCATTTTCGGGCAGAGGCGCAAAAAACAAACGAAATTCACCGCCGATTTGGCGGCCTTGCGGAGTGTACTATGAACAAGCCCTTTTCTCTTGCCAAAAGACGCTGGCTTTCGTTAGCCATCCTTCTTGGCGGCGTTGGCATTGACCAGCTTACCAAGCTGCTTGCCGTTTTGTTTTTGAAGGACAGGGCATCCCTTCCTCTTTGGGAGGGTGTTTTGCATCTGACGTACGTGGAAAACCGCGGCGCCGCCTTTGGCATTTTGTCAAATCAGCGCTGGGTGTTTATGATTTTCTCCACGGTTGCCATTCTCGCCATTTTCGCCTATCTTTTCTTCGGCAAGGACATTTCGCGTCTTTCGGCCGTTTCTCTTTCCATGATAGTCTCGGGCGGCGTTGGCAATATGTTAGACCGCTTTTTCAGACAAGGGGTTGACGCTTTGGGCGAGACCTATTACTTCGTGGTGGATTTCATTGACTTCACGCTGATTGATTTTGCCGTCTTTAACGGGGCAGACTCCTTCGTCTGCGTCGGGGCGGGTTTGATGATTCTTTCCCTCATTTTAGAAATGAAAGAGGAGCTGCGAAGGGAAAAGGCGGCGAAGCAAGCAGCCCTTTCCGAAAAATCCTTTGACGAGGAGTCATAAAAAGCCGCGCTTGCTTACCGAGCGATGAGTTTTCTCATCCCTACCCGAAGGCAAGCGCCTTTTCACATTTTGAAACAAAAGCGAGCGAAAGGAGAGCCCTCATGATTTACGTCGTGACAAGCGAGGAGTGCGGCGAGCGATTGGACAGCGTTTTGGCCAAGGTTGCAAACGTCTCGCGCTCTGCCGTTGTAAAATGGTTGGAATTGGGCCTCGTTTCCGTGGAAGGCAAAAAGGCCGCCAAAAACCTTCTTCTTTCAAACGGCGACGTTATTCATTACGATGAGCCCACCCCCGTGCCTATGGCGGCAGCTCCCGAAAACATCCCCCTTTCCATCGTCTATGAGGACGATGCGCTTCTGGTTATCAACAAGCCCTCGGGAATGGTTGTGCATCCCGCGGCAGGCAACGAGAGCGGCACCCTTGTCAACGCCCTTCTCTATCATTGCAAGGACGGCCTTTCAGGCATCAACGGCGTTTTGCGTCCCGGCATCGTTCACCGCATCGACAAGGATACGAGCGGTCTTCTGGTCGTGGCCAAAACGGATGCCGCCCACCGTCATTTAGCGGCGCAGCTGGAGGACCACAGCCTTTACCGCGAATATCACGCGCTGCTCGTTGGCTCCTTAAAGGACGATGCGGGAACGGTGTCTCTTCCCATCGGCAGACACCCCGTTGACCGAAAAAAAATGGCCGTCATCAAGGACGGTCTCCACACCGCCAGAGAGGCGGTGACGCATTATGAGGTTTTAGAGAGATTTTCGGGCTATTCCTATGTAAAGCTTCGTTTACAAACAGGAAGAACGCACCAAATTCGCGTGCATATGGCCGCGCTCGGTCATCCCTTGATGGGAGACCTTGTGTACGGCGGCGGAAAAACGCCCTTTGAGAAAAAGCACGCCCCTCTCTTTGACGGACAAATGCTACACGCGAAGCAGCTCACCCTCCGTCATCCCTCGGGCGAGCAAATGACCTTTTCCTCTCCCCTTCCCGACAATTTTGAAAAAATGCTTTCGCTTTTGCGCGAAAAGGCGTAATGGGCAACAAAAAAGGCGCTTGCGAGCGCAAGCACCTTTTTATCAATCGTATAGAAAGCTTTGAAGGGCTATGCCTTCTCGCTCTGCTCCTTGGCCTTTTTCCTTCTCTTGCTCGGCAGCTGTACGAAAATGACTGCCGCAAAGACGATAGCACAGCCGATTATCTGCCAGGGCGTTTTGGTTTCCTGCAAAAGCAAGGCGCCGCCTACTGCCCCGAATACCGACTCCAAGGAAAGCACCATCGGAGCGATAGCCACGTCCACGTATTTTTGGCCGACGATTTGCGCCGTATAGCCAATGCCCGAGGACAAAATACCCAAATACAGAATGGGAAGCGCCGCCAAGAGAATATCGGAGAAGGCAGGCTTATCGAAAATCAGCATCAGGGGCAGGGATAAAATGCCTGCCGTCAGAAATTGGATACAGGAAATACGCACCCCGTCCGTTCCCTCGGCAAATATATCAATCACGATAACGTGCAACGAGAAAATCAAGGCGCAGACAAAAACGAGAATATCGCTCGTGGCGAAGCGGAAGCCGCCCGCAGCCACGGCCTTGAAAAAGCCGCGAAGCCCTGCCTCCTTCATTTCAATGGGGGCGCTTAACAGATAAAAGCCGAGAAGCGCAAAGAAAATACACGCCCACACCTTCAAAGAAGGGCGCTTGCCCGCAAACAGATTCAAAAACGGCACGATAACCACGTAAAGCGCCGTGATAAAGGCGGCCTTTCCCGAATCGGTTGCCTCGCCTGCGATGCCAAGCTGTTGAAAATTGATAGCAAAGCAGAGGATAATGCCGCAAAGAATACCGCCCTGCCACTCGCGCTTGGTGACGTCAAGACAAAAGGGCTTGAAGGAAAAAAGGCGGCGCTCCTTCTTTTTATCAAGAAGGAGAATACAGAAAACCAAGAAAATCCCGCCAAGAAGCGAGCGGCAGCAATTAAGCGTGAAGCTGCCAACGTACACGGCCGCGGCCGACTGCATCGGGAATGCAAAGCCCCATATAACCGCAGCGGCAAACAAGAGAAAAAGGCCAAAGGCTTTTTGCTTGGTAGGTGTCATAGTGGTCCTTTCTGCTTTAAAGCGTTTCGGTAAGTCATCAAGGCGATAGCCTTGTATATCGTCAGCCCTTCGGGCCGAGTATCATCCGCGTAAAACGGATGATAGGCCATTGCTTTGGCAATGGATAAAGAACAACCTTATCCGAATTCGGATAAGGTTGTTCTTGGTGGAGACAACTGGACTCGAACCAGTGACCCCTTGCATGTCAAGCAAGTACTCTAACCAACTGAGCTATGCCTCCATATGAGCAACCGCGAAGCCAAAAGATTGGTGGAGACAATAGGACTCGAACCTATGACCCCTTGCATGTGAAGCAAGTGCTCTAACCAACTGAGCTATGCCTCCGCAGTTTGCTTTTTCACCTTTTTCCCTCCAAAAAGGCGGGAACATAGAAGAGTATATCACGGTTTTTCGAAAAAAGCAAGAGTTTTTTGAAAAAGAAAGCGAGTTTTTTTATGTTTTTTCAAAAAAACGATCAAACCTTATATATTTCCGTAGAGGAGCTCCTCTCTGCCGCTTGGTTTTGCTACAATGGCATAACCGATGACGAGGAACCCGTTCTGCAAAAGCTGCCTGCCGCCGCAGAGGCGAGAGGCTTTTCTCTCGTTGCCTTGGAGGAGCGCTTTGAGATAAACGGAATCGCCGTTTGCCTCTGTGGCAGCGTGGCGCATCGTGACGGTACGCTTTCCCTCACCTTTGAAACACAGGAAAACCCTGCCCGCCTTTCTGCCGTTGCGCGCAAAAAAATCCGCGGCATCGGTTTTTTATACGCCCACCTTTTGAAGAGTGAAGCCCCTCCCACCCTCTCCTTTACCGTGCTTCGCAAGGCAGATGAGTCTTTCTCTTGGGAGGAAACGCCCACGAAAGCGAATCTTTCTGCCTTTTGGAAGCGCGCCCTTGCCGCCTTGGCGCTTGATGGGCGGCACGCCGTGGAAAAGGCGGCTCTGCGCTTGCCAACGCTTGCTTCCCTTGCCTTTCCGTACGAAAAAATGCGAGACGGACAGGCAGATATGATGAAGGCGGTGTTTTCTGCCGTCAAGAGCAAGAGCGTTCTGTATGCCACCGCCCCCACGGGCGTTGGAAAAACCATAGCGGTGCTGTTCCCTGCGCTTCGCGCCTTGGGTATGGGCTATACCGAAAAGATTTTTTATTTCGTTCCCAAGACCACCCTCTTTGACACCGCAAGCGAGGCGCTTCTTTCGCTCGCATCGGGCGGTGCTTTGCTCCGCGCCGTCATTGTGTACGCCAAGGAGCGCCTCTGTCCCTATAAGGAAAACGGCACTCCCTGCCGCTTCTGCGCCCACGGAAAAGCCAAAAAGGAGGCCGTGAAGAAGGCCACCGAGGCGCTTTACCAAAAGGGAATCACGGTGGTTGATGAGAAGGCGCTGCTCGCGATTGCCTTGGAATACGGCGTTTGTCCTCACGAGCTTTCGCTTTCCTACGCCCGCTATGCCGACGTTGTGATATGTGACTACAACTATCTGTTTGACAGGCGCGTGTTTTTGCGCCGCTTCTTCACGGAGGGAGGACACTACACCTTCCTCATTGACGAGGCGCACAACCTCCCCGAGCGCGCAAGAGAGATGTATTCAGCCGAGCTTTCGCTTTCCTTCTTGCACGAGACCCTGGTGCTTTCTCGCGATTTGGAGCTGCCCGTTGCAAGCGAGCTTTCGCGCCTTTTAGAAACAACGGAGCGCGCCATTGACGAAATGCTGAAGGACGATTTACGCAAGGACGCCGAGGGCGAGGACGTTGGCTTTGCCTATACAAGCGAGCCGCCGACACCGCTTTTTGCATTGATGGAGGACATTTCCGAAAAGCTTGAAAAGGCCGTGTTTGGTCTTTCCGCCCGAAAGGACGCCAAAAGTCAGCTTTTGCGGGAGGCACTCTACAAGCTCTTGGGCGTGAAGGACACCCTTCTTTGCTATTCCGAGGGCTACGTGACCTACGCCTTGCAGGAAAACGGCGAGAAGAAAATCAAATTCTATTGCATAGATCCGTCAGACGAAATCAACGGGCGCTTGGACAAGGGTGACTCCGCCGTTTTCTTCTCGGCAACCCTTTCTCCCTCGGACTACTACCGCTCGGTTCTGACCGCCCGTCGCCCTGCCCTTTCCATCGAAGCCCCCTCTCCCTTTGCGGAAGAAAACCTGTGCGTTGGCATTATGGACAAGGTTTCGGTGCGCGCCGCGGCCCGCGAGGAATCTCTTTCCGAGGTTGCCAAAATCATCGCCACCACGCTGCGCGAAAAACAGGGCAACTATATGGTCTTTTGTCCTTCCTTTGCCTATATGGAGCGCGTTGCGGCCGCCTTTCGACAACTCGCGCCGCGCGTGACCGTTGCCTTACAAAAGCGGCATATGACGCAAAAGGAGCGCGAGGCCTTTTTGGATAACTTCAAGCCCAGAGAAAAGGGGTATTTCGTTGGCTTTTGCGTCACAGGAGGCATTTATGCCGAGGGCATTGACCTTGTGGGTGAGCGCCTGATTGGCGCCATCGTTGTGGGTGTTGCCTTGCCACAGGTGTCTGCCGAGCGCGAGCTTATCTCGGCCTACTACAACGAAAAATGCGAAATGGGCAAGGAATACGCCTATCTTTATCCCGGAATGAATCGCATCTTGCAAGCGGCAGGGCGCGTGATACGTCGGGAGGACGACAAGGGTGTTGTCGTTCTGATAGACGATCGCCTTCGCTCCCCCGTCTGCCGCAAGGTGTTCCCGCAGCTCTGGCACGGTCTCAAATTTGCGGGCAACCGTGAGGCGCTTTCCGCGCTTCTGCACCGCTTCTGGCAGGAATCGTAGCGCTTTTGGCGCCTTATCCAAGCTCTATTGCTTCAAAAAGAAATGATGCTGTAAATTCACAGCCCTTTAAAAATGCCTTTTTGGCAAAAAGGATTTGTAATTCGCACAAAACGTCGATGTATGCTTGGGTGACCGCAATTTGCTCCTTTGTCATCTCGTGTTCGAACGATTCGCGCAATCCCGCCGCCTTTTTCATAAGCGCCTTCTCTTTTTCACTATTCAGCATCGAGCAACCCTCCTCGAAATAGTCGTGCCACAATCTTTCTATCGTCTCTTTCATAATTTTCACCTCCTAATTTGCACCCAAACGAATGCTTTTAAGTATTATAGCATTCGTTTGAATGCTTGTCAAGCATTTTTTTGAATGCATTGCTATAATACTCTTGTAAAATATCTTTTAAGCAGGAGGAAGAGATGTACCTTTATCAGAGATTAAAGGATGCTCGCGAGGATGCGGATAAAAAGCAAGAGGAAATCGCTTCCGTTTTAAGCATTACCAGACAGCAATATCAGCTTTACGAGAGCGGCAAACGCGAGCTGCCGATGCACCATTTTATCGCGTTGGCGAAATATTATGACCTTTCGCTTGACTTTCTTGCGGGTCTTATCGATATTCCAAGGAAGCTTAAATAAAAAACGAAATGAAAACGGCAGTCTGCAAGCAGACTGCCGTTTTTTTAATAGGTAACGTATTTTTCCTTTTTGGCGACCGCCGAGGCGACGGCAAGATAGTTATTCGTAAGAATGGTATCGATTCCCATAGAAAGAAGCGTCTCGGCGCGTTCGGGAGAATCTGTAAAGAAAACGTTACACACAATGCCGTGTGCGTGCGCCTTGTCTATCATCTCTTGGGTCATATTCCACTCGAAAAGCTGTACCTTCCGACAGTCATGTCGAATGGCTCGCTCCACAATCTCCCAAGGGTCATCCCCGGCGCCTTGGCAACGGGGAATATCGGGCGCCAAGGCGGCAAGCTGGCCAAGCAGGGTGTCGTTGCCCGTGGTGAAATATACGTGCCGACGGCAATCGTACTTATCAAGCAGGGCAAGAATGTTCTTCAAGTAATCCTCGGGAAGAGGGCTACTATTGTCAATGGACTTGATATGTAAGTTTATTACCGCATGACAAGCGAGCTTTTTCAGCAAATCCTCCAAGCGCAGAATGCGAAGCCCCTCGTACCCCTTGCCCCATTTGCTTCCGAAATCGTAAGCGCAAAGCTCTTGGTAGGTCTTTTCGTACACGCGCCCCTCGCCACTACTGACGCGCTCAAGCGTTGCATCGTGCAGCGCAACGATTTCTCCGTCCTTGGTCTGCCAGATGTCAAATTCAATCTCCTCTGCCCCCATCGCCACCGCCGCCGCAAGAGCAGGCAGGCTGTTTTCGGGGCCTGCCGCGTGAAGTCCCCGATGGGCGCAAACGCGCGGATAGGGCATAAAGGCGTCAAAGCGCGCAATAGCACTGCCGGCAGGACGGTATTTCCAAGGGCGGCGCCCCTTTTCTATATATTCATAATGCGCCGCAGGGGGATTGCCAAAGCCCGCAGGCTTGTAGTATTTGCTCTTGGGGTCAATCTCGGCCGTTGCCAAGCCCACGCGACTATACATATGCGCGAGGATTTCTCCCGTGGGCGCCACTATCATAGAGGCGCCGCCAATATCCGAGCTTTCGTCCATAGAAACGGAAGCGCGCAGTACGTAGGCGTTGGTGTTATAGGCTAAAAACCGTGACATTATCTCCAAGGCCTGATGCGTGTCGCTCCGCTGGTGCGAGCAGCCGATAATGAAATCCACGTTTTTTCTTGCGATGGCGGCAAAGGCCTCGTAAAAATAAAAATCGTAGCAGGTCAGAAAAGCAAAGCGCAGCCCCTCTATTTCTATAACGGTGGGCTCGGAATGCTCGTAGGTATATTCGCTGTCAAGACGGGTTTTGGACACCTCGCCGGGTGTCAGGTGTTGCTTGAAGTATTTGCCAACCATCTCACCTTGACGGTTAAAGGCAAAGGTGGTGTTCCGCAAGCCCTTCTCCTCTTGGGAATAGCCGCTGACAAAGAGAATGGCATGGCAGCGCTTGGCCGTTTGGGCGGCGGCTTCCATTAAGGGCGCGTGAAAGCGCGCAACCGCTTGCTCGTGCTTCTCGCGCGAGGGCGAAAGGCAGGGCAGGTCTGCCGCCTCAGGCATCACGATAACGTCCATGCTCTCATCGCATTCGGCAAGCAGAGACAGCTCTCTTTCAAAATATTCGTCTATCTTGGTAAAATCGGTGGAATAGGGCGGTTGTATCACACAGACCTTCATAGCAACCTCGCTTTTTGTAAATAAAAGTTTGCATTTCAACAAGCATCAAGCCAAGGGCGCGCCCTGCTTTTGCTCTTGTTATTTTTTAATCTTGGCTCTGGCCACGCGCACGCAGGTGGAGGTACCGTAGGGGAATCCCGTAGCGCCCAAGGAGAAAATGCCGTCCTTTTGCGCGAAGGTCAGGCTCTCGCCATTATCCAACCATTCGACCGACTCCACCGATTCCGCAACGCCGCGGAAGGTGAAATCGTTTTCCTCGCCCTCGTTGACAGTCACGTTCTCGTTGCCCGTTCTGCCAAGGCCGTGAATAAAGAAATAGAGATAGTCATCCGTACGCAGAACGAAGTTCTTTTCGTTCTTGCAGGTGGCAGGATGGGGTCTGCCGTTGTAAATCGCCTCGGCATTCAACTGCATCCACTTGCCCACCATACGCATCAGCTCGCGCTGGAAGGGCTCAATGCCGCCCTGAGCGGTGGGCCCGATGTTCAGAAGCAGGTTGGCGCCCACACGGCGACAATGGCAAAGGGTTTCGATCAGCTGGGCAGGAGACTTGTAGTTAAGGTCAAGCTCGCCAATGCCCCAGTGGTCATTGATGGTATAGCACATCTCCGCGGCAAGATACTTGGGCCAGCCGTCCTTATCTAAGGCGCGGGGTCTACCCTGCTCAAAGGTTACCGAGTCAATTTCGGGATGCCCTGCCTCGCCCCTTGCGGAAAGCCCCGTATTGTTGACGATGATGGCATCGGGCTGATGGCGGCGAATGGTACCGTACAGCGCCGTTTCCTTCCAATCGGTGTCCTTCTTGCTCCAGTTGCCGTCAAACCAAAGACCGCCGATTTTGCCGTAATTCGTGCAAAGCACCTCAACGCTCTTTCTCAGATACTCTAAATACTCGTCAAAATTCTCGTTGAAGCTCTTCTGGTACCAGTCAAGAGTGGTGTGATAAAAGAAGGGGACAATACCGTATTTGTTGCAGGCGTCCACAAACTCGCGGATAAGGTCGCGCCCCGCGGGAGAATGAGGAGCGTCAAAGTCACAAAGCCCCTTGGTATCGTAAAGGGAAAAGCCCTCGTGGTGACGGGTGGTCAAGACGATATAGGTGCAGCCCGCGTTTTTGGCCGTCAAAACCAGCTCCTCGGCATTGAAATCCTCTGCCGTGAAGGTGTCCTTCAGCTTTTCGTAGTCCTCCATTTTGCGATTGTGAACCGCATAGGTCCATTCTCCCATACCAAGCTGGGAATACAGCCCCCAATGCACGAACATACCAAAGCCAAGCTGCTCAAAATCCGCAATGCGTTTTTCGGGAACGGGTACCATAAAATGTCCTCCTTGTAGGTTTATCTTGTATTTTTATTATAGCGAGCCAAAGAGAAAAGTCAAGCGTTTTCTTGCTTTTCGAGGCTTTTTTCTTTTTTCATGCCGCGCCAGATGACGCCGTAGACGAAAACGCCCACAAGGGGAAAGAGCATACCGCAAAGCATGCCCATCTTCATACCTAACTGCTCGGTGGAAAGGCGCAGGCTCTCCGCCAAGGGAGCAAGCGCGGCGCTACCCATCACGGCGTCCGTCACAATGCCCACCAGCTGCGGCGCCACCGAGGCACCCATATCGCCCCCTGCCGCCATCAAGGCGTAAATAAAGACACCGCCCTTGGGGTATCTATCCGACGCAACCACCAGCATTCCGGGCCACAGAAGCGAGGTGCAAAAGCCTGTAAAGGCGCAGGCAACAAGACCAATCCAGGGAATAGGAGAAATAGCCGCCACAAGATAGCAAAGCGTGGCGCCCACAGCGCCAAGGGTAAGCACCCTGCCCAGATTTTTGCCGAACTTGGCATAAAGGGTGCGACCGAGCCCCAGCATCATACCAAAGAGGGCCACACCGAAGAGGTCGCCCCAAATTTTCGGAATGCCCAGCGCCTGCTCCAAATAGCCCGAGCTCCATTGCGACATGGTACATTCGGCAGCGCCCCCAAGAAAGATTGCCAAAAAGCAAAACCAAACGCCGCCCTGCGAGAGAAGGCGCAGGCTTCCCGTTGCCCTTTGGGGCGTTTCCATAGGAGGAATCTCGGTTCCCGCAAACAAGAGAGCAGACACGGCAGGGACAATGGCAAAGCCAAGGGCAAGCCATTGCCAAGCACCGCCCCCTGCCAATAGCAAAAAGACGGTACTGATGGCGATAACGAACACCACGCCCCAAGCGTACACCGAGTGAAGCTTGCTCATTTCTCTGTCGGGGTCCTTGGCAGGAAGCGCGGCAATAACGGGGCTTATCAGCACCTCGGCAAGCCCACTTGCCGCCGAGAAGATAACCGTGCCAATCAAAAGCCCGATATACACTCGGTCTGCAAAAAAGAAGGGCCAAAGGGCGTACACAAGAAAGCCGAAAACGGCGATAATGGGAATGGACTTTACCGTTTTGGAAATGTTGAACCTATGGGAAAAGAAGGAAAAAATCAAGTCCACTATCAGCTGTGTAACAAAATTGATAAGCACCAAAAGCCCCAGCAATGAATAGGAAATGCCATACAGAGAGCGAAAGGTGAGAAACAGCACAGGGGAAAGATTGGCTGCGGCAGACATGGTTGCGCTTGCACTGTAACAGGCAAGCTTTAAGCGTTTGATTTTATCCATCATTCAGGTCCTTTTCTTATCTTCAAGTCACTTTGTGTGATATATTTGCGTGATATATTTATGAGAACGGCTCCACGAGTATCTCATAAAGCGTTCGTCTTTCTTCTTCCGTCAGAGCGCCGTATTCCTTCAAGAAGGTGTCGGCCTTTTGAAAGAGCGTGTCGCCCGAAAGGGTAAGAAAGCGCTCCAAAAACTCTTGGAACAGCCCGTAATTTCTCGTGCGCGTGCCCCAGACGGCAAGGCTTGTAAATTCATAGTCGTCGATAAGCGCCGACAGAGGCATACCGAGAAATGCGCCGAGAACAAAGGCAAAGGTGCCCGTTCGGTCAGCCCCTCCCCAGCAATGAAAATAGATGGGATAGCTTTCCCTTTGGGTAAAGGTTTTAAAAAATTCCGCGACCGAAGCGCGATTTTCCTCTTTAAATATCTCCGAATAGGGAACGGAGGGAACGAGGCGGCGCGAAATGCCGAGTGTCTCGGCCGTTGTAAAGTCTACTTTACCTATTGCCTCCCCCCGCATATCCAGCTCGGTGCGTATCCCAAGGCGCAAAAGTGCCTCGGCCCCTGCGGCCGTCAGATGCCCGTGCAACTCAAATTCACCGCCGCGGAACACAAGCCCTTGGCGAACTCGCCCACCCGCAACAAGATAGCCGCCAAGGTCACGCACGTTGGAGATATTCTCAATTTTAAGAGCGCGCGGCAGAATAAGGGCGGTATCAAAGGCCAAGATTTCGCTTCTTTTTCCGTTTTGCTGAACGCACCAGAAATAGCGCGTGCCAACCTTTAAGTTGTATACCTCTTGCTCCTGTCGGGGCGTCATATAGAAAAGTGCGCCCTGCATATCCTCCCGTTCGGAGATAAGAAGGGTGTAAAGCGCGCCCTCGCCCTCTTTTGCCTCGCCGCCCTCCCACGAAAAAAGGATGGGCGCGGGAAAGGAGGCATCAACACCCTCTCTTTTTAAATCGTAATAGCAAAAGGTTTTGCCGCCGTCCATCCTTGCGCGGCGCGGCTCGTCCTCCAAAAAGGCGCGATGCTCTTCCGTTTGCAAGGAAACAAGCGCGTTAGGCTGCGGACTTTTCAGCGTTATCATCTTCGTTCTCCTTGCTTTCACAGCAATTTTTCCAGCGTTTCTCCCTCGCCAACGTACACGGTGGCAATTTCTTGCATTTCCTTATGTCCGTAGTTGTTTTTATCGTAAATGCCCACCGTTTGCAGCCCCATCGCGCTTGCCGTTCGCAGCGCAACGAGAGAGTCCTCGTAAACGCAGGTGTCCTCAAGCGGCGTGCCCAAAGCAGACAGGGCTCTTTCGTATATATCGGGAGAGTCCTTCCCCTTGCCCGAATCGGCGCAGGAAAGCACCGCCACAAAATATTTTTCAATATCACAACGGGCAAGCGCCAGTCTGACAAGACCAAGGTCGGTTGCCGAGGCAATGCACATCTTGACGCCCTTTTCTTTAAGCGCCTTTAAAAAGGAAAGCGCCCCCGCCTTCATTTCCACCTCGTTGGCGTAAAAATCGGCAATTATTTCGTTTGTCAGCGCAAGCAACGCCTCGCCGCTTGGGCCCATTTCATATGCTTCGTGTATAAAATCCATCGCACCCTTTAAGGTCATGGTGCGTACGGCCTTATCGTCCTCTGTTTTTGGCCTGAATCCGTCTTTACCAAGGCAGCTCTTGCCAAGCCGTTCCCAGATGATCTCCCACAAAACCAGAGAATCAATCAGCGTTCCGTCCATATCGAATATAGCACCTGCACATATTCTCATTTTTGTTTCATTCCTTTCTTGTCGGCCTTGGCGGCGCTCGTCTGTCAAAAAGGCCGCCTGTGCCTCCGTTTGTAAAGAAACGAGGGCTCCTTCCGTGGAAAAAATCGGCTTTATCATAGGGTAGGCGTCCTTATTTTGCCTTGTCGTAATTATGGCTTTTCTTCGGATCAAGCAACCGTTTTTATTTTTTCCATTATACACCGCCCGCCTGCTTTTGTCAATTCATTTGCCCGTAAAAAGGGCTTTTCGTATCAGGCGGTGCCGACGCAATCAAGCGCAGAAAAAACCGCCACGAAGGCTGAAAGCATAGCCCCTCGCGGCGGTTTTATATGGTTTCAAAGTTAGGCAAATACAGCTTTTGTCTTTCCGTTGGCGGCTTCGGCACCACTCTTCGGATATACAAATCGGCGCTTATAGCGCTGTTCAGCCTTAGTTACGCACGCGCTCGATTTCCTTCCGGCTTTCCTCGGAAAGCGGACAGTTCTCAAAAACGCCGTAGTTGTCGATATACACGTGCTTGTCGCCTAAGAAGCGGATTTCACGAAGACCCGCGTTCTCAAAGCCATAATCATGAATGGAACGAAGCGACTCGGGAAGGGTGATTTCCTTAAGAGAGGTACAGCCCATAAAGGCGCCCTTCGCCAGATGCCCAACACCCTCGGGAAGCACAACGCGCGAAAGGGCGGCGCACTTACCAAAGGCATAGAGCGGGATAGCCTTCGTTCCCTCGGAAACGGTGACGCTTGTAAGCGAGGTACAGCCGTAAAAGGCATAATTGCCAAGCTCTGCCTCTTCGGGAAGAGAAAGCTCCTTCAGGGCGGTGCAATACGCAAAGACATTGTCGTCATACAGAACTACACCCTTAGAAAACGAAACGCGCTCCAACGCCGTAGAATAGGCAAAGGCGCTGCGGTACAGCCGCACGTTCTTGCTGTCGGGATGGAAGATAACCTCCTTTAGCGTTTTGCAGCCGTAAAAGGCAATGGCATCAATATATACGAGGCTCTTGGGTAGCACAAGGCGGCGCACCTTGCTCCGCTTCGACAGCAGATAGGGGGGAACAACCGTGGTTCCCGCGGGGATTTTCAGCTCTTCCCTCTCTTCGTAATCGGAAGGAAGCTTATCTAACAGCGCAAGGAAATCCTTCTTGGGCTCAAAAATGGCCTCGCGGCGATTTTCTGCGCTGTACAAGCATCCGTCCCTGACGGTAAAGCAGGGATTTCCCTCTGCCACCGTCACGCTTCTTGCGTGATACATACCGAAAAGCGCATACGACCCAATGCTCTTGACGCTCTTTGGCAGGTGAAGGGTCTTTAAGCGCGCGCAATAGTAAAACGCCCTCTCGCCAATGGACTCCACGCCCTCGGGAAGAAGCACCTCCTCTAAATCGTTACAGCCCGCAAAAAAGTTTTTGGGAATTCTCTGTAAATCCTTAGGAAGCGTAACCGTTTCAAGAGAAGTGTCCTCGAATGTCCCCTCTCCAAGATACTCCATTCCCTCGGGAAGCGCGACGGTGATAAGGGGACAGCCCTTAAAGGCGGTACTGCCAATTTCCTTCAGCGTCGAGGGCAAGGAAACGGAAGCAAGCGCCGCGCCCTCAAAGGCGCTATAGCCAATCACGGAAAGCCCCTCGGGAAGCTCCATAGCGGTAATGCCTGAGAAGCGGAACGCCTGACATTCAATTTCCTTGACCCCCTTGGGCAAGGCAAGCGTTGTCAGCGCCTTACAGCCGTAAAAGGCCGACTCCCCGATTTTCTCCAGCCCCTCGGGAAGCTTGACCGTGGAAAGCTTCTCACAATTCGAGAAGCACTCCTCCTCAACCGTCTTGATTGCATCGGGAAGCAATATCGCCGTCAGATTCTTGCAGTAGGAAAAGGCGTTGGCGCCAAGCGTCTTGACGCCCTTGGGCAAAGCCACCCGCTTCAGCGCATAGCAGCAGCCAAAGGCGTATTCTTCAATCTCCTCCAGACTCTCGGGGAAGGTAATCTCCTCCAAGGACTCGCAGGCGTAAAAGGCGCTCTTTTCAATTCTCCTTACGCCCTCGGGAATCACCACGCGGCGAAGACTCTTGCATTTTTCGAAAAGCTCCTCCGAAATTTCGGTCATACCGAGCGGCAAAACCAGCGCTTCAAGCTCCTTATAGTTGTCGGGAAGCGCACCGTTGACGTGATTGAATACGCAAGCGCCCGTGCGCTTATCGTAAATATCGCCGTCTTTCACCTCGTAATAGGGAGAGCCCTCGGCAATTTTAATTTCCTGCAAGGCAGAACAGCCCGAAAAGGCGTACTTGCCTATCGTTTCAAGGCTGGCAGGCAAGGACAGTCGCGCAAGGCTCGGGCAAAGAGCAAAGGCGCGCTCACCAAGAGCGATAACGCCCTCCTCTATAACAACCTCGGTCAATTTTTGGCAATCTCTGAAATATTGGTCCTTCACCGCCGACATATGACCGCCAACGGTCAGTGAAACCATAATGTCCCGCGCCCCGTAGAGAAGCCCGCTTGCCTCCTCCGCCAAGGCGGGACTCACCTTCGTATCGTATACGATGGGAAGCAGATAGGTGTCTGAATACAGGGTATGGTCCATCTCGCCGCTTTCCCAGGAATCAAGATACTGATTGTAGGACTTGCCCCAGGCAGAAAAGAGAAAATCGTGCTCAAAGGCGCGAATGCCGATAGCTCTTCCCTCTTCAAAAATAACCTGCTCAGGCGTCACGGTCAAAAACTCCTTTTGGGTGTTGGAGCTACCGTAGCCGCCCTCTCCCGAATGGCTTGCTATTTCCGTGGTATCCACCCGAAGAAGCCAAGCACCTGCAATCTCTGCCGCCGTTTTCATTTTTTCGTTCATATCGTTTTCTCCCATTCCTTGCGGTCCCGCCGCAGAATTTAGATAGATAAGGGATTCTTGACTACCCTCATTGTAGCACCTCTCATTCTAAATGTCAACAGAGATTTGCTTTTCACCCGAAACGAAAAGCCCCGAACAGGGGAAGCTGTTCGGGGCTTTGGACATGGATCAGGCTACTGCCTTGTTATTTTTGGTGCGCTTGACAATCTGAATGGCAATGACCGCCGCAACCAGAGAAAGTCCGACAAGGTCAGTGACAAGTCCGGGATAGATAAGCGCCAAGCCGCCAACAATGCTCAAAAGGCGCTCGTACCAGGCCATAGGTGCAACGATATAGCCTTCAAGGGCCGCAGATACGCCGAAAATACCTATCAGCGAGGAAACAACTATCAGGATAATTTCCCAAACTCCGTTGGTTCCTATAAAGAGCATCGCAGGATTGAGCGCAAAGACGTACGGCACGATAAAGGCGCCAATGGCCAGCTTCGTGGAGGTAATGGCCGTTTTCATCGGGTTGGCCTGCGCGATGGCCGCGCCTGCGTAGGCCGCAAGGGCAACGGGAGGCGTCAGGTCGGCAACGATACCGAAATAGAAAACGAAGAAATGCGCCGCCAAAATCGGAACGCCCATTTGCACGAGAATGGGGGCACAGGTGGCCGCCATAATGCAATAGTTTGCCGTGGTGGGCACGCCCATTCCCAGAACGATGCAGCAAAGCATCGTCAAAAACAGCGCGATAATCAGATGATTGCCCGCGAATGCCACGATGCCGTTAAAGAGCATATAGGCAAGTCCTGTTACGCTGATAAGGCCTGCAATGATGCCTGCAATGCCGCAAGCAACCGCAACCGTTATCATTCCCTGCGCGCCGGCCGCAAGAGCCTCCCAAATGCGCTTGGGCGTGATTCTGTTGCCCTTGTTGAACAGGCTGACAACGATAGAAACGCCAATAGCAATAACAGCCGCATAGGCAATAGAGCGAGTGCTCGTTCCAACGAGATAGATAAGCACTATCAAGGGAAGCAAAAGATAGGATTTCTTCAAAAGCGGAATAAGACGGGGAAGCTCCTCCTTGGAAAGACCGCGCAGGCCCTCCTTCTTGGCCTCCAAATGCACCGTGATAAACACGCCTGCAAAATACAGAAGCGCAGGAAGAATGGCTCTGACAACGATGTCGGAGTAAGGAACGCCAACCGTTTCTGCCATCAAGAATGCGGCGGCACCCATGATAGGCGGCATGATCTGTCCACCCGTGGATGCGGAGGCTTCAGCGGCGGCGGCAAACTCGGGCTTGTAGCCCGACTTCTTCATCCAAGGAATGGTAACAGCGCCCGAGCC
>JAZRFK010000088.1:0-2912 GCA_045661325.1 Eubacteriales bacterium | reverse complement strand
GGCTCTACAAGGGCGGCGTGGTAGAGGGCGTCCTTGCTTCCCGTGGCGGCGGCCTCAATAGTCAACAGCTGGGGATAAATATTCAGGCTGTTCATAGCCGCCAGCTGCGTAGGCAGAGGGCCGGCATAGGTGGGGTGAATGCCCGTGTTGTCTGCCATACAGGTCACCTCAACGCAGGCCTCGGCAGGCAGGTTGGGAATGATGCCGTTGTTTATCACGTTGCCGCCAAAGGCGTAGGGCTTGCCCGTGACAACCGCTTCAATAATATGAGAAGCGTATTCACGGGAGCGCTTATATTCCACCGCCTCGGCATTCTTCAAAAGCGCTTCCTTCTGGCTATTCCAGTCGGCAATCTGCTTGATGCAGCGACGGGGATATTCGTCCAAAGGAATCTTGAATTTGTCAATCAGCTCAGGCTTGTGGGATTTGATGTAAAGAGCGCTGTATTCCGCGTTATGCTCGCTGCTTTCGGTGCAATAATAGCCGAATTTATCAATGTAATCCAAGCGCACCAGGTCATAATCTCTGGTACCTGCCAGAATTTCTTTAGCACGGCGGCGGATTTCGGGATAAAGGTCGTTGCCGTCCTTGTCGGCAATTTCAAGCAGCCAAGCCATATGGTTGATGCCCGCAATCTTCTCTCGGTGTCCCTCCAATTTGTCGGCAAGTCCCACGTGGGTCAGAATGGCCTCCGCGCATACCTGAACGCTATGGCAAAGGCCAATGGTCTTGACGTTTGTATAGCGTTGCATATAGCCCGTTAAAATGGCCATAGGGTTGGTGTAGTTGAGTAAAAGGGCGTTGGGGCAAACCTCCTCCATATCGGCGGCAAACTCCTTCATCACCTTGATGGTGCGAAGGCCTCTGAAAATGCCGCCAATGCCCAAGGTGTCAGCAATGGTCTGCTCTAAGCCGTATTTCTTGGGGATTTCAAAGTCAATCACCGTCGAGGGCTCGTAGCCGCCAACCTGAATGGCGTTCACAACAAAGTCAGCCCCGCGCAGCGCTTCCTTACGCATCTGTACGCCTAAATATTTTTTTACAGTGGCGCGGCCTTGGTTGAAGCAGCGGTTCAAGGAGCCAATCAGAAGGAAGGATTCCTCCAGTCTGTCTGCGTCAATGTCATAAAGTGCGATTTCAACATCCTGCAAGGCAGGGGTAGCCATCACGTCACCCAAAACGTTTTTGGCGAAAATGGTGCTTCCTGCGCCCATAAAGGTAATTTTCATCGTCGTTCCCTTTCCGAAAATGGTATTTTTGTTAAAAAGAGAAGAAAAAACAGGTTTTTTTCTCTTTTTTCCATTTTATCGCTTTTTTCTTGAAAAAGCCATTGCATTATGTGCCAAGTATATGGTAAAATGTAACTATCAAGAGCAAGAGAGGAGAAGCGTATGAGCGCAAATATACGGGAATTCATTTTTGAAAACCATGGCTTGAAGGATTTAAATCCCATTATCGCAGGTAATGAAAAGTGCGCCCCCTCTCATACCTTCGGGCCCGCCGTGCGCGCCTATTATCTGCTTCATTACGTTCTTAGCGGTAAAGGCACGCTTTATAAGGGCGAGCGCGCCTATCCTGTCAAGGCAGGGGAGGCGTTTTTGATATTGCCGGGAGAGGTCACCACCTACCGTGCAGACGAAAAGGACCCTTGGCAGTATGCCTGGCTCGGCTTTGACGGCGAGCTGGCGAAGCGCTTTTCTGAGCTTTCGCCCGTCTTTCCCCTTCCTGTCGGCCTCATTCAAGAGCCGTTGCGCGAGCCTGTGTCGGACAATAGCAGGGTGTACGCTCTGGCCGCAGAGCTTTTTCGGTTGTACGCCTTTTTGTTTTCGGATAAGAAGGGAGAAAACCGATACGTCAAGCGCGTGGAGGACTATATCCGCGCCCTCTATATGCAGCCGCTTCGCGTGGAGGACATTGCCCATAGCTTCAATTTGGACAGGCGGTATCTTTCCCGACTTTTCAAGGCCAAAACGGGTGTCACCATATCGGAGTTTTTAATTTCTGTCAGAATGGAAAACGCCGCGCGTCTTTTGGAAAAGGGTGCCTCCGTAAAGGAGGCGGCACAGCTTTCAGGGTATAGCGATGTGTCCAATTTTTCAAAAATGTTTAAAAAAAGGTACGGAAAAAGTCCAAAGGACTTTTGAAAGCCAAGCGAACCTTCGGAAAGGAAGCTTCAAAGGAAGCTGAAAAAATATGAAACTGATTATTGCGGAAAAGCCAAGCCTTGGTAGAAATATCGCCGCCGCCATCGGTAATATGAAAAAATGCGATGGGTATTTGGAGGGCAAGGATTATATTGTCAGCTGGGCCTTCGGCCATCTGTTCTCATTGGCAGATATTGAGTATTACGCCCCCAATCCCGACGGAACGAACCGTTGGACGATGGATACCCTCCCGTGCATCCCTCCGCGCTTCCATTTTGAGCTTCGCCGTGGGGATGACGGAAAAACGGATAACGGTGTTGTCAAGCAGGCCAATCTCTTAAAAGCCCTTTGCAACCGCCCGGATGTTGACGCCATCGTTAACGCGGGAGACGCTGACAGAGAGGGCGAAATTATCGTGCGCCTCTGTATTCAGCACGCTTTGCAGGGAAGCACCGCCAAAAAGAAAATTTTGCGCCTTTGGCTTCCCGACCAAACGGACGAAACGGTGCGCGCCGCCCTTGCCGATATGAAGGATGATAGGGAATACGATGCCTTGGCCAACGAGGGATTTGCCCGCACCTATATCGACTGGCTGTACGGTGTCAATTTCACGCGATACGCTACCTTGCGTATGGGAAGCTTGCTTCGCGTTGGCCGCGTAATTATCCCCATCGTGCGCGCCATTTACGATAGGGATATGGCCATTCGCAATTTCAAGCCCGAAACCTATTTGAGTCTATATAGCGCCGAGAAAACCAAGGGCGAGGT
>JAZRFK010000087.1:0-70740 GCA_045661325.1 Eubacteriales bacterium | reverse complement strand
TATCAACGAAAAATCCGCCGCCATCCAGTACACCAACGAGGGCGGATATATGGGCACCACGCGCTTCTTGAAGAACATCATGGGCCTTTGGCTCATTCAGGAATCCCGTCGCCAATGGCACAGAGAGGGTGACAAGGTTTCCTACGCCGATTTGGAGAGAGAGGCCTTGGCCGCAGAGCCCTTCAAGTGCTTTATCGACTGTGACGCGCCCGAGTTTGAAACGGCAGGAGATTTGCCCTCTCGCGTGAAGGAGTTCTGTCGCGCAACGGGTCAGTACGTTCCTCAAACGCGCGGTGAGGTAATGCGTTGTATCTACGAAAGCCTTGCTATGAAGTATAAGCTGAACTATAACGCTCTTTGCGATATTTCGGGAAAGAGCTTCGGACAAATCAATATGCTTGGCGGCGGTATCAAGGATACCCTGCTTTGCCGTCTGACCGCATCTGCCACGGGTGTGCGCGTGGTTGCAGGCCCTGCGGAAGCAACGGTCATGGGCAACATCGCCGTACAGCTGATTGCCCTTGGCGACATCAAGGATTGGAAGGAAGCGCGCAAGGTTATCAAGGATTCCACGCCTTTGGCTACGTATGAGCCCACCGAGGCAGCGCTTTGGGATGCGGCATACGTTACGTATAGCAAATATCTTGGCAAGAGTGCTTTGAAATAAAAGAACTGTAAACAAAACTTTACTCGGAGGGTTGCCCTTATGAAGAGAGTTCTTTCCCTTTTGCTTGTTTTTTGCACGCTTCTTACCCTCATTCCTGCAACGGCGACTGTTGCTCTGGCCGAGGGAAACGGCGCGCAAGGTGCAGGGAGCAATTCCGCGCAAAAAACGCCCTTGACGAGCTTTTCCGACCTTTACGTGACGGATGGCCTTGTGGCGCGCTTTGACGCCGCAGGAAATGCGTCTACCGTGGATTTGGCGGGGGGCACCTGGACGGCAAGCTACGGTAATGCCGTGGCAACCTTCGAGGGCAGTCTTTGGCAAAAGTATGCGGGAGGCGGCGTTGGCTATGACCTTTCGGCAGGTCTTGCTACGCAGGAGCCTGATGGGACATGGAGCTTTGATAGCAATACGCACTACAACCTTAGCGAAAAGCCCCGTCTTTGCTTTGATATCGGGCTTTTGCCCGATGGGGATTATACGATTGAGTGGCTGGCGGAGCATAAGAGAATTGTCGGCGCTAACGCCGATGGCACGCTGAACCCTGCCGCCATCTATACCAAAAACACCTTCTGGGAGTCTAACGGCAGCCATCCTACCACCGTTATCGGCACCTTAAAGGACGCCTATGACCGCTCGGGAATAACGCTTGGCGAAAGAGGAACTACCCGTTGGTTCTTGGCGGCGGACGGAAAGGCTTGGGGCGCAGCGGGCGAGGATAACGGCTATGGAAACGGACAGCTCTGGACGGATCTTAGCCGTGCGACCTTTGACACCTTCGTCCAGACCGTCACCCGCGACGAAAGCGTGAGCGCGGATGCAACGCAGGCAACCATTAAAATTCTGAAAGACGGCATTCTGCAAAAATCGGGACAGTACGATTCCTCTATTGCCATTGCTTCGGGTCTGAACACGAGTAGATATTTCAAGGAAACCGAAAGCTCGCTCTTCTATCTCTTCTACCGCGAGCCAATAACGGTTTATTCCGTGCGTATTTACAACAAGGTTCTGAGTGCAACGCAGATAGAGCAGAACCGTATTGTTGATATTCTGGTAAAAAGCGGCGCGTCCTTCTCCTTGTACGCAAACTTGAATGAGGCTGATAAGAAAACGTTTCTTGAGCTTGTCGGCGGTCTCAACTTCGCGGCAACGGCATCGGATATTGAAGATATAGCCGAAGCTATTGAGGAAATCAAGCAGGCAGAGGCAGCGGCACGCGAAAAGAACGCGTACGACGTGCTTTACGTGGGCGCAGACGGCAGTAAGACCGAAAACGGCGGCAAATTGACCTCGCTTTTTTCGGCGTTTGAGCACACCTCGGTTTTGTTTTCTGACACCCAAAGCGTTTGGTACGATAAAATGGGAACCGCCAACGCCTCGCTTATCGGCTCTCTTTGGAAAAAGCTGGATGGGGGCGGCATCGGATATACGATGACGATGGGCGTTGCCACGTCCAACGGAGACGGTACCTATTCCTACGATAAGACCAAGCACAACAATAGCGCAGAGGATGTCTACCTGAATTTTAGTATTGACGCTCTGCCCAAAAAGGATTTTACCGTTGAATATACCGTAAAATACAATCGTATGAAGGCAACGGATGCCAACGGAACGCCCATTATGGATTATACCGCCGCGGCGCTTTGGGACGTGCTTTCCGATGCCATCGGACAGCTGAAGGTTATCTATGACCGTGGAAAAGGAACGGTGCTGAGCGGAAACTATTATAGCCGATATTTCCTCTCCCCCGGAACAGGCGGCTGGTATAGCGGCGCTTACCTGAACAACCAGATGTGGATGGAGGAAAGCCGCGTTGATACCGGTGTTTTCACGCAACAGATAATCAGAAGGGTAACGGAGAAGACTGACGCCACCGAAATGCTGTATCAGGTGAAGAAGGGCGGTGTTTTGTCTAAATCGGGCATCTATAAGAGCGATTCCGCCGATAGCGCGAACAGCGATAAATGCTTTGTTGGCGAGGATAGCGAAACTGTATTCTATCTCTTCCGCCGCGCACCCGTTGACGTCTATGCTGTCCGTATATACGATTGTGAGCTGACCGCTGCGGAGATGGCGAGAAACTATTACGTTGATTTTCTGGCATGCGCGCGCTTGGACATAGAAAAATATTATACCAATCTGGACGCAGAGACCCTTGCCTTCGTGGCAGGCTTTTTGCAGCAGACGCCTCTGATGAAGGATAGCAAGGAGGCCGCGGCTGCCATTGACGAAGCGCTTTCCATATGTGAATTCCGGTGGGATACCGAGGAAACTCTTTACGTAACAGACGGGCTTGTTGCCCTGCTTACCTCGTATGACGGCTTTTCTACCCCCGTGGTGTTCAGCGACGGTCTGGTTAACTGGACCAACGCGGCAAAGGGCGGCGGCTTCGGCGTGCTTTACGGAGACGGCTGGAAGAGAAGCGAGGACGGCGGACTTCAGATTCGCGAAACCGTTCCTGCCTCGTATATCGGCAAGAGCGTGGCTGCCCTTCATCGCGAAAACTTCAACTATTATTTGAGCTTGGATTATTCCTTGCTTCCCAAGAAGGATTATACCGTAGAGGTGGTCACCGCCCCCGAGGGCATTACCGTGCAAAACGAGGACGGAAGCATCACACCCTTTGTAGATGAGGTAACGACCTACGGCGTTTATCATGACAGAGCCTTTTCCATTGGTCCGTTGCGCTGTATGGCGTACGCCTCACACAGCCACGTTTCCTCCGGCTCCTTTGAAAAGTGGTTCGTTTATCACACGAAGGGCTGCTGGGACGATGGCCCCAATCCGCGCTATGAGATTGGACGCGACAGAACCTTCAAGGACATCACCCTGGGCAATATTATAACCTACGATATCGAGCACGACTTCGATGAGGAGGAGGGCTCCTCGCAGTATATGATTTTCTGCGATTTTGAGGTAGGCATGAAGACCGTTGTGCCTGCGAACAAATACATCTCCACGGAGGACGTGGCAGAGAAGGGCTTTGATTTAATGCGCGGTATCGCTTCTACGATGTATGCGGTGCGCGTATATGACAGAGTTCTGAGCGAGGCCGAAAAGCTGCAAAATCGCGTTGCGGATATCTGCTATTATTTTGATTTGGATACCACGCTCTTGGAGGAGGCTCTTGCCAGCATTCCCGATGCGGCAACCGTCTTTTCCGCCTTTGAGGAGCTCTCCTTCACCATGACGAAGGAGGAGGCGCAGTTGTCCTTGGATAACAGTATGGCGGGCATCTGGGTGCGTTCGCAAGGTATTGGCATCAAGAACGATATGTCTGATGCTCTTCGCTTCTACTTTGACCTGCAATACTCCTCTATTGCCGCGATTATGGCGGCAGGATTTGAGGTTGAGCTTGGCACGCTCATTGGCTTGAACACCAAGCAGATTCCCACCATTGACGGCGCGTACGATTACCGCTTCGTTGCCTTTGACTCCGTTTCGGGCGCCAATGTGGCGTATCTTCTGGATGAGGACACCTATGCCATCACGCTCCGTTACTTTGATGCGGATGCTGACCTTTATACCACGCGGCTGAACGTTGTCTCCTACGTAAAGCTGACGGATAAGCAAAGTGGCGCGGTCAGCTATTTCTACGGTGGCTTGAAGAGCAGCGATTATAGCGAAAAGCTCTCCCTGTTCTCCGTTTATAAGGCGCTTGCCGATGAAGAACGCTTTGCGGATACGGCTGTTGTCGATTATATGGCAATGACGGCGGAGAACTGCTACGAGGAGGTAACGGTTCACGTGTCTGCTACCGCCTCTACAAACGGTGACGGAAGCAAGCAGAACCCTTACGCAAGCTTTAACGATGCCTTCGATTATTGTAAAGAATTGTTGACAAAAACCGAGGTTCCCTTGCGCTTGACGCTCGTTTTGGGCGGCGGCACGCATCGCGTTGACAGGGTTGCAGAGCTGGATTTCGGTGCGCTTGAAAACGATTACTATTATTTCTCCATCGAGGGTGATATAGACGCCGAGGAGCCTGCTGAGCTGACAACGGCGCTGGATATTCCCTGTACGGCCTTCAGGCAGGTAGAGGGCAAGGACAACGTTTACGCCTTTACCTTTGCTCGCGATGCAGAGGGGGCATATCCTGCATTCCGCAATTTCTACGTGGACGGCTGGTCTGCCTCCATGGCACACGGAACGGAGACCACCACAACGAACGGAGAGCAGCCCTACGTTACCCGCTACGACAGAGACGTGGAGGGCGCTTATATCAAGGCAAAATACTATTTTGACCGTGAAGAGCTTGAGGAGCATGCGCCCGCCGTAGAATATGCGGGGCTTTCCGAAAGGCCCGAGCTTCTTGCCGCCTACACCAAGCACTACGAGTGGTTCTTGGCGTATAGCGATTTGAAGGATAAATACTACAAGCCCGGCTTTGAAAACTGGACCGTTGAGGACGTTCGCTCCGGAATGGGCGCGGATTATGCCGAAGCCTTCCGATACTTCAAGGCACAGTTCATCAAGGTGCAGAACAAGGAATTGAAGGCCTCCGATGTTTCCTATACGGTGGCCACCGAGCGAGGCTCAAGAGGTGTCCTTTACCTTCAGCTTGAAACGGTAGAGCCCCTGCGGGCGCTCGTGGAGGCAAATCTTGCCGCTATGAAGGCGGCGGGTACCTATAACCCGAAGGAAAGCTTCAAAACCGCCTTGGCGGGCCTTGGCATTGAGATTCACGCCAACGCTGAATGGTGCTACAACATTATGAATTTGGCGGGCATTGACTTTGATGACACGGTGTACTATTACGATGCCAGACACGGAAAGCAGGAAACGCTGGTTGCCGTTTATCTGGACCCCGAGCAGTACAAGGTGTTCAACATCCCCACCGATATGACGATGGCGGGACGTCATTTCTTCTTATCCAATGCCTTGGAATTTTTGGATATGACGGGCGAGTATTATTACGATGAGGTCAACGGCACGGTGTACTACTACACGGAAAATGGCGTTGCGGATCTTGGCTTCTCCTATCCCACGCTTGACAATCTCTTCGTGCTTCACGACCCGCAAAACGTCACCTTCTCCGATTTGACCGTCTGGGGCGTTGACGATTATATGCTGACCAAAAACGGTCTTGCCGCAGGGCAGGCAGGCTCGAACAACGCAGGCTCGAAGCAGTTGAATGAAACGGGCTTTTCGCGCCGTGCCGCGATTGCCTGCTACAACGCAAAGAACGTTTTGATTCAGAACTGCTATATTCACGATATTGGCGGAGCCGGTATCTACATGGAGGGCAGAGTTGAAAATACCGTTATAACGGGCAACGAGCTGGAAATGATTGGGGACTCGGGCATCCGTATTCGCGGCCGCACGATTTCCAATAACGAGTTTTCCTCCAAGAGCGGCGCGGAAAACGTGACGATAACCCAAAACTATCTCCACCAGATAGCCCAAAGCGTGTACTGCTCGCCTGCGCTCTATATGGCGTCCTGTAAGGACGTGGAAATCGCCAACAATACCATTATCGGTTGCTCCTATTCGGGTATGTCATTGGGCTGGTCCTGGGCGGCGGCAACCTGGGAGGAGGGCGACAACTACAACCTCTATAACGTCAATATTCATCACAATTATCTGACGCGGTATATGACGGAAATGGAGGATGGCGGTGCCATTTACGTGCTGGGCGGCAACCTGAAGCCCGATAACACCAAGCAAATCAACTTCATGCACCACAATTTCGTGGTGTTTGATAAGTACACGGGCAACGGCCTTGGCGGACAGAGCGACGGCTATTACTTTGACGGCTCCTCTACCAACTGGTCCAACTACAACAATATCGCAGTGATGTATTCCGCAGGCGCGGACAGGGGCAAGCTGCAAGGCGCAAACGATTACGATTATACGCATTATCTGCGCTCCAAGGGCGTTTCCGCCTTCTTTATGCAGCACACCGTGGAAAGCGCCTGGTCCTACAACATTCACTCCACCGACAACTTTATCTTCAACGTGCGCGCCACCACGGCGGCAAAGCAGCAGGAAGAGTGCTTCAATATGGGCAAGCTCTGGGCGCAGCACGGTCATACGCTCACGGGAACGCGGTATTATACCGGCAGCGAAAAGCTGAGCTTCCCGACAGCCATAAAGACGTTGATTGAGGAATGCGGCGCTCGTATGCATCCGGGTGATTGGACCTGGCTTGTGGGAAATGAATACTAATTGCGTCAGCTCTTATCAGAGAAGCGGCAAGGCCTCGGCCTTGCCGCTTTGCGCTTTTTGGAAAAAGGCGGCAAAAGGATAATTCGTTTGACAAAATCGGAAAGCGTGGGTAGTGAAAAAAGAAAGACGGTAAGTCGCTTTTTTTGAGCATAAAAAAGCGCCGCCTTTCCCTGTTTGTTTAAAATTCACAAAATTGGGGGAGCGGATTTGACCTTTTTGACAAAAATGGCAGAATTTGTTGACAAGCACCAGCGCTTTTGTTATACTATTAACATAAATCTACGTATGATAGCCTCGTTCCGATACGGAACGGGGAAAGCCCTTCCGCCCTCCCGGCTCGCAATGTCGAGAAACGAGAAGGGGCTGGAAGATTTTTATCGAAAAAGCAAGGAGATTTGTGATGAAAAAGAGAATCGTAAGCGCGTTTTTACTGCTTTGTATGCTGGTAACGCTCATTCCCACGGCAGTTTTTCCCGCCTCGGCGGATACCACTCTGTCGGGAACGGAGCCCTCTCAAAGCGCAGGTAGCACCGCCGACAGCTATGACGACCTGTACGTAGGTGCCGATGGCAGCAAGACAGGAAACGGTGGCGAGCTCACCGTTTTGCTCACGGGCTTCCAAAATGCCGCCTCCTACAATCTGACGGAAGGGCAGTGGACCAACGTTGCTCCCGGCGCCACCCGGCACGCCACCATCAACGGCGCCTGGACGGAGGGTGCAAAGGGCGGTATCGGATATGACCTGGCAGCAGCGGACTATTCTAAATACATCGCCTTGGATCCCTCTCTTCTGCCTACGGATGCGTATACCTTAGAGATTGTCTCCTCCGTGCGCGGCTTGACCGTGAACGGTGACGGCGTTACTGTACCCGAGGCCACCTCTTACAACAACCCGGCAGGCTTCTCTCTCGGACGCTTCCGCGCATTCTTCTGGTACGGCTCCCAAAGCTCCAATAACCGCAAGCTCAATAGCTTCGTACATATGATAACCGAGTCGGATACCACCACGGATGACAACTGGAATAAGTGCGGTGCGGCAACGAACAACTGGAACGACACCACCAACATCTGGCAGGGCGATACCTCCGTCATCACCGCAGGCATCACCTTGACCAGCGATACCGTTTCGGGCAAATACATCTACACCTTTGCCAAGAACGGCGCCAACGCAACGCCCGGAAGCGCCAATTCCTGTCCCATTACGGCTGGCTCTGTCTATCAGGGCAATTTTATCCTCTTCCGCTCCGTCCCCGCTACCGTTTACAGCGTGCGTCTGTACACCAAGGCGTTGACCGAGGCAGAGGTAACCCGCAACCGCGCGATTGATATTCTTCTCTACATCGGCGCTCCCTTCTCCCTTTATGCAGGACTCAACGAGGAAGACAAGGAAACCTTCTTGCTCCAGGTGTCCAAGAAGAGCATGGACGTGACCGTTCGGGACTTGGAGGACATCATTGAGCAGCTGGAAGCCATTCGCGCCAAAGAGGAAGCGGCGCGCAAAATGACCGCCTACGACGCGCTTTATATCGGCGCTGACGGCAGCAAGACCGAAAACGGCGGAAGCCTGACGATGCTTTTGACCGCCTATGACACCGCCTCCACGGTTTTTGCGGGAGAAAGCGGCGTCTGGTACGATAAAATGGGCAACCACAACGGCACCTTCATTGGCTCCGTTTGGGGCTCTTTGACAGGGGGCGGCGTTGGTTATGACATCACCATTAACCCTGCGAATGCTACCGCGGGCACGAAAAACGTAGACGCCTATCTGAATATAGGCGGAGCCGCTATTCCTAAGGAGGACTATACCCTGGAAACCGTTGTGAAATACGGCTATCCCCAGGAAATTGACGCTGACGGCAACGTTTTGGGCAAATACAGCGGCGCTCACCTCGCCACCACCGTCTCCGATGCTATCGGACAGTTCAAGGCGATTTACGAGCGCGGTACCAGCACCACCTTGGGCGGCGCCCATTACGTTCGTTGGTTTATCTCTCCCGCTGAAGGCGGTTGGCAGACGGGCAACTATCTGAACAACCAGCTCTGGCCCGAAAGCAGCCGTGTCGATACGGCCATTTATACCCAGCAGATAGTGCGTGACTTGACGGTCACGAGCAATGAAATTACGGCGACCTTTAAGGTACTGAAGAACGGTGCTATGACCAAAACGGGTACCTTCACCAGTCTTGGCGAGGTTTCCACCTACGAAGCGGGAAAGGGTACCACCCTCGGCTATAAGTATTATACCGACGCGGACAGTGACTCTGCCTTCTACCTCTTCCGCCGTACCCCCGTGGCAGTTTATTCCGTCAGAATGTACGACGCCATTTTGACCGAGTATGAAATCAAGTATAACCACTTTGTAGACCTTCTTGCCTATTCGGGCACAGACGCCTCCGCCTATACGGATTTGAGTGCCGAGGAGCGTGCCTTCGTGGTAGACGCCTTAGCGCAGATGAGCTTTGCCGATAAGAACGCCTTTGAGACCGCCTTGAAGGACACCCTGGCGCTTTTGAAAAGCGACTGGAAAAAGGAAGAATCTCTCTACGTGACGGACGGTCTTGTGGTGCTTCTTTCCTCCTACGACGGCTTCTCCACCGCCGCCCGTATTGACGCGGCAAGCGGTGTTGTTTGGGCAAATGCCGTGACCGCGGGTACCTACGGCACTTTGGTGGGCGCGGGCTGGTACAGAAACGAGGACGGCGGCTTGCGGCTTCGTGAAACCGTTTCTCAGGCAGATGCCGACGCCAAGAAGGTAAATCTCCGCACCAGAAGCGGCGCGGACTTCTACTTGGATTTGGATTACAGCTTCCTTCCCGCCGAGGATTACACCATTGAAACCGTCCTCTCTCCCGAGGGTATCACGGTAGAGGATGCCGAGGGCAATATCACCTGGTATACGGACGATTATTCCACCTACGGCAGATATTACGAGCGCGCCTTTATCCTTGGCGCCTTCCGCTGCATGGGCTTTGCCTGCTACAGCCATAAAGATAACGGCAATATGGAGCGCCGCTGGCTCTATCAGAGCGAGGGCGGCTGGGACGATTTTAAGCCTCTTCCTGCCCGTGTTCACGTGGGAACGGATACGGCGTTTGCAGGTCTTACCCCCGGACAGATTGTCAACTATACCATCAAGCATGACCTCATCAGAAACACGGAAACCGATGCGCTTTCCTCTCAATATACCATTATCGGCGACGGCAATATCTATATGAATTCCAGCATCGGTGCCGATATGTACATCGCCAAGGATGACGTAAAGGACCAGCGCTTCAACATCTGGCGCGGCTTGGCGTCTACTATGTATTCCGTCCGTGTGTATGACAGACTCCTCACCGAGGACGAAATGCTCCAGAACCGCGTGGCAGACGTTTGCTACTACTTTGATCTGGATATTTCCATGCTGTCCGAGGCGCTCTCCAGCATCTCCGACAAAACCATCGTCTTTAAGGCGTTCTCCGAGCTTTCCTTTGAGATGACCAAGGAGGAGGCGCAGAGCGTTCTGGATAACGCCATGGCAGGCATTTGGGTGCGTACCGACGGCGTTGGCATCAAGAGCGATATGTCGGATGCCATTCGCTTCTATTTCACCCTGCAGTATCCTGCGATTGCCGCTATTATGGCGGCAGGCTTCAAGGTGGAGCTCGGCACCCTCGTTAACGTGGGCAAGGATGAAAACCCTGTCGCTGACGGTGCCTATGATTACCGCTTTATCGCCTTTAACTCCGTCTCGGGTAAAACCTCCGCCTACTTCCTGGACGAGGACACCTACGCCGTTACCCTGTACTATCAGCATGCGAACCGCGAGCTGTATAACGAAAAAATCCGTGTTGTCTCCTACGTGAAGCTGACGGATGCCGAGGGCAACGACATCTATTTCTACAGCGGCCTTGGCAACAGCGCCTACGATACCAACACCTCACTCTTCTCGGTGTACAAATACCTGCAAGGGCGTCCCGGTATTGCTGCGGAGGGGCTGACAGGCTTCCTTGAGGCGTTGGTGCTGGATTGCTACTACGAGGAGACTATATACTTCGACTCCTATGCCGAGGGCACGGGCGATGGAAGCAAAGAGGCGCCCTATACCAATTTCAACGATGCCTTTGACGCCTGCAAGGCGCTTCTGGTGGCGTTGGATAAGCCCACCAACATAACCTTGTTCGTGGAGGGCGGACTTCACCGTGTATCCGAGGTCGCCGAGCTTGATTTTGATGAGGTTCTGTACTCCGATTACACCTTCAATATCGAAGGAGATTTCGAGGCGGACGAGGCGCCCGAGCTGACAACGGTTCTTGATATTCCTACCTCCGCCTTTAAGGCCGTAGAGGGCAAGGACGGACTCTACGTCTTCGAGTTCGCGCCCGACGCCGAGGGCAACTATCCCAAATTCCGTAATCTCTACGTGGACGGAATGACGGCAGACCTTGCTCATAGCACCCCCACCACCACCGCCTACGGAGAATTCCCCATTATCTCTCGCTTTGACAGAGACATGGAGGGAACCTTCTTAAAGGCAGAGTATTACTATGACAACGGCGTTCTGACCGAGCACACCCCTGCCGTTGAGTACGCAGCCGTCAACAGACCCGACCTTCTGGCTTCCTATACCAAGCATTACGAGTGGTTCTTGGCTCTGGGCGACCTCAAGGCCAAGTATAACGACCTGACCCTTTCCAAGGATGCCTTTAAGGCGTTGACCGTGGCAGATGTCAGAAGCGGTATGGGCGCCAATTACGCCGAGGGCTTCGCCCACTTCCACGCGCTGCTTTGTCAGGCAAAGGACGGGCAGATAAAGGTGTCGAACGTGGATTATACCCTGCCCGCTATTGCAAACAACGATGACCGCGCGGGCGTTCTCTACCTGCCGGTAGAAACAGTGGAAGCCCTGCGCGCGACCGTGGAAGCCAAGCTCGCCGCCTTGAAGGAGGCAGGCACCTACGTGGCAGGTGAAAGCGAAAAGCTGGTGCTCCAAGGCAGCGGCCTTGAGCTGCACGCCCACGCCAACTGGGACTACAACATCATCGACGTTGACGGCATCGACTTTGAAGACGTGGCATACTACTATGACGCAAGACACAAGACGGTGGAAACCTGCGTGGCAGTGTACGCCAATAAGGAGCAGTATGTTAAGTTTGCCATTCCCCCGGATAACTCTATGGCAAACAGATACGTATTCCTGCGTAACGCCCTGGAGTTTGTGGACGAGGAGGGCGAATATTACTACGATGTCAACAACGGTTTACTTTACTACTACACCGAGCAGGGACTTGACGGCTTGACTGTTTCCTATCCTACTATGGATAATCTTTTGGTCTTCCATGAGGTAAGAAACCTGCTTATCTCCGACCTGACTATCTGGGGCGTGGACGATTACACCATGACCCGCAACGGTCTGGCGGCAGGGCAGGCAGGCAACAACAACCTTGGAGACGCTCTTAAGCTGGAAACCTCCTTCTCTCGCCGTGCGGCTATCGCAATGTATAATGCCTATGGCGTCACTATTCGGGATTGCTATATCCACGATATCGGCGGCGCGGGTATCTATATGGAGGGAAGAGTAGAGGATGCCGTCATTACGGGCAATGAGTTAGAAATGATTGGTGACTCGGGCATTCGTATCCGCGGTTATGCTGCGGGCAATAATGAGTTCTCCTACCGAAGCGGCGCGGAAAACGTGACCATCACCCACAACTATCTCCACGAGATTGCCCAAAGCGTCTACTGCGCGCCTGCTCTGTATATGGCGTCCTGCAAGGATGTGGAAATTGCCAATAACACCATTATCGGCTGTAACTACTCGGGTATGTCTCTCGGCTGGTCCTGGAGCAAGGCGACCTGGGAGGAGCACGGCGGCTATAACCTGTATAACGTCAATATTCACCACAACTACATCACCGACTTTATGCAGTTCCTCAGCGATGGCGGCGCCATCTATATGCTGGGCGGCAACCTGAAGCCCGACAATCCCAAGCAAATCAACTTTATCCACCACAACTTTGTGGTATTCAGCGATACCACGGGCAACGGTCTGGGTCAGCATTGCACGGGCTACTACTTCGACGGCTCCTCTACCAACTGGTCGAACTACAACAACATTCTGGTAGAGCAGTCCGCAGGTGCCGACAGAGGTGAAAAGGCAAACGCCAGCGATAGAGATTACGCTCTCTATCTGCGCCGTGTGGGCTCGCACTTCTTCTTCAAGCAGCACACCACAACGGGAAGTGCCTGGTCCTATAATATCCATTCGAGCGACAACTTCGTCTTCAATGTTCGCTCCATGGGCACCACTGCACAGCAGAAGGAGGTCTTCCATATGGGAAGTGACGCTCAATGGCAGGCGTGCGGACACAAGGTATCGGGTACCCGCTATTTCAACGGCAACAATAAGCTTTCCTTCCCGGCAGCCGTTAAGACTCTGATTGAGGAAACGGGCGCTCGTATGTGTCCCGGTGATTGGGGATGGCTGCTCGACAACGAGTATTGATGCCGTTTCCAAAAGACAATTTAATCTGAATTTGCGCGAAAAGCGGCAAGGCTTGTACCTTGCCGCTTTTTTTCGGCGCTGTAAGGGCCTTGCCCTCAAACAAGGAGAAATGCCCGAAAAAGTTAACACGCTTGACAAAAACGGTTTTTTTAAAAAAACGAAAAACAAAGACACCAAGCCGCTTTTTCAACTTCTTATTCTTTTTTGGAAAACGCGCCTTTGTGCAAAAGTAACAAAAAGAGGCGGTGAAAAATGACTTTATTGACAAACTTGTTTTCGACTCTTGCTTTTTTGCCGTTCTTCGTGTATAATTAAAATAGAGTTATTATAGAAAAACACGCGACTTTTACCCGTATCAAAGGAGAAAACAGATGAAAAAGAGAATTTTGAGCATACTCTTGACGCTTTGTATGCTGGCGGCTCTTATTCCCACCGCCCTCTTCCCCGCGGCAGCGGTAGAGGAAGTGGTTGGAAACGGCTCCTCGTCCTCGAGTGAGACGGCTTCGGGCTACAAGGATTTGTATGTGGGAATTGACGGAGGTCAAACCCAAAACGGCGGAACGCTTTCCGTCTTTTTGAGCGCCTTTAAGGATGATTCCTCCGTTGATCTTGGCAACAGCAGATGGTTGAACACCGTTACCGGTGCAACCCAGCACGCCACGCTTGGCGGCACTTGGGTGGCGCCCGAGGACGGCGGCCTTTCGTACAGCCGCGAGCTCAGCGATTTTGAGACCGGCTTTTATATCACGCTTGACGCTTCCTTGCTTCCCGAGGAGAGCTATACGCTTGAAATCGTTTCCGCCGTGCGCGGCCTGACGAGTACGAAGTATACCTCGGTGGCCAATATGTCCATCGGTGCCTTCCGCGGCTTCCTTTGGAGCGGATACGCCGCCGACAACACTAACTGGGCTGATCCCCGAAACAACAACGCCATCGTTGCGATGTTTACGGATGCAGCCAGCGCCGCAACGGACGGATGGAGCGCCACGGGCTCTGCCACGAATCCGGGACACTGGAACAACTGCATGACGGCATACCGCAAGGACACCGCCGTCAACAACCTTGCGATTACCTATACCTCGACTGCGACCGTCGGAACCTTTGTGTTCAACAAGAACGCCTCTGACGTGACGCCCGGTATGAACACCTACAATAAGACGAATCCCGACTTCGAGGCTAAGTTCGTTATCAACCGTGCAATGCCCGCAACCTTCTATGCGGTTCGTCTTTACACCAAGCCCTTGACGAAGGATGAGCTTGCGAGAAATACCGCAGTTGACATTCTGCGTTACGTGGGCGCTGATTTCTCCATCTACACCGCGCTTGCTGAGGACGTAAGAGACGATTTCATGGCAGCCGTTGCAGCTGAGGGCTTTGGCGTTACCGTTGGGGAAATTGAAACGATTGCCGATAATATTACCGCGATCGCAGAGGCCGCCAAGGAAAAGCGCAGAATGAGCGAGTATGATAAGCTCTACGTTGGCGCGAACGGCGAAAAGACGGCAAACGGCGGTAGCCTTGTTGTATTGCTCTCTGCTTACGAGCATAACTCTGTTTCTCTTGAGAACGGCCAAAACATCTGGTTCGATAAGATGGGCAACTATAACGCAACCTTCCTCGGTTCTCTCTGGCAGAGACTTGAGGGCGGCGGCGTTGGCTATGACCTGACTGTCCTTTCCGACGGAACCGGCGGCAACAATACCACCGATATCAAGCTGAACCTTGGTATTGACGCGCTTCCCAAGAGTGACTTCACCATCGAAAGCGTCGCCTTCTATGATTATCTGAAGATAGTGGATGCCTCCGGCGCGCTCACGGGTGAGAACTATATGGGCAACGCCTGGTGGGGCGGCCCGCTTTCCGACGCCATCGGTCAGCTGAAGGTTGTGTACGACCGCGGTAACGGAACGACGCTTGGCACCGGTGCGCACATTACCCGTTACTTCCTTGCGCCCACCAGCGGCGGCTGGTACAGCGGCAACTATCTGAACGGCCAGATGTACGGAGACGCCTCTCGCGCAACTGCCGGCGTTTACACCCAGCAGATTATGCGTGATTTGACCAAGGATGGATCGGAAACCCTTGCAACATATTCTATTCTGAAGAACGGCGTTGCCTCCAAGGTCGGTAACTATTCGAGCAACGGCGAGGTTTCCACGGTTAGCAAGCAGGGCAATAAGTATTACGCCGAGGACGGAAGCGAAACCTCCTTCTATCTCTTCCAGAGAACGCCTGTTGACGTCTACTCTATCCGTATTTATGACGCGATTCTGACCGAGGCAGAAATGAACCAGAACCACTTTGCCGACTATCTGGCATATGCCGGCATCGATATGGAGGTTATTGAAAGACTCAGCGCAGAGGAGCTCGCGGCCATTATCCAGTCCTTTGCAACGGCTTCCTTGATTAAGGATAAGGCCCTTGCGGAAAAGGCCATTGAGGAAACCCTCTCCTTCTACGTGGATAACTTTGATGAGGACACCACCCTCTACGTAACTGACGGCTTGCAGATTCTCTTGACCTCCTATGACGGCTTCTCCACCGCAACTCGCTTCGGTGAGAGCGAGGTTCTGTGGGCTAACGCCGTAAAATCGGGCACCTACGGTACCTTGATTGGTAGAGACTGGTATAGATCCGAGGACGGTGGTATCAAGACCAGAGATACCGTTTCTCAGGCAGATGCCGATGCCAAGAAGGTTAACTTCCGCACCAGGAAGGGTGACGACTTCTATCTGACCTTCAACTACGATATGCTTCCCGATGAGGACTATACTCTTGAAACCGTTTTGGCTCCCGAGGGTATTACCGTTGAGGCAGAGGATGGAACCATCTCCCGTTACTTCGATGACTATTCTACCTACGGCAGATATTACGAGCGCGCCTTTGTTCTTGGTGCCTTCCGCTGCATGGGCTTTGCTTGCTACAGCCATATCGGTGACGGTAATATGCAGCGCCGCTGGCTCTATCAGACCTCGGGCGACTGGGATAGCCCTCCTGCAAGCGGCCGTAAACAAATTGGTATGGATAACGCGTTGAGGGAGGTTGCAGTTGACGAAATCATCAACTACACCATCGTTCACAATTACAGACTTGACGAAGTCGAGAACGAGAATGTTGCTTCCGCTTACAACATTCTTTATAACAGAGGCCTGAGCGCCTCCATGACCGTTAATAGCGAAGACTATATCGCAAATGCAGACGTGCAGGATAAGCACTTTGACGTATGGCGCGGTCTTGCCTCCACGATGTACGCCGTTCGTGTGTACGACAGAATTCTTTCCGACGAGGAGCTTCTGCAAAACTATGTAGCGGACGTTTGCTACTATCATGACCTTGACGTAAGCCTTTTGCAGCAGGCCTTGGCCAGCATTCCCGACAAAGCCACCGTCTTTAAGGCCTTCTCGCACCTTTCCTTCGATATGACCAAGGAAGAGGCCCAAAACGCACTTGATAACGGTATGGCAGGTGTTTGGGTACAGCCCAGCGGTGTTGGTGTTAAGCAGGATATGTCTGATGCTATCCGCTTCTACTTCACCCTGCAGTACGGCGCGCTTGCCGCTATGATGAACTCCGGCTTCGGCCTGGAGGTCGGCTTGATGCTCAATCTCGGTAAGACGGAAATGCCTTCTATGGAGAATGGCGCTTACGATTACCGTTACGTTGTGTTTGATTCGGTATCGGGTGCCAACGAAAAGTATTTCTTGGACGAGGATACCTTCGCCATCACCTTGACGTATCTGGATGCCACCACCGAGCTGTATAACGAAAAGGTTCGCATGGCTACCTACGTGAAGCTGACGGATGAAAACGGCGAGGCTACCTACTTCTACGGAACCCTGACCAACGGCGGTTACGCGCAGAATCCCTCGCTCTTCTCCATTTACGATTATCTGTCGACCAACCAGAACTTTTTGGCAACCGGCTTCTCTGATTATCTGGCGATGATAGCCGCCGGCTGCTATGAGGACGTCACTATTTACTTCGATTCCTTTGCCGAGGGCAAGGGCAACGGAAGTGAAGATGCGCCCTACACCAATCTGGCAGACGCCTTTGAGGCCTGCACGAACGCACTTGTCAATATGACGGCGCCCACCAATCTGGTTCTTCGCGTTGCGGGCGGTATTCACCACGCAAGCGAGACGATGGAGTTCGACTTTAACGAGATAACCTTCTCGAAGTATTCCTTCACCATCGAGGGCGACCTTGAGGCAGAGGATGCCGCTGAGTTGACTACCGCGCTTAATATTCCCGCTTCTGCCTTTGAGGCATTGGAAGGACATGAGGGCGTGTACGTTTACCAGTTTGAGCCTGATGCCGAGGGCAACTATCCCAAGTTCCGTAACCTGTATATCGACACCTGGTCTGCCACGATGGCACACAGCACGCCGACCACAACGGCCAACGGCGAGTTCCCCTCTATCTCTCGCTATGACAGAGATATTGACGGTGTCTACACCAAGGCAAAATACTACTTTGATAATGGCGTTCTGGAGGACCATTCTCCCGCCGTTGAGTATGCAAACGTAACGGATAGACCTGACCTGGTTGCCGCTTACACCAAGCATTACGAATGGTTCTTGGCCTTCAAGGATGTCAAGGCAAATCGTTCGCTTGAAAACTTCGCGACCTTAACGCCCAACGACCTGCGTCCCGGTATGGGCGCGGATTACGCCGCAGGCTTCGCCCACTTCCACGAGCAGTTCACCAAGGTGCTTTCGGGCGACATCCAGGTTGGCGATGTTGCTTACACCGTTGAGCACGTTTACGGCTCTCGCGGCGTTCTCTATCTGCACATTGATACGGTAAAGGCTTTGAGAGCAACCGTAGAAGCCAAGCTGGCCGCTATGAAGGCCGCAGGTACTTATGTGGCAGGCGAGAGCGAGAAGCTGACCCTTCAGGGTCTCGGCATCGAGCTGCACGCGGCTGCCGAGTGGGATTACAACATTCTGGACATTGCGGGCGTTGACTTTGACGACACCGTATATTACTACGACACGCTCAGAGGAAAAGAGGTAGAAACGCTCGTTGCCGTTTACCTTGACCCCGTACAGTACGCCGAGTTTGCAATCCCTCCGAACTACAAGATGTCCAACCGTCACGTCTTCGTGTCTAACGCCCCTGAATTCCTTGACACCACGGGCGAGTACTACTACGACGTAAAGACCGGTACCATCTACTATTACAGCGATTATGAGCTGACCGAGGAAGTCATCTCCTATCCGACGCTTGACAGACTCTTCATCTTCCATAACGCGAGATACTTCAGCTTTACGGATTTGACCGTCTGGGGCGTTGACGACTACACGCTGACCGAAATCGGCCTTGCCGCAGGTCAGGCAGGTAGCAACAACACGGGCTCTGCCGAGTTGAAGCAGACGGGCTTCTCCAGCCGTAGTGCATTGGCCTTCTATCACGCATACCACGTTCTCATTCAGGACTGCTACTTCCACGATATCGGCGGTAACGCCATTTATATGGAGGGTAGGGTTGAGGACACCACCATTACGGGCAACGAAATCGAAATGATTGGTGACTCGGGTATCCGCATCCGCGGTAACCGTAGCTCCAACAACGAGTTCTCGTCCACGAGCGGTGCGGAAAGAGTCACCATCACCCAGAACTACCTGCATCAGATTGCACAGAGCGTCTACAATGCTCCTGCGCTGTATATGGCCTCCTGTAAGGACGTTGAGGTTGCCAACAACACCATCATCGGCTGCTCTTATTCGGGTATGTCGTTCGGTTGGTATTGGAGCGCAGCAACTTGGGAGGAGCACGCCAGATACAACCTCTACAACATGAACATCCATCACAACTATCTGACGGACTTCATGCAGAACCTGGGCGACGGCGGTGCCATCTATATGCTGGGTGGAAACCTGAAGCCTGATAACCCCAAGCAGATTAACTTCATCCACCATAACTGCGTTATCTTCAGCGATACCTCGGGTAACGGACTTGGTAACCAGAGCGATGGATACTACTTCGATGGATCCTCTACCAACTGGTCCAACTACAATAACGTACTGGTTATGCACTCTGCAGGTGCTGACAGAGGTGAAAAGGACAAAGCAGGCTCCAGCGACAGAGACTATGCTCTCTATCTGCGTCGTCGGGGATCGCACTACTTCTTCAAGCAGTATACTGTAGAAAGCGCTTGGTCCTACAACATTCATTCCAGCGACAACTTCGTCTTTAACGTGCGCTCCACGCACATTACTGCACAGCAGAAGGAAACCTTCTTTATGGGAAGCGATGCCCATTGGCAGAAGTGTGGACATAAGGTAACGGGAACGCGTTACTTCTATGGCGAAAACAAGCTTAACTTCCCCGCCGCAGTCAAGACCTTGATTGAGGAAACGGGCGCAAGACTTTGCCCCGGTGACTGGAGCTGGCTGCTCGATAACGAGTATTAATTCCTGCCTACACATCCAAAAACAATAGCATTATCCCGAAGCGGCAAGGCTTTTCGCCTTGCCGCTTTTTTGTGCTTTTGCGCATAGGAGGGAGAATATACCGAATTTGCTTCATGCGGAGAGGAAATCCACCAAGGCAGAACGAAAAGTATATCAAAACCCATTTGATTAATAGAAAAAACAACGAAAAGCCCTTGCGCGCGGCACGCGAATATGGTAAAATAGGAGTATCATGGAGTATTATAAACCATCAACGCACACTTTTACCAACACGCAAAGGAGAACACCAATGAAAAAGAGAATCTTGAGCATACTGTTGACGCTTTGTATGCTGATAACGCTCGTTCCCATGGCTCTTTATCCCGCTTCCGCGGAAGAGAACGTGCAAACGGGTTCAACCTCGTCCTCGGAGGGAAGCACGGCCACAAGCTACAAGGATTTGTACGTTGGCCTTGACGGTAGCCAAACGGAAAACGGAGGCGTGCTTTCTATCTTTATGAGCGCCTTTAAGGGCGATTCCTCCGTGGATCTGTCAAACGGTAGATGGAACAATACCGCAAAGGGCGCAAGCAACTATGCGACCTTCGGCGGCAATTGGATAACGCTTGAAAATGGCGGTGTTACATATGCCAGCGAGCAATCCTCCTTTGATTACAGCTATATGCTTTCGATGGATGCAAGCCTGCTTCCTACGGACAACTATACGCTGGAGATCGTGTCCTCCGTGCGCGGTCTTACGGGCGCTTCTGATTATGCAAGAACGGCCAATATGTCTCTTGGTGCCTTCCGTGCGTATCTTTGGAGCGGTTATGTCGACGAGAGCAAGGACTGGAAAGACCCTCGCAATAACAACGCGCTTGTTATGATGGCCACGGATGCCGCCACCACCACGGAAGATAAGTGGAGCCCCGTTGGTGTTGCTTCGGGCCATTGGAACAACTGCCTTTTGCCCTACCGCAACGATACGATGGTGAATACGCTGGCCATCAGCTATACCTCCAGCGCGACTGTCGGCGTTTATAAGGTTGCCAAGAATGCCTCGGATATCACCCCCGAAAAGAACACCTACGAAAAGACCAACCCCGACTTTGTCGGTAAGTTTATCATCAATCGCGCGATGCCCGCAACCTTCTATGCCGTTCGTCTTTACACCAAGCCCCTGACGAATGCAGAGCTTGCACACAACGCAGGCGTTGATATTCTTCTTTACGTCGGCGCAGATTTCAGCGTGTATAAGAACCTTGCGGACGATGCCAAGGAGGATTTCCTTGCCGCCGTTGCCGCAGAGGGCTTTGATGTTACCGTAGATGAGGTGGAAGAGATCGCCGAAAACATCGCCGTTATTGCAGAAGCGGCCAGAGAAAAGCGCAAAATGAGCGTGTACGATAAAATGTACATTGGCGCTGACGGAAGCAAAACGCAAAACGGCGGTAAGCTGACCGTTCTGCTTTCCTCCTATACACTCAACTCCGTTTTGCTCACCGAAGGACAGAATGTCTGGGTTGACAAGATGGGCAACCATAACGCAACCTTCGTTGGCTCCCTTTGGACGACTCTCGAGGGCGGCGGCGTTGGCTACGATATGACCATTTTGGCAGACGGAACGGGCGGCAACTATCAAACGGACGTCCGCTTGAATCTGGGCATTGATGCGCTTCCCGTTTCCGACTATACCATTGAAACCGTTGCCTTCTACGATTATATTAAGATTGTGGATGCTTCGGGTAAGCAAACGGGCGAGAGCTACAAGGGCGACGCTTGGTGGAGCGGTGTTGTTTCCGATGCCATCGGTCAGCTGAAGGCCGTTTATGAGCGCGGCGGCGGCACCACTCTTGGCGGCGCGCACTATGCCCGCTACTTCCTTGCTCCCGGCACGGATGGCTGGTACAAGGGCAACTATCTGAACAATAAGCTTCATTCCGAAACCTCGCGTGATGCAACGGGCGTTTACACCCAGCAGATCATTCGTGATATCACTGTCACGGCCACCAATACGCTTGCCACCTATTCCCTGATGAAAAACGGTGTACTCACCAAGACGGGTGACTTTGCCTCTGACGGTGCCGTTTCCGTTTGGGATAGCGCTACCAATAAGGCCATTATGGGCAACAAGTATTATGCCGAGGATGGAAGCGAAACGGCATTCTATCTCTTCAACCGCGCCCCTGTTGACGTATACGCCATTCGTATATACGATGCGGTTTTGACCGAGTACGAAATTGCTTATAACCACTTTGTTGACTTCTTGGCCTATGCAGAGGTTGACCTTTCCATCATTGAAAATTTGAGCGCAGAGGAACGCGCCGCATTGATTGAATCTCTCGCCACGGCCTCTCTCATCTCTGACAAGGCAAAGGCCGAAACCGCGATCGCGGAAACCCTTTCCTTCTACGTGAACACCTTTGACAAGGATACCACGCTCTACGTAACGGACGGCTTGACCATTCTGCTTGCCTCCTATGACGGATTCTCCACCGCAACGCGCTTTGGCGAAAGCGAGGTTTTGTGGGCAAACGCAGTCAACGAAGGTACTTACGGCACCTTGATGGGCAGAAACTGGTACAGAAGCGAAGACGGCGGCATTATGACCAGAGATACCGCAACGCAGGCGGAGATCGATGCCAAGGCCGTTAAGGCTCGCCCCAATAAGGGTGACGACTTCTATCTGACCTTCGATTATTCCATGCTTCCCGACGGTGACTACACCTTGGAAACCGTTCTGGCGCCCGAGGGCATCACGCAGGCTTCTGAGGAGGGAGAACTTACCCGTTACTATGACGATTACTCCACCTACGGTATCTTTTATGACCGCGCCTTCGTGCTTGGCGCCTTCCGCTCTATGGGCTTTGCCTGTTACAGCCACGTGGCAGACGGCAATATGCAGCGCCGTTGGATGTACCAGACCAAGGGTGGATGGAACGGCGCGGATCGTAACCACGTTGGTACCGACAACGTTTTTGCCGAGGTTGGCGTCGGCGAGATAGTAAACTATTCCATCATTCACGATTATCAGGCAGAGGAATCTGAAAAGGTTGCCTCTCTTTACACCATTCTTTACAACGGCACCAAGGGCACGACCATTTCCATTGATAAGGAAACGTACATAGCCAATGCGGACGTAGTGGATAAGCACTTTGACGTATGGCGCGGCCTTGCTTCCACTATGTATGCCGTTCGTATGTATGACAGAGTTCTGACGGAAGCGGAGCGCCTCCAGAACCACGTAGCCGACGTTTGCTACTACTTTGATTTGGACATCAGTATGCTCCAAAAGGCACTTTCCAGCATTCCCGATAAGGCAACCGTCTTCTCCGCCTTCGCGCATCTCTCCTTTAATATGACCAAGGAAGAGGCACAGCTTGCTTTGGATAGCGGCATGGCAGGCGTTTGGATTCAAACGGACGGTGTTGGCGTTAAGCAGGATATGTCCGATGCGATCCGCTTCTACTTCAACCTTCAGTATGGTGCATTGGCCGCTATTATGAACGCAGGCTTTGCCGTTGAGGTCGGCGTTATGGTGAACGTTGGCACAAATGAAACTCCCGCGCTTGAAAACGCCGCATACGATTATCGCTTTGTGGTGTTTGATTCTGTTTTCGGCGCAAACGCCAAGTATTTCTTGGATGAGGACACCGTGGCCATCACCCTGTCCTATATGGATGCAACGACCGAGCTTTACAACGAGGCGGTCAAGATCTCCACTTATGTCAAACTCGTGGACGCAAGCGGCAACGTTACCTATTTCTACGGCGGCCTGATGAATAGTGCGTACGCCGATAACACCTCGCTCTTTACCGTGTACGATTATCTGGCAACCACAAGTAACGCCGTTGAAAGCGGCTTGTCCGATTATCTGAGCATGATAGCGCTTGGATGCTATGAGGACGTTGTTATCTATTACGATTCCTATGCGGACGGAAAGGGTGACGGAAGCGCAAGCGCTCCCTACACCGATTTCACGGATGCCTTTGAGGCTTGTAAGGACGTTCTGGTCAATATGACCGCGCCCACCAACCTTGTTTTGTTTATCGCGGGCGGCATTCATCACTTGGACGAGATTTACGAGTTCGACTTTGAAGAGGTCACCTTCTCTAAATACGCCTTCTCCATCGAAGGAGATTTAGAGAGTGAGGAAGCAAGCGAATTAACCACCGTGCTTGATATTCCTGCTTCTGCCTTTGAGGCTCTTGAGGGACACGACGGCATTTATGTCTTTGAGTTTGCCCCCGACAGCGAGGGCAATTATCCCAAGTTCCGCAACCTGTATGTAGACGGCTGGTCGGCCACCATGGCACATACCACGCCGACAACCACGGCAAACGGCGAATTTCCCTCCCTCTCTCGCTTTGACAGAGATGTGGACGGAACCTTTATCAAGGCCGAGTATTATTACGATAACGGCGTTTTGTTGGATCATTCTCCTGCCGTTGAATACGCCAACTGCCAGGATAGAACCGATCTTATCGCCTCCTACACCAAGCATTACGAATGGTTCCTTGCTTTGAAGGACCTGAAGGACATCTATCAGCTGGACGGCTTTGAGAGCCTCACGGCCGAGGGTGTTCGCCCCGGTATGGGAAGCGATTACAGCGAGGCATTTACTCACTTCCACGCAGAGTTTGCCAAGGTGAAGAAGGGCGAGATAAAGGCTTCTTCCGTGGATTACACCGTTTCAATCGATATCGGCTCTCGCGGCGTTCTTTATCTGAACGTAGATGCAGTTAACGCTTTGCGCGATACGGTCAACGCCAAGATAGCCGAAATGAAGGCGGCAGGCACCTATGACCCCAACGAAAGCTACAAGTCCACCCTGGCGGGAATGGGCATCGAGCTACACGCCACTGCCGAATGGGATTACGACATCATTGATATTGCAGGCATTGACTTTGACGATGCAGTTTACTACTATGACGAAAGACACAACAAGGTAGAGACCCTCGTTGCCGTCCATATGGATCCCGAACAGTACAAAAAGTTTGAGATTCCCGTAAACGCCAATAGAGTCACGGGCTACTTCTCAATGGCAAATCGCCATGTCTTCGTTTCCAATGCCTTCGAATTCCTCGACACCACGGGTGAGTACTATTACGATATTCAGGCAGGTAAGCTTTACTATTACAGCGAGTACGGCATTGACGACATGGTCTTCTCCTATCCGACGATGGATAATATGTTCATCTTCCACAATGCAAGAAACCTGACTGTAAGTGACTTGACCTTCTGGGGCATTGACGATTACGTAATGACCGAGGTCGGTCTTGCCGCGTCGCAGGCAGGCTCCAACAAGATGCAGAATACAACGCACACCTCGAACCTGTACGTGACGGGCTTTACTACCCGCGCGGCCCTGACGATCTACGACGCCTATTTCGTTACCATTCAGGACTGTTACTTCCACGATATCGGCGGTGCCGCTATCTATATTGAAGGAAGGGTAGAGGACACCACCATTTCGGGTAACGAAATTGAAATGATAGGTGACTCGGGCATTCGTATCCGCGGTGACCGTGCCGCCAACAATGAGTTCTCTAGCCGAAGCGGCGCCGAGCGCGTGACTATCACGCAGAACTATCTGCACGAAATTGCCCAAAGCACCTATAACGCGCCTGCTCTCTATCTTGCCTCCTGCAAGGACGTAGAGATTGCCAACAACACCATCATCGGATGCTCCTATTCGGGTATGTCCATTGGTTGGAACTGGACCGCGGCCTCTTGGGAAGAGCACGACAGGTACAATCTGTATAACGTCAACATTCATCACAACTATATCACCGACTTTATGCAGAACCTGGGTGACGGCGGTGCCATCTATATGCTGGGCGGCAACCTCAAGCCCGATAACCCCAAGCAGATCAACTTCATCCACCACAACTGCGTTATTTTCAGCGATACCTCAGGTAACGGCCTTGGCCAGCAGAGCGACGGGTACTACTTTGACGGATCCTCCACCAACTGGTCTAACTACAACAACGTCCTTGTAGAGCAGTCCGCAGGTGCTGACAGAGGTGCACAGAAGAACGCAAACGACAGAGACTATGCGCTTTATATGCGCCGCAAGGGATCGCACTTCTTCTTTAAGCAGTACACCACAACGGGAAGCGCTTGGTCCTACAACATTCACTCTTCTGACAACTTCGTCTTCAACGTCCGTGCAACCACCGCCGCTGCACAGCAGAAGGAGGTATTCTTCATGGGTACCGATGCGCATTGGCAGAAGTGCGGACACAAGGTGGTCGGAACCCGTTACTTCTCGGGTAGCAGCAAGCTGGCGTTCCCCGAATCCATCAAGCGATTGATAGAGGAAACGGGCGCAAGAATGCATCCGGGCGAATGGGAATGGCTGATGGATAACGAGTATTAAGCAACACTCCGACTTGCCCTCCCTCCAAGGAGGGCAAGCCCAAGAGCAAGAGCAAAGGGAAATCTCCCTTCGCCCTTGCTCTTTTTGCGTTTGGCGGCATCCGTGGCAGGTGGCGCATCGTAGGCAGAAGCTGCCGTTTTTTGCGCCAAAGCCGTATGCGTTTTACGCGGTTGGATATATTGCACAAAAAGAAAAAAATAAAGTTAGTCAATTTAACAAAACTGATAAGCGCGTCTTGACAAAGAGGCCGAAAATGTGTAAAATAGTAGTGTATAAAATCGGCAAAAGTTGCTTTTTCGTCTTTCGCCCCAAAATCGCGGCGAATTTTCTTGATAAGGTGACAATATAAGAAAAAGGAAGGGTCAATCCTATGAAAAAAAGAATCATAAGTGTGCTTTTGATGCTGTGTATGCTGTTGGCATTGGTGCCAACGGCGCTTTTTCCCGCCTCGGCAGAGACAACGGGCGGCAGCACCGCGCAGTCCGAACAAAAGGAGGCCGACAGCTTTCTTGATTTGTACGTGGGTGCGAATGGCGAGACCAACAAAAACGGCGGAACTCTGACCGTTCTTTTAACTGCCTTCAAGGGCTTCTCCTCCGTAGATTTGGATAGCGCCACTTGGACCAATATTGCCGCCGATGCCACCAAGCACGCAAGCTTTGGCGGAACCTGGACGGCAGGGGAAAACGGCGTGGGCTATGACCTTGCCGCAGAGGATTACGACTATTTCTTGTCCTTGGATGCGTCTCTCTTGCCCACGGACACCTATTCTCTTGAAATCATTTCCTCTGTGCGCGGCTTTACCGAGAATGCCGACGGTGTAACCCCCGCTTACGTGTATAACAAAACGGCGGCTATATCTCTTGGCCGCTTCCGCGCGTTTTTGTGGAGCGGTGAATCGCCCTGGCCGGCGAGAAACTATAACGCGCTGGTGACGATGCTGAGCGACAAGGCTGAATCTGACGATGATACCTGGCATACCGTTGGAAACACGCTCGGTGTGGGCTTTGGCAGTCGCCTTTTGGCCTATCAGCAGGATTCCTCTATTGTCAACCTGACCGTTACCCTCACCGAAGGCCAGGATGCGTATAACTATAAATTCTTGAAGAACGGTGCCGATGCGCCCTTGGGTGACTACTTTACAAGCTCCTGCTCGAAGGAGGCTGCGCCTTACGTTGGCAAGTTTATCATTAACCGTTCTATGCCTGCAACGGTGTATGCCGTGCGTCTTTACACCAAGCCCTTGACCGCCTCGGAGCTGGAAATCAACCGTGCTGTCGATATTCTTTTGTATAGCGGCGTTTCCTTCTCTCTTTATCAGGACGTTCCCAACGAGGATAAGGCAACTTTCCTTGCGGAAGTAGCCGCGCTTGACTTCGGCGCCTCTGAAACGGATATCCGCTCTATCATTAACGCGCTTGCCGAAATTCGCGCCGCAGAGAACGAGGCGCGCAAGATGACCGCGTACGATGCGCTGTACGTGGGTGCAGACGGTAGCGAAACCGAAAACGGCGGAAAACTGACGATGCTTCTTTCTGCCTACGAAAAGGGCTCTGTCGTGTTCTTTGAGGAAAAGACCCTTTGGTACGACAAAATGGGCAACTTTGACGGTACGCTCGTCGGCTCTCTCTGGAAAGAATCGGAGAACGGCGGCGTTGGCTACGATATGACCTATCTGCCCTCGGCAGACAGTACTGTTGCCGCAACGGGTACGTATACGGAGGACGTGTACCTGAATATCGGCGGTGAGGCTATTCCCGCGGCAGATTTCACCCTTGAATACGTTGCCAAATACAGACACTATCAAGAAGTAGATGCCGATGGTAACGTAATCGGTTACTATACCAAGGGCGAATATCTGAAGGGCGTTTTGTCCGATGCCATCGGTCAGCTGAAGGCGATTTATAACCGCGGCGGTACTGACGGCGGCGAGGCTTTGGGCGGCGTGCGTCACAACCGCTGGTTCCTTTCCCCCGGGTCGGGCGATTGGTATGATGCAAGCTACAGCAACAACCAGCTCTATAAGGAGGGAAGCCGCGCGGACGATAACGTGTTCGTGCAGCAGTTCGTCCGTGACGTAACCGTAAAGAGCAGCAACACGCTTGCCACCTATCAGATAATGAAAAACAACGTGGTGCAGAAAAAGGGCTCTTACGATAGCTCCGTCCCCTCCTCCAATGCCAGCACCACCTTCTATACGGGCATTGATGCCGACTCCTTGTTCTATTTGTCCCGCCGCGCCCCCGTTACCGCTTACGCCGTCAGAATGTATGACGCCGTTTTGACCGATTACGAGCGCGCTTATAACCATTTTGTTGACCTTATTGCCTATGCAGGCATCGAGACCACCGTTTTGGACGGCCTTTCTGCTGAAACGGTTGCCTTCGTGGTGAATGCTTACAGCAACGTGGCCTTTATGCCCAAGGAGGAAATGACCGCCTCTATTGAGGAAACCCTGGATCTCGTTGTGAGCGACTGGGATAAGAACAGCACTCTGTACGTAACGGACGGCCTTGAGGTTCTCTTGGCTTATTATGAAGGCTTCTCCACCACCGCCCGTATCAGTGACGCGAACGTAATGTGGGCCAATGCCGTGACAGACGCCACCTTTGGCACGCTCGTTGGCAACGGCTGGTACAAGAGTGAGGGCGGCGGCCTTACCTTTAAGGACACCGTTCCTCAGCTGATTGTGGAAAAGAAGGACGTCAAGAATTACCGCAAAAACCTGAACAACCCCTTCTATCTGTTCTTTGATTATGACATGCTTCCCGACGGAGAATATACCATTGAGTCCATTCTCTCTCCCGAGGGCACGACCGTTGCGGCCGAGGACGGAACGGTTTCCCGCCTTTACGATGATTATTCAACCTACGGCCTCTACAACGAGGACGCGATGGTTATCGGCGCGTATCGCGCGATGGGCTTCTTCTGTTATAGCCACGCTGGCACCAATATGGAGCGTCGCTGGATGTATCAGGCAGAGAAGGGCTGGGATATGCAGCCCGCGGGCGGACGTGTTGAGGTTGGTAAGGATAAGTGCTTCGGAAGCCTCACCTTCGGCGACATTGTAAACTACTCCATCGCGCTTGACCTTTTGGAAGAAAACGATGAGGACTTGGCCGCCACCTACACCATCACTCTTGACGGTAAGGAAAGCCTCGTTTCCGAAATCACAGGCGCAATGTATATGACCAATGACAAGGTCATTGATAAGCGCTTTGAAATGTGGCGCGATATGGCGGGCACCTACTACTCCGTTCGTATCTACAACCGCCTGCTTAGCGAGGCAGAGAAGATTCAGAATCACGTGGCAGACGTTTGCTACTATCTTGGCTTGGACACCTCGCTTCTCGAGGAAACGCTTTCCAAGGTTCCCGATAAGTCCACCGTCTTTAAGGCCTTTGCTCACTTTGACTTTAATATGTCCAAGGAAGAGGCGCAAAGTGACCTTGATAACGGAATGGCAGGCATCTGGGTGATGTCGGACGGTGTTGCCGTGAAGCAGGATATGTCGGACGCCATTCGCTTCTATTTCACCCTGCAAAACTCCTCGATTGCCGCCATTATGAAGGCGGGCTTCGCCTTGGAGCTTGGCGTTCTTTTGAACGTGAATGACGGCTCTATGCCCTCCTTGACGGACGGCACCTACGATTACCGCTTCGTGACCTTTGACTCCGTTGCAGGCGCCTATCAACAGTATTTTGTGGATGAGGACACCTTCGCTATCACCCTGTCGTACGTAGACGGCAACATTGATTTGTATAACCAAAACATCCGCGTTGCCACCTACGTGAAGCTGACAACGACCGCAGGCGAGGAGCTGATGTTCTACGGCGGCTTGGCAGGTGCGGAATATGGAGAAATTACCTCCTTCTTCACCGTCATGAATTACCTTTCCAAGACGGAAAGCGTGCAAGGCAGCGACCTTGCGGAGTACGTGTCTGACACGGTAGAGTCCTGCTACTACGACTATACCGTCCATTTCGACTCTAACGCCGAAAGCGGCGGAAACGGAAGCGCCGATGCGCCCTACACCGATTTCACCGATGCCTTTGAGGCCTGCAACAATGCGCTCGTGACCTTGGAAAGACCCACCAACGTGCGTCTTTTCGTTGCAGGTGGAACCCACGTGATTTCTGAAATCGTGGAGTTCGATTTTGACGAAATTACCTATCCCTATTACTATTACACCATCGAGGGCGACTATCTGGCAGAGGAGCTTCCCGAGCTGACCACCGCCGTTGGTATCTCCGCCTCTGATTTTGCGGCCGTAGCAGGTAAAACAGGCCTTTACGTATATCAGTTTGCGCCGAACGCCGAGGGCAAGTACCCCGAGTTCCGCAATCTGTACGTAGACGGAATGACGGCAGAAATCGCCTACGGCACCTCCAACGCCGCCCACAAGGGCATCGCTCCCGAGCTTAACCGCTTTGGTCGCTATCTGGACGGCACCTACTTAAAGGCGAAGTATTACTTTGATAAAGGCGTTTTGGCAGACCATTCTCCCGAGGTGGAGTATGCCGCGCTTCCCGAAAGAACCGACCTTATTGCTTCCTATACCGCGCATTACAACGGCTTTATGACGCTTGGCGGTGCGTATACCTGGACGGTTCCCACGGATGAGGCACAGCTCAACAACGTGCTGTATCTGAGCCTTGCCTCCGTTGAGGCGCTCCGCGATACCGTAGAGGAGCGTCTTGCCGAGTTAGAGGTAAGCAAGGCTGAATGGGAGGCAGAGGTTGCCCGTCTGGAGGCAGCCGTTGCGGATGCCAAGGCGGCGCTTGCCGCTGCTATCGCGGACTACGAGGCGAAGCTGGAGGCGGCAGGCAAATCGAATGCCACCGAGGAAGAAAAGGGTGCCTACGTCATCGCCAAGGCGGTGATGGACGAGGCAACGGCAGTCTTGGCGACTCTGGAGGCAGAGCTTGCCGAGGCAAAGCCTATGGTGTATGACGTGACCACCGCCTACAAGGTTGCCTTGAAGGGCTTGCAGGTAGAGCTTTACCATGCAGGTGAATGGTGCTTCAATCTTTTGCACGTGGAGGGCATCGACTTTGACGACGTTGTCTACTACTACGACGAAAGACACGATGAGGTCGAGGAGTGCGTGGCGGTCTACGTCAGGAAGGACCACCTTACGGGTATGGGTATGCCCAAGGGCGGCGACACGGACGGCTATTACTTCTCCGTGCAGAACGCGCTTGCCTTCGTGGATAGCGAGGGCGAATATTACTACGAGGTGGAAACGGGCAAGCTTTATTACTACACCCAGTATGACCTTGCCGATATGACCTTCTCGTATCCTACCCTTGACAATATGATGGTCTTCTACGATGCCAACAACCTGGTTATCAGCGATTTGACCATCTGGGGCGTTGACTTCTACGAGCTGTCGAGAACGGGTATGGCAACAGGGCAGGCAGGCGCCGATACGCTGACGGATGCCACTCTTGCCGAGGGCGGCTGCGGCTTCTGTACCGAGAACGCCATTGGCATTTACAACGCCAAGAACACCACCGTTCAGGATTGCTATTTCCACGATATCGGCGGTGCGGGCGTCTTTATGCAGGGCAGAGTGGAAAACGTCACCATCTCGGGCAACGAGTTTGAGATGATTGGCGACTCGGCTATCCGTGTCCGCGGAACCACCGCCCGCTACGGCAACGCCACCTACTCTGAAACCAGCGGCGCTTATCAGGTCGTTGTGAAGGAGAATTACATTCACGATGTCGGCAGAGCCGTATACAGCTCGCCCGGTATTTACTTTGCCGCTTGTAAGGACGTGGAGCTTGCTTATAACACCATTATCGGCTCCTCCTATTCCGCCATTTCTATAGGCTGGAGATGGACGCAGGCAACCTGGCTTGAGCACGAAGACTACAACCTGTATAACGTCGATGTTCATCACAACTATATCACCGACTATATTCAGGAGCTGGGCGATGGCGGTGCCATTTACGTTCTCGGCGGCAACCTGATGCCCGACAATCCCAAGCAGATCAACTTTATGCACCATAACTACGTTGTCAACAGTAAGAGCAGTTGCAGCGGTAAGGTGGCATTCTTTGCCAGCTATTACTTTGACGGCTCCTCTTCCAACTGGTCGAACTATAACAACGTTTTGGTGAAGCACGCAAGCTCCATCAGCGACAAGCAGCTTTCCAACGCGACCGACGAGGAGCGCGAGCAGTATAACCGCCGCAAATATACGCGCGGCTTCTATATGCAGCACACAGCAGGCGCCGACTCCTACAACATCCATTCCTGGAACAACTACGTTTACAACGTATCGGCCACAACCGCCTCCGCACAGTTTTCCGAGTGCTATTCGATGGGCGAGGGCTGGGCAACCCTGAAGGGTCACACCGAGGCGGGAACGCAGTACTTCGCGGGAAACCAGAAGTTCGCATTCTCCACCGCCATCAAGGCGCAAATTGAGGAGTGCGGAGCCCGTATGCATCCGGGCGATTGGACCTGGGTTCTGGGTGACGATTATTAATCGCATATTTCCTAAAACGCCAAAGGTTTCCCTTTGGCGACAGCGGGCTGTCTTTTATAAGACAGCCCGCTTTTTGTGCAAAACAAACAAAGAACCGCTCAAAAAATTAACACAATTAACAAAGTTTACGAAACGGCTTGACTCTCGCCTGCTTTTTGTGTAAAATGATATACGTGGATATTTATAAAAACGCGAAATCGCCGCTTTTTATAGCAAGAAAGGCCAAGGGCCAAAAGGAATGGTAAGGACTATGAAAAAAAGAATTATAAGCGCTCTTTTAACGCTGTGTATGCTGGTGGCACTTTTGCCAACGGCACTTTTTCCCGTTTCGGCAGAAGGAACGGGCAGCGGAGAAAAGACCTCTCAAAGCACGGCAACGAGCTTTGCAGAGCTTTACGTGGGTGCAGACGGTAGCAAAAACACCAACGGCGGTGTGCTTTCCGTGCTTTTAACGGCCTTCCGTGATGCTTCCTCTGTTGATTTGGAAAACGACCTTTGGAAAAACGTGGCTAAGGGAGCCACTCTGGATGCCACCCTTGGCGGCACCTGGATAAAGGCCGAGGACGGCAGCATTGGCTATGACCTTGAAAAATGGGATTGGAGCTACAAGCTTTCCTTGGATTCCTCGCTCCTTCCCACCGACACCTATACCCTTGAAATTGTCTCCTCCGTTCGCGGCTTAACCAAGGGCGCTGACGGCATTACCCCCGTGGATAGATATGCCGAGCCCTCTCGCGCCAATATCACCCTTGGCCGCTACCGCGGCTTCTTGTTCAGCGGTTCTTCTCCCTGGCCGCCCAGAGACTACAACGCGCTGGTTTCTATGCTGTATGACAAAGAGGTTGTGAGCGATTATCTGTGGGGCGACCTTGCTAAGCTTGGCGATAACAGTATGGGAAGCTATATGCAGGCTTACCGCGAGGATTCCTCGGTGATGAGCCTCACCGTTAATCTGACGGAATCTCCCGACAGCTATACCTATGAGTTTTTGAAAAACGGCGCAACGGCGCCGAGCCGTAACTTAAAGACCACCTGCGAAAAGCTGGATGAGTATCAGGGCGACTTCGTTTTGGGCAACGCTATGCCTGCCAGCTATTACGCCGTGCGTCTGTATACCAAGCCCTTGACGACCAAGGAGCTTGCCCACAACCGCGCCCTTGACATTTTGCTTTACTTGGACTTTGATTTTGCTAAGTACAAGGCCATTAACGATGACGATAAGGCGCAGTTCCTCTCTGCCGTTGCAGAAAAGGACTTTTCTGCAACCGAGTCGGATATTAACGACATTATCGAGGAATTGGTCGCAATGCGTGCCGTTGCCAACGAGGCGCGCAAAAAGACCGTATACGATGCGCTGTACGTGGGCGCTGACGGCACCAAGACCGAAAACGGCGGTAGCCTCAAGATTCTTCTTTCCGCATATGATACAACCTCCGTTGTGTTCTTTGACAACAAAACCCTTTGGTATGATAAAATGGGCAACTTTGACGCAACGCTCATCGGCTCTCTTTGGAAGAAGCAAACGGGCGGCGGCGTTGGCTATGATATGACCTATCAGCCCTCCTCGGACGGCTCTGCCGCAACGGGCAGCTACCTTGAGGACGTGTATCTGAACATCGGTGGCGATGCGCTTCCCAAGGGCGACTTCACCTTGGAGCACGTCACGCAGTATAAGTTTTTCCAAACGCCCGACGGAAACGGCGGCTATACCGATGCGACCGACGCTATTCTTCTTTCCTCCGCGCTTTCGGATGCTATCGGACAGCTGAAGGCCATCTACAACCGCGGCGGCAACGATAGCGGAGACGCCATTGGCGGCGTGCATTACTGCCGTTGGTTCTTGGCGCCCGGAACGGATGCTTTCTTTAAGGCCAGCTATCTCAACAAGCAGCTTTGGGGAGAGGGAAGCCGTTCGGATGAGAGAGCCTTCTCGCAGCAGATAATCCGCGACTTGACCGTTTCCTCCGAAAAGACGCTTGCAACCTATAAGATTTTTGCAAACAACACCCTGAAAAAGCAGGGAGACTACGATTCTACCGTGCCCTCCACCAACGAGAGCAATACCTACTATCTCGGCTCCTCGGCAGAGTCTCTCTTCTATCTCTTCCGCCGCGCCCCCATCACGACCTACGCCGTGCGTCTTTACGATGCGGTTTTGACCGAGAGTGAGATGGCGCATAACCATCTCGTTGATATGCTGGCGTATGCGGGCGTTGACCCCTCCGTCTACACCAATCTTGATGCGGAAAGCCGTGCCTTCGTGGCGGATTCCTTCAAGAAGATCTCCATGATGGATAAGAGCGCGTTTGAGAACACCCTGGATGAGACGATGAAGCTTTTGGAGAGCACCTGGAGCCCCGAGACCTCCCTTTACGTAACCGACGGTCTTACGGTTCTTCTTTCCGCCTACGAGGGCTTCTCAACCCCGACGTTGTTTAGCGACACGGGCGTTGTCTGGACGAACGTGGCCCAAAAGGGAACCTTCGGTACCTTGATGGGTAAGGGCTGGTACAGAGGGAAAAACGGCGGTCTCGAAATCCGCGACACCGTTCCTCAGCTCGTTGCAGAGCAGCATCAGGTAAAGGAATACCGCGTCAAGCAGGCAAACGATTTCTATCTTTCCTTGGATTATGATTTGCTTCCCGATGGGGAATACACCATAGAGTCCGTTCTCTCTCCCGAGGGCATTACGGTTGAGGCCGAGGATGGAACGGTATCCCGCTATTATGATGATTACACCGTACACGGCATCTTCACGGAGGACGCCTTCGTTCTCGGTGCGTATCGCTGTATGGGCTTCGTTTGCTATACGCACGCGCCCAACGCCAATATGCAGCGCCGCTGGATGTACCAGAGCTACGGAAACTACAACAGCAACATTCCTGCCGGCGGGCGCGTTGAGGTTGGTAAGGAAAACTCCTTCAGCTCGCTTGAGTTCGGCAACCTCGTCAACTACACCGTTGCCTACGATTATATCAGCGAGGATGAAACCTACATCCGCGACAACGTGCAGGCGACCTATACCGTTTCCTTGGACGGAAAGTCCTACCTTGTCTCTGAAATCTCCAACGAAATTTATATGACGAACGAAGAGGTCATTGATAAGCGCTTTGAGCTTTGGCGCAGTATGGCGGGCACGTATTATTCTATCCGTGTTTACAACCGCCTTCTGACCGAGGAAGAAAAGCTGCAAAATCACGTGGCTGACGTTTGCTATTATCTCGGTCTTGATACCGAGATGCTGGAGGAAACGCTTGCCAAAATTCCCGATAAATCAACCGTGTTCAAGGCCTTTTCTCACTTCAACTTCAATATGACGAAGGAGGAGGCGCAAAGTGACCTTGATAACGGAATGGCGGGCATCTGGGTGCTGTCCGAGGGCGTTGCCGTGAAGAAGGATATGTCTGACGCCATTCGCTTCTACTTCACCCTGCAACAGCCCTCCATCACCGCCATTATGCAGGCAGGCTTTACCGTTGAGCTTGGTACCGTTGTGAACCTCAGCGGAAATATGCCTGACTTAGCAAAAGGGGAGTATGACTATCGCTTTGTGGCCTTTGACTCCGTTGCGGGCGCCCACAAGGAGTACTTCTTGGATGAGGACACCTACGCTATCACTCTCTCTTATATGGATGGCGACATTGACCTTTACAACCAAAATCTGAAGGTTGTTACCTACGTGCGCTTGACAACGAGTGAGGGCGAGGAAATGATTTTCTACGGCGGCTTCTCAGGCAAGCCCTACGCAAAAATCACCTCCTTCTTCTCGGTGATGCATTACCTTTCTTCGCTTGAGGGCATTCAAGAGAGCGAGGTGGTGGATTACGTCAAGAATACGGTGGAAAACGGCTATTACGATTACACCGTTCACTTTGATTCCGCTGCCGAGGGCGTGGGCGACGGAAGCGAGGCGCATCCCTTTACGCGCTTTGAGGATGCCTTCCTTGCTTGCAGCAATGCCTTGACGGCGCTCGATAAGCCCACCAACGTGCGTCTTCTCGTAGAAGGCGGTGTGCATACCGTTTCAAATATTGCGGAGCTTGATTTCTCCGAGGTCACCTACCCCTACTACTATTACACCATTGAGGGTGATTATCTGGACGAGGAGCTTCCCGAATTGACCAGCGCCGTAGGCCTTTCCGCATCGGATTTTGAGGCCGTGGCAGGAAAGTCGGGACTTTACGTTTACGAATTTGCTCCCGATGAGAATGGCAAATATCCCGAGTTCCGCTATCTGTACGTGGACGGCGTCACGGCTGACCTCTCTCACTCCACGCCCAATTACGCGTTCAAGGGCGTGATGCCCGAGGTAAACCGCTTCGGCGAGTTTGAACAGGGCACATACTTAAAGGCACGGTATTATTACGAAGAGGGAATGCTTGCTTCGCACGCACCTGCGGTGGAATACAAGGATATTCCCGAAAGAACCGACCTTATCTCCACCTACACCAAGCATTACGAAACCTTCTTGGCACTTTTCGACCTTAAAGAAAAATACAACGATGTTCGCACCACGAAGGAAGTCTTCGCCGCCTTGACGGCAGATGACGTCAGAAGCGGTATGGGAGCGGCGTACGCCGAGGCCTTTGCCACCTTCAAGGCGCAGATTCTCAACATATTCTCCATGCCCTCCGCGGTTAAGGACATCATGTACGAGTGGACGCCCGCTGAGGATTATAAGCCCCCTGTTCTGTATCTGAATCTCGCCTCCGTTGAGGCGCTTCGCGATACCGTTGCCGAGCGTCTTGCCGATATGAAGGCCAACAAGAGCTTTATGGAAAGCGAGGTCTTGCGTCTGACGGCAGAGCGCAACGCCAAAAAGACGGCGTATGAGACTGCCAAGGCGGACTATGAGGCCAAGCTTGAGGCCGCAGGCAAAAAGAACGCCACGGACGAGGAAAAGATTGCCTACGTTGCCGCAAAGGCCGTTATGGACGAGGCGTTGCTTGCTTTGCAAAGGGCAGAGGAGGCGCTTGCCGAGGCCGAGCTGATGGTATATGACGAAACCTTCTCCTATCAGGTTTGCATGAAGGGCACGCAGCTTGAGCTTTACCATTCGGGTATGTGGTGCTACAACCTGCTTGACGTTTACGGCATCGACTTTGATGACGTGGTATATTACTACGATGAGATTTCCGGGGAACTGGAAACCTGCGTTGCCGTCCATATCAGACCCGACCACTTTGAAAAGTTCCAAAGACCCAAGGGCGGCGACCTTGACGGCTATTACTTCTCCTTCCAGAACGCCTTGGACTTCGTGGACACCGAAAACGAGTACTACTACGATGTGGAAACGGGCAAGCTGTATTACTACACCGAGTACGAAATCGAGGAGCTTTCCTTCGCCCGTCCTACCCTTGATAATCTTTTCGTGTTCCACAATCCCAATTATCTCGTTGTAACCGACCTGACTATCTGGGGCGTGGATAACTATGAGCTGTCAAGAACGGGTGTTGCAACGGGTCAGGCAGGCGCGGACGCCATCACCGAGCCCACTCTTGCACAGGGCGGCTGCGGCTTCTGTACCGAAAGCGCCATCTCGCTCTATGATCCGAGAAACACCACGATTCAGGATTGCTATATCCACGATATCGGTGGTGCAGGTATCTTCATCCAGGGGCGCAACGAATACACCACCATCTCGAACAACGAGCTGGAATGGATTGGTGACTCGGGCATCCGTGTGCGCGGCGACACCTCCAAATACGGCGGCCGTGAGATGTCCGAAACCTCGGGCTCCTACTATCTGACCGTAACCAACAATTATCTGCACGATATTGCAAGAAGCATTTATTCCGCGCCCAGCGTGATGATTGGCGTTTGCGAAAACGTGGAAATCAGCTATAACACGGTCATCGGCTCCTCTTATTCCGCTTACTCTATCGGTTGGAAGTGGACGGCGGCAACCTGGGAGGAGGGCGAGGTGATTCACCTGCAAAACGTGAATATGCACCACAACTACATCACCGACTTTATGCAGGAGCTGGCGGACGGTGGCGCTATTTACATTATGGGCGGTAACTTAAAGTCCGATAACCCCAAGCAGCTTAACTTCCTGCATCATAACTACGTGGTGCATAGCAAGTCCTGTAACCCGCGCGGCAATTTTGCCTGCTCGTATTACTTTGACGCCTCCTGCTCCAACTGGTCGAACTACAACAACATTCTGGTGAAGCACGCCTCCACCATCAGTGACGCCCGGTATAACGCAAAGCAGTATACCGAGGCAGAGTATTACGCATATTTGAGCGCCAAGTATACCCGCCCCTTCTATATGCAGTATACCACGCCTGATTCGCTCTCCTTCAATATTCATTCCTGGAACAACTACGTATATAACGTGCGCGCCGCACGGGTGTCGGATCAGTTTGCGGAATGCTATCATATGGGTAGCGGATGGGCAAAGAAGGGCCATACCGAATCGGGAACGCAGTATTTCACGGGCATCAACAAGTTTGCCTTCTCAATGGCCATCAAGCAGCAGATTGAGGAAACGGGCTCCCGTATGTGCCCGGGCGACTGGGGCTTCGTTCTCGGCGACGATTATTGATGCTTCACCCTCGCAAAAACCATTTCAGCAAAAACAGAAGCCGCATCAGCGAATGCTGATGCGGCTTTTTTACTGTTTTCTGTTAAATTGTAAACAACTGTTTACGCTTCTACCGTGAAGAACAGGCCGAAATGGTCGGAGGGATATTTGCCCCCGAAATCCTTGGTGATGATTTCGGTAGAAAGAGGAGTGACTTTATCGTTGACAAAGCAGTAGTCGATGTGCTGGGCATTGACTCCCTCGCAAAAATATCCGTGGAAGGTGGGGCGCCTGTCATTCGCGGTGGCACCGTTGGCGTCGGTAAAATGCCGCGTCATCGCCTGATAGCCTGCGCTCGCCGTTTCCATATTGAAGTCGCCTGTGAGAATAACGGGAAGCCCGTCTGCTTTTTGGGCATAGCGATGGATAAGCTCGGCGCTTGCCACTTGGCAGGGGGCTCCGAAGCCGAAATGGGTGTTCATAAAGCAAAGCTCCTTGCCGCTTTCCTTGTGAAGAAGCCGCACCATCATACAAATGCGCTTGCAGCCGATGGCGTCCCAGCCCTGCGACTCTACCTCGGGGGTGTCCGAAAGCCAGAAGCAAAGCCTTTCAAGGCAGGTAAAGGCATCCTTTTTCCAGAGAATAGGCGTGGATTCAAAATTGGTGGCAGAGCGGTATTGATTGAAAATTTCGTATTTCTCGCCAAAGTCGCGCAGAATATGGGACTCCCAAAAAGGCGTGAATTCCTGAAAGCCAATAAGGTCGGCGTCATACGGGGAGAGGGCCGCAAGGAGTCTTGGCGCGCGCTCGTCAATGGAATGACCGTCCTTGTCGTCGGCACAGCGAATGTTAAAGGTGACAATCTTGTATTGCATAAAAGCCTCCTGTGTTTTTTGGTCGCGCAGAGAGTGAAAACACCTCTTAAAACGGAGATATGTCAGGGCTTGCTTGGCTATTTGTATTGTAGCATGGCTCTTTTGAATTTGCAAGCCTTTTTCTTTCTTCATAATGCACAAAAAGCGGCAGTTGCTTTTGTCTATTAAGTAGAATTTCGGCATAAATCACTTGCGTACGTGTAAAAAGCACCTGCCTAACCTTGACTTTTATTGGCTTTTTTGATAACATGATGTATGTTGGATTTTTGTTGCTTTTGGCAAAATCGATAAAAACGGGAGATGGCTTATGAAAAAAAGAATTTTGAGCTTTCTGTTAATGCTTTGTATGATGGCGTCCTTGATACCGGTGGCGCTTTTTCCTGCGTCGGCGGCGGATGATGGCGCCCAAAGCGGTGGGGCAGGCGCTTCGCAAGGCGGCCCTGCAAGCTATACGGATCTTTATGTCGGCGTTGGCGGCGAAGCAACGGTTAATGGGGGAATCCTGACCGTTTTGATGACCGCCTATCAATCGGCATCCACCGTTGACCTCTTGAACAGCGCTTGGACCAATACGGCCGCAGGCGCCACGAAGCACGCCACTCTTGGCGGTACGTGGACGGCTTATGAGAAGGGCGGCATTGGCTATGACCTTGCCACCTTTGACGAGAACTATTTGCTGTCTATGGATGCGTCCTTGCTTCCCACGGACACCTATACTCTTGAAATTGTATCCTCCGTTCGCGGCGTTACGGAAAATGCCGACGGCGTAACCACCTTCAACAAGTTCTCCACGATTGCCAATATCTCCCTTGGCCGCTTCCGCAGCTTCCTCTTCTGCGGCCCTCTCGGCACCGCTGACCCCTATCATTCCCGTTACGGCAACTCCCTTGTCACTATGTATACCGAATCCATTGATTCTGCCTCGGATGATTATTATGTCACGGGTGCTCTTTCGAACCAATGGGGCAGCAGGCTTGATCTTTACCGTGAGAATCCCACAACCCAGTCTCTCACTATCACCTTAACGGAAACCACAACCAAATACGAATATAAGTTCCAACATAACGGCACCGATATAACGCCCGGCGCCCGCGGTTGTACCAAGGGAGAACAGCCCTACGTTGGCAGCTTCATTATCAACCGCGCGATGCCTGCCACCTATTACGCCGTGCGCCTTTACACCAAGCCTCTGACCGATACTGAGCTGGCGCAAAATCGCGCCGTGGATATTTTGCTCCACGCCGATATCCCCTTCTCCGTATACCAATCCGTTCACGATGACGATAAAAAGACCTTCCTTAACCTTGTGGCAGAGAAGGACTTTGCTCTTACTGCCGAGGACGTTAACGCGATTGTTACAGAGCTGGCTGCCATTCGCGCCATTGAAAAAGAGGCCTCCAAGAAAACGGCGTATGACGCGCTTTACGTCGGTGCAGACGGAAGCAAAACCGAAAATGGCGGCGTTTTGTCCATTCTGCTTTCCGCTTATGACACAAGCTCCGTTATCGTCCATGAAAAGTCTACCGTTTGGTATGACAAGATGGGCAACTATAACGCAACCCTCGCAGGCTCTCTCTGGCAGAAGTACGCAGATGGCGGTATTGGCTATGATCTTTCCGCCTTTGACTATTCCCAGTATCTTTCCATTGATCCCACCGCCCTTCCCACCGATACCTACACCTTAGAATATGTTTCCTCGGTTCGCGGTATTACGCAGAATGCTGACGGTGTGACCTCCTACAACGTTTACGGACAAACCGCTTCTATTTCTCTTGGCCGCTTCCGTGGCTTCCTTTTCTGTGGCCCTCTTGGCACCAAGGACCCCTATCACACCCGCTACGGTAACTCCATTGTAACGATGTATAGTGAGGCCTCCACCACCGCCACGGATGATTACAGTACAACGGGAAGCGCCTCTGGCCATTGGAACACGAGAATTGATGCTTATCGCTTGGATACCGACGTTATCAGTCTTGCCATTACCCTGACTGAAACCGATACCAAGTACAAATATTCCTTCACCAAAAACGGCTATGACATCACCCCCACCACCAGCGGCTGTGCCAAGGGTGACTCGGCTTACGTTGGCAGCTTTATCATCAATCGCTCCATGCCGGCCACCATATACGCGATGCGTCTTTACACCAAGCCCTTGACCGAAGCGGAGCTGGCCACCAACCACTTTATTGATTTGCTGGCCTACACAGGCACCGCCATCACGGAATATACCAATATGGACGCTGAAACCCGTGCCTTCGTGGTAGACGCATTGAAGGAAACGGCGTTCGTTGATAAGGCAGAGTTTGACAAGGCCTTGGATAACGTTTTGGGCCTGGTTGTCAGCAAGTGGGATGCCGAAAGCTCCCTTTATGTCACCGATGGGCTTGAGGTGCTTTTGGCCTCCTATGATGGCTTCTCCACCTCTACGCGCTTTGACGAAACCAAGGTTATCTGGACAAACGCCGTTAAAAACGCCACCTTTGGCACTTTGGTGGGTAAGGGCTGGTACAGAAATGAGGACGGCGGCATCCGCATCCGTGAAACCATCCCCCAGCTTTCTCTTGCCAATAAAAAGGTAGAGGCCTACCGCACCGCCCAGAAAAACGAGTATTATATCAATTTTGATTATAGCTATCTGCCCGAGGGTGAGTTCACCATCGAGTCCATCTATGACCCCGAAGGCTTGACCGTTGAGGATGCCGAGGGCAACATCACCCTGCTTTACGACGATTACAGCCGTTACGGTATTTACACCGACAGAATGATGGTTATCGGCCCTTACCGCACGATTGGCTGGGTGTGCGATACCAAATCCGAAGGCGCCTATGATTTGCAGCACCGTTGGCTGTATCAGGAAAGCCAGTGCTGGAATGACAGAACGGACGCCACGCGCGTGAAGGTGGGCAGAGACTACGGCGTAGGCCCCGTTCTGAATGCAGGTATCGTCAATTACACCATCGAGCACGATATCTTCGAGGAGGTGGACAATGACGGTATTATCGCCACCTATACCACCTCTCACAACGGAAAGAGAGGGCTGCTCTCCGAGATTTCGGCAGAGATTTATATGACCAAGGACAAGGTAGTAGACCAGGTCTTTGATATGTGGCGCGGAATGGCCGCAACCCACTATTCCATCCGTATCTACAACCGCCTGCTTTCCGAGGAAGAAAAGATTCAGAACCACGTGGCAGACATTTGCTACTACTTCGATTTGGATATCTCCATGCTGGTGGACACCCTTTCCAAAATTCCCGATAAGGCAACCGTCTTCAAGGCCTTTGCTCACCTCTCCTTTAATATGACCAAGGAAGAGGCGCAAAAGGAGCTTGATAACGGAATGGCAGGCATCTGGGTAGGCTATGACGGTGCCGCTGTGAAGCAGGATATGTCCGATGCCATTCGCTTTTATTTCTCTCTGCGTCAAGCCTCTATCACCGCCATTATGCAGGCAGGCTTCGCCGTTGAGCTTGGCACCCTTGTCAACCTCAGCGAAGAAATGCCCGATTTGACAGAAGGGGAGTATGACTATCGCTTCGTGGCCTTTGATTCCGTTGCAGGCGCCCACAAGCAGTACTTCCTGGATGAAGACACCTATGCGGTCACCCTTTCCTATCAGGATGGCAATATTGACCTCTATAACCAAAAGCTAAAGGTTGTCACTTATGTGCGCTTGACCATGGCCAATGGCGAGGAAATGGTGTTCTACGGCGGCTTTGCAGGTAAGGAATACGGAGACATGACCTCCTTCTTTACCCTGATGCATTATTTCGATTCCATCGAGATAACGGATGATTCCGCTGTTGCCGGCTATATTTCGGACGCTGTGGATAGCTGCTACTATGACAAGACCGTTTATTTCGATTCTCATGCCGATGGCGTAGGAGACGGAAGCAAGGAAAAGCCCTACACCGACTTTTCCGATGCCTTTGAGGCCTGCAACAATGCTTTGGTTTCCTTGGATAGACCCACCAATGTGCGCCTCTTCGTTGAGGGCGGAACACACGCCATCTCCGAAATATTGGAATTCGATTTTGACGAAATAACATACCCCTACTACTATTACACCATCGAGGGAGACTATCTGGCTGAGGAGATTCCCGAGCTGACCACCGTTGTGGGCCTTTCTTCCTCGGATTTTGAGGCTGTGGCAGGAAAGTCGGGTCTTTACGTCTACGAGTTTGCGCCCGATGAAAACGGCAAATATCCCGAATTCCGCAATCTGTATGTGGACGGTGTAACGGCAACCCGCTCTCACACAACCCCCACCACAACCTCTCGTGGCGAGCGCCCCCTTACCTTCGCTTATGACAGAGATATTCCCGGAACCTATCATTTGGCACAGTTCTATTATCTGAAGGGCACGCTTTCCGAGCATGCGCCTGAGGTGGAATATCAGGATAGGCCCGAAAGAACCGACCTGATTGAGTCTTATACCGTGCATTACCTGTGGTTCTTGGCGCTTACCGACCTGCGTGCCGCCTATAACGCCAACGACAAAGCAACCTTTACCGCCTTAACGGCTGAGGACATCAGAAGCGGTATGGGCGAGGAATATGCGGCCGCTGTCGCCTATTTCAAGGATGACTTTATCAAGGCGTATAGCGGAAGCGTCAAGGTGGCCAACATCACCTACGAAGCGCCTACCTTTACGGAGGAAGAGCGTCTTGGCCGTTTCTACGTCCATATGGAAACGGTAGAGGGTCTGCGCGAGCTTGTGGAAGAAAGACTTGCCGATTTGAAGGCGAATAAGGAATACTGGCTTTCCGAGGTAGCAAGAAGAGAAGCGCTTCTTGCCGATAAGGAGGCAGCTTACGCCGCCGCCAAGACCGATTACGAGGAAAAGCTTGCCGCGGCAGGCAAGGCAGACGCCACCGATGAGGAGAAGATTGCCTATATCGCCGCCAAGGCAGTGATGGAAGCGGCTGAGGCCCCCGTTGCCGAGGCAAAGGCTTATCTGGAAGACGCCAAGTGGCGCGTATATAACGATACGTCTTACAAAATCGCCACGCGCGGCTTGAATATCGAGCTGCACGTTGCGGCCAACTGGTGCTTCAACATTATGGATATTGACGGCATCGACTACGATGACATCACCTATTATTACGATGAAAGACACAACAAGGTGGAAACCTTGGTGGCCGTCTATCTGAATGAGTCCCAGTATGAGCACTTCCAGATTCCCCCCAACTATTACACGGAAGACAGACTCTATTCCGTACAAAACGCCCTTTGCTTTGTGGACGAGGAGGGCGAGTACTACTATGACGAGAACGAGGGTAAGCTTTACTACTATACCGAGTACGATATTGAGGAGCTGTCCTTCTCCCGTCCGACGTTGGATAACATCTTCGTTTTTGAAAACACCAACAATTTTATTCTGGCTGACCTGACCTTCTGGGGCGTTGATAATTTTGATTTGTCTATATACGGTATCGCGTCCAATCAGGGCGGCGGTAACAAAATCGTGCAAGAAAAGGATTATGTTATCAGCTTTACCAGAAAATCGGTATTCACCTCTTGGGATACCAGCAACACGGTTATTCGCGATTGCTATTTCCATGATCTCGCTGCGGCCGCCATCTATATGGAGGGCAGAACCGAGAACGTCACCATCTCGGGCAACGAGTTTGAGGAAATCGGCGCGCATACCATCAACATTGCCCCTGTCCCCGGTGTACCGGGCGGAAGCCCCGAATATTCCGAGCGAAGCGGCGCGGAGGGCATCTTAATCACCGAGAACTATATTCACGAGGTGTCCACCGAGTCTTATGCCGCTCCTGCCATCACCATGCCCTCCACGAAGGATGCGGAGCTTTCCTATAATACCATCATCGGCTGCTCCTATACGGGCATTTCTATCGGCTGGTATTATTCTCCGGGAACCTGGGAAGAGCACGAGCGCTATAACCTCTATAACGTCAATATTCACCATAACTATATTACCGACTTTATGCGTGAGCTGGGAGACGGCGGCGCCATTTACGTGCTTGGCGGAAACCTGAAGCCCGATAATCCCAAGCAGGTCAACTTCTGTCACCACAACTTTGTCGTTATGAGTAAATATACGGGCAACGGTATGAACGAGTTGACCAACGGATATTATTATGACGGTGCCTCGTCCAACTGGTCGAACTACAATAACATCTGCGTCAACTATTCCGAAGGCGCAGACAGAGGAAAGCTCGCAGGGGCGTCTGATGCGGATTATCACCATTATATGAGCATGAAGGGCTCGAACCTGATGTTCAAGCAGAATCACCCCCAGGCCATTTCCTACAACATTCATTCTTGGAACAACTATTTCTACAACGTGCGCGCTAAAACGGGCGCAGAGCAGCAGAATGAGGTCTTCCATATGCATACCAGCTGGAAGGAGCACGGACACATCATTCGCGATTGCTCTTACTTCTACGGAAGCAACAAGCTGGCATTCAGTAACAACATAAAAGCGTTGATAGAGGAATGCGGCTCCCGTATGCGTCCCGGCGAATGGGAATGGTTGCTTGGCAACGATTATTGATTTTACAGCCCAAGACGGCGTCCTTTGAAAAAAGGGCGCCGCCTTCTTTTTTTGAAAAGCAAGCGAAATGCACAAAGAGCGAGGATAAAAGTTAGATATTCTAACGAAATTGAGGGAAGCACCTTGCTTTTTTGCCTGTTTTCGTGTAAAATATAATCGTATAAACATATTTTGTTATCTCCCTCGGCTTACCGAGGAAAAAGGAGAAAAAAGATGAAAAGAAGATTATTGAGCGTTCTTTTGATGCTTTGTATGCTGGCATCTCTCATCCCCACCGCCCTCTTTCCTGTGGCGGCAGAAACGGAAGGGGGCGCGTCGCAATCCGCGTCAAGCACGGCAACGAGCTATCTTGACTTATACGTCGGAGCTGACGGAAAGAAAACGGACAACGGCGGCGTTCTTTCCGTGCTTTTAACTGCCTTTAAGGGCCACTCCTCCTTGAATATGGATAGTGCCACTTGGACGAACGTGGCGAAGGGTGCAACGAAGCACGCCACCTTCGCAGGCGCGTGGACCGCTTATGCAGAGGGCGGCGTCGGCTTCGATTTGGCCAAGTGGGACAATGACCGTACCTTGTCGATGGACGTTTCTCTTTTGCCCACCGACACCTATACCCTTGAAATCGTATCCTCCGTCCGTGGCTTGACCGAGAACGCAGAGGGTGTTACCCCCGTTAAGGGATACCAGGAGGCTATGGCGGGACTTTCCCTTGGACGCTTGCGCGGCTTCCTCTGGTGCGGCGACTACGGCTCCACCCGCTTGCGTGACAAAAACGGTATGATTGTGATGTATACCGAAAACGCCGACTCCTCTACTGACAGTTGGAGCAAGCTCTGCGCTACGGCGAATATGTCCAACAACGCCATTGGCTGTCACCGTGAGGATACCTCTATTGTCAATATGACGGTAACTCTGACAAATGACGCCGACTATTATTATTACAGCTTCTTGAAAAACGGCAACACTTGCCCCAAGGACGCCTATTTTGGCAACAAGTGTGCCAAGGCGGATACCCCATATGTGGGCAGCTTCATTCTTAACCGTTCGATACCCGGCACGATGTACGCAGTTCGCCTGTACACCAAGCCCTTGACGGATGCAGAGCTGAAGCTCAACCGCGCCGTTGACATTTTGCTTTCTACGGGCGCGCCCTTCTCTCTGTATGAGAGGGTTCCCGAAGCGGATAGAGACGATTTTCTGGACTTGGTTGCCAAGGAGAATTTCACCGCTACCGTTACGAATATTGAGCGCATCGTTGAGAATTTGGAGCAGCTTCGCGCAGAGGAGGCCGCCTTCCGTAACAAGAGCGTGTATGACGAGCTTTATATCGGTGCAGACGGAAGCAAAACCCAAAACGGCGGTAGCCTTTCCGTGCTGCTTTCCGCATATAAGCCCGGCTCCATCGCCTTTACGGATACCAAGAATGTCTGGTATGACAAAATGGGCAATTATGACGCAACCCTCGTTGGCTCTCTGTGGAAGCTCAACGATAACGGCGGCGTCGGCTATGATTTGAACGTCTCGGCGACCGATGCAAAGAAGGGAACATATACCCAGGAGATTTACTTGGATTTTGGCATCGCCGCATTGCCCAAGGAGGACTTTACCCTTGAATACGTTGTGCAGTATAAGAATATGCAGAGCGTTGATGACAGCGGAAACGTGCTTGGCGATTACAGCGGCAAGGATTGGTGGGGCGGCGTTCTGTCCGATGCCATCGGCCAGTTAAAGAATATCTATGACAGAAGTGAGGGAACCACCCTCAGCGGTCGCCGCTATTGCCGTTGGTTCCTCTCTCCCGGTGCTGGCGACTGGTACGATGCCAGCTATAACAACCAGCAGCTTTGGTATGACGGCAGCCGTAACGATTCGGGTGTTTTCACGCAGCAAATTGTGCGTGATTTGACGGTGGAGGGTGCAAAAACCCTTGCTACATACACGCTTTTGAAAAACAGTACGGCAGTTCGCACGGGTAATTACGATAGCACGGTTGCTTCTGCCTCGAACAGCAACACCTATTATACGGGAGCCAATAGCGAAACCCTGTTTTATCTTTTCCGCCGCGCGCCCGTTTGCGTGTATGCCGTGCGCGTGTATGACGCGGTTCTGACCGAGTACGAGATGGCCTATAACCATCTGATTGACCTTTTGGCCTATGCCGAGGTAGACCTTTCCGTTTTGAGCAATATGGACGCCGAAACCAAGGCCTTTTTGGTCGATACGATGAAGTCCACCGCCTTGACGAAAGACAAGCAGAGCCTCGAAAACACCATTCGCGACACGCAAAACCTGTATCGGACCGATTGGAACAAGGATACCTCGCTGTACGTAACCGACGGTCTTACCGTTCTTCTTTCCTCCTACGAGGGCTTTTCTACCGCAACGCGCTTTGGCGAAACCGAGGTTATCTGGGCAAACGCCGTGAAGAACGGCACCTTTGGCACCTTGATTGGAAGAGGCTGGAAGAGAAGCGAAACGGGCGGCCTTCAAATGCGCGACGTTGTAACGCAGATTGCCGTGGATCAGCAGCGGGTCAAGGAGTACCGTGCAGAGCATACCAAGGAGTTTTATCTTTCCCTTGATTACGGTATGCTTCCCGAGGGAGATTACACCATTGAGACCGTCTTAACCCCCGAGGGTATTCTGGTAGAGGACGAGGAGGGCAACCTCACTCCCTTCTACGATGAGTATTCGGAGTACGGCTTCTACCATGACTATGCCTTCGTGCTTGGCCCCCTTCGCAGCATGGGCTTCGTCTGCAATAGCCACGCAGGCAACGCCAATATGCAGCGCCGCTGGGTGTATCAGGTATCGGGCTGCTGGGGATCGGGTCGTTACGAGGTAGGCGCAGATAACGTTTTGGCCAACAGAACGGAAGGCGCCATTGTCAACTATACCGTAACGCACGACCGCATGGAAGAAGAAAATGACGAGAATCTTGCCTCCGTTTATACCGTGACTCTTGACGGCGTGCGCGGATGGCTTGCAGAGATAACGAATGATAAGTATTTATCCAAGGAGGACGTGCTTGATAAGCGCTTCAACATCTGGCGCTATCTCGGCGGCACCTATTACTCCGTCCGTGTTTATGACCGCCTCTTGACCGAGGATGAAATTTTGCAGAACCGCGTGGCCGACGTTTGCTATTATCTCGGCCTTGACACCTCGGTTTTGGAGGAAACCCTCTCCAAAATTCCCGATAAATCCACCGTCTTTAAGGCCTTTGCCCACTTTGACTTTACTATGTCCAAGGAAGAGGCACAGAGCGACCTTGACAACGGTATGGCAGGTATCTGGGTGCAGGCTGACGGCGTTGCCGTGAAGCAGGATATGTCGGACGCCATTCGCTTCTATTTCACCCTGCAGTATTCCTCTATTGCCGCTATTATGCAGGCAGGCTTCTCGGTGGAGATGGGCGCTCTGGTTAACGTTGGCAGCGGCGATATGCCCGCTCTTCTGACGGGAGATTACGATTATCGCTTTGTGGCCTTTGATTCTGTCAGGGGCGCGAACAAATCGTATTTCTTGGATGAGGACACCTTTGCCGTGACCCTGTCTTATGAGGACGCCGATATTGACCTCTATAACCAAAGCCTGAAGGTTGTCACCTACGTCAAGCTGACCTCGGAGGAGGGCGAGCCCCTTGTCTTCTACGGCGGCTTCACGGGTAAGGATTATGGAGAATATACCTCCTTCTTCTCCGTAATGAAGTATCTCTCCGAACGTAGCTCCATTTTGAACAGTGAGCTGGTGGATTACGTAAACACCATGGTTGAGGACAATTATTACGAGCACATCATCTATTTCGATTCGAATGCCGAGGGCGAGGGTGACGGAAGCGAGGCGCATCCGTATACCGACTTTATCACCGCCTTTGAGGCCTGCAATAGCGTCCTGACAGCGCTTGACAGACCCACCAACGTGCGCCTTATGGTTGAGGGCGGCGTGCATTCGATAACGGAGCTTGTCGAGTTTGATTTTGAGGAAATCACCTATCCCTATTACTATTACACCATCGAGGGCAACTATCTGTCTGATGAAATTCCCGAGCTGACCACCACCGTCGGCCTTGACTCCTCTGATTTTGCGGCCGTGGCAGGAAAATCGGGTCTTTACGTCTACGAGTTTGCGCCCGATGAAAACGGAGAATATCCCAAATTCCGCAATTTGTATGTAGACGGAATGATGGCAACGCGCTCGCACACCACGCCGACAACCACCTCGAAGGGTGAGCGCCCCTATGAGTTCCGCTATGACAGAGACTTGGACGGCACTTATCTTTTGGCCAAGTACTACTTCGATAACGGCGTGCTTGCCGAGCATTCTCCCGAGGTTGAGTATGCAAGCCGCCCCGAAAGAACCGACCTTATCGCCTCCTATACCCGGCACTATAATCAGTTTATGGCGCTTGGCAAGAGCTACGAAATGCCTGCTGTTGATCCGGAGGCACGCCCCGGACGCTTCTACGTGCAGCTGGATATGATAGAGTCTCTCTCTGCCATTACCGCAGAAAGACTTGCCGAGCTGAAGGAAAGCAAGTCCTTCTGGACGGGCGAGGTTACGCGCTTGACGGCGCTTGTGGCCGAAAAGCAGAGCGCGTATAACGCCGCCAAGGCCGATTATGACGCAAAGCTTGAAAAGGCGAGCGCTTCCGGTGCCACCGATGCGGACAAAAAGGCGTATCTGGCCGCCAAGGCGGTGATGGAAGATGCACTGGCAGTCTTGGAGGCAAAGCAAGGCGAGCTTGTCAATGCCGAGGCAATGGTGTATGACGCGACCACCTCCTACAAGACCTGCTTGAAGGGCTTGGGCATCGAGATGCACGCGGCGGCAGAGTGGTGCTTCAACATTATGAGTGTTGACGGTATCGACTTTGATGACGTGGTTTACTATCGAAATCCCGAAACGAAATCTGTGGAAACCCTCGTTGCCGTTTATCTCAATAAAGAGCAGTACACCAAGTTTGCCATTGGCGGAAGCGGCGGAATGGCGAACAGACTTTACTCCATTCAGAACGCCCTTTCCTTCGTGGACGAGGAGGGCGAGTACTATTACGATGAAGAGAAGGGTAAGCTCTACTACTTCACCGAGTACGATATGGAGGCGCTTTCCATCTCCTATCCCACCATGGATAATCTTTTTGTGTTCCACAATTCCAATAACCTCGTTATCTCCGATTTGACTATCTGGGGTGTTGACGATTACGCGCTTTCGGTTATCGGCCTTGCGGCTAACCAAGCGGGTCAGAACAGCTTGGAGGTTCCTGCCACGGGCGTGACCTGGTTCAGCGAGCGCGCGGCCATCGCCATTCACGATACCAATAACACGGTTATTCAGGACTGCTATTTCCATGACCTTGGCGGATCGGCCATTTACGTGCAAGGAAAAACCCAGAACTCCGTTATTTCGGGTAACGAGATTGAAAACGTTGGCGATGCGGGCATCCGTGCGCGCGGATCGTACGCGCCCTGGGGCGGCAACAGAGCCTTCTCCGATATAAGCGGCGTTGAGAACGTGGTTATCAAGCAAAACTATATTCACGACGTAGCAAGAGTGAATTTTGCCTCCGTTGGCATTTACTTGCCCTCCTGCAAAAACGTGGAGATTGCCAATAACACCATCATCGGCTGCTCTTACTCGGGTATGTCTATCGGTTGGAACTGGTCGGCGGCTACCTGGGAAGAGGGAGAAAAAATCAATCTTTATAACGTCGAGATTCACCACAACTACGTTACCGACTTTATGCAGGAGCTGGGTGACGGCGGTGCCATCTATATGCTCGGCGGCAATCTGAAGCCGGATAATCCCAAGCAAATCAACTTCATTCATCACAACTTTGTGGTTTGCAGTGAGTTTTCGGGCAACGGACGCGGCGAATTTTCTGCCTGCTACTACTTTGACGGTTCCTCGACCAACTGGTCGAACTACAACAACGTTGGCGTTCGTCATTCCCAAGGCGCCGACAGAGGTGCTGCGGCAGGTGCGAACGCGAGAGACTATTATCTGTATATGCGCCATAAGTCGATGCACATGGTGTATAAGCAGACCCAGCAAAGCGCATATTCCTACAACATTCATTCCTATAACAACTATTACTATAACGTGAGAGCCACAACGGTGCAGAAGCAGCAAAACGAGGTCTTTGTTATCGGAAGCGATTATGCAAAGCGCGGCCATCAGGTATATAGCAACTATTATTTCTCGGGAAGCACGAAGCTTTCCTTTGCAAGCAGTGTGCAAAGGCAGATTGAAGAAACAGGCGCTTCTATGCATCCGGGCGAATGGCAATGGTTGATTGGTAATGAATATTAATCAAAAGCAAAGGCTTTTTACGGACTGTCCGTTTCGGGCAGTCCGTCTTTTTGTAAAAAAACGAGAAAAATGAAAAAAGCACTTGCATTTTTAAAAATATGTGATATAATAAGGATGATAGTAAGAAGATAGGATGGAAGAGTGGAAAAACGCCACTCTTCCTTTTCTTTGCGAAAAAGAAAACTGTCAGAAAGGACACAGAATGAAAAAGAGCATTGCCGAGCAGGTTGAGGAGCTGATAACCCCCACCGTCACGGAGCTGGGATACAGCATCTGGGATGTGGTGTATAGCAAAATCGGCGCCGAGTATTATCTGGAAATCACCATTGATAGCGAAGAGGGCATTGGCATTGAGGATTGCGAAAGGGTGCATCGCGCAATAGACCCGCTGCTTGATGAGGCAGACCCTATCGAAAACTCCTATCGCTTGCAGGTTTCCTCTCCCGGTATCGAGCGCGAAATCCGTACGGACGCGCATATTGAAGCCTGTCTGGGTGAGGTTGCCGAGGTGCGCTTTTATGCCGCAAGAGAAAACGGCAAGAAGAGCGTTGTTGCCGTTTTAACCGAATATACGGACGGCGTTTTGAAAATGGTAACAAGTGAGGATGAGGAAATTTTCGTGCCGAGAAAAGAAATTTCCCATATGAATCTCGTGTACTTTGAAGAAGAATAAAATAAAAAGTTAACATAACTACAAACCGAAAGGAAATAACAATGAATAGCGAACTTTTCCATGCGTTAGATCTGTTAGAGCGCGAGAAGGGAATCTCCAAGACCTATATGATGGAGAAATTGGAGGCCGCCCTTGTCAATGCGTACAAGAAGGAGCACAACGGTGCAACCAACATTCGCGTTGCCTTTAACCCCGACAAGAAGGATATTAAGGTATATCAGCAAAAGACGGTCGTAGAGGTTGTGGAGGATGAGGAAACCGAGATTTCCTTGGAGGCCGCCCGCGCCATGTCCCGTCGCCATAAGCTTGGCGGTGTTGTCGAGTTTGAAATCAAGACCGATAAATTCAGCCGTCTTGCCGCACAAGCGGGTAAGCAGGTTATCATTCAGGCTATCCGTGAGGCAGAGCGTGTTCACGTTACCAAGCAGTACGAGGAAAAGAAGGAACAAATCATCACGGCAACCGTTTATAAGGTTGATGAAACGGACGGAAGCCTCGTCATTGATACGGGAACGAGCAAGGCCGTGCTTTTGCAGAAGGAGCAGATTCCCGGCGAGGTTTACCAGGTTGGCGATCGCTTGAAGGTGTATTTGAGCGAGGTTCGCAGCGGCGAGAGCAAGGGCCCCATCGCACTGTTTTCCCGTGTGCATCCCGGTCTCGTTACCTGCCTTTTTGCCTTGGAGGTTCCCGAAATTCAGGATGGAACGGTGGAAATCAAGAGCATTTCCCGTGACCCCGGTTCCAGAAGCAAGATTGCCGTTGCCTCCAACAATCCCGACGTGGATCCCGTTGGTGCCTGCATCGGTAACCACGGCGCGCGTATCGGTGCCGTTTTGAAGGAGCTCGGAAACGAGAAGGTGGACGTTATCCGTTATGCCGAGGATAAGGCCGAGTATGTCAAGGAGGCTCTCTCTCCTGCAACGGTTCTTTCGGTTGAGTATGACGGTGAGCGTTGCTGTCGCGTCAAGGTTGCGGAGGATCAGCTTTCTCTTGCCATCGGCAGAGAGGGTCAGAACGCCAAGCTTGCCGCCAAGCTGACGGGCTGCAAAATTGATATCAAGGCCTGAGAATAGACAAGTGCTTTAAGCGGCGTTTGAGCTGCTCCTTGCGGAGCAAGCTCCGCGCGCAAGGAAAGGAATGGTTTGAAAATGGCCAACCAACAAAAGCCGATGAAGAAAATACCCCAAAGGCGCTGTGTCGGATGCGCGGAGCATTTCCCGAAGGGAGAGCTGATTCGCGTTGTTCGTTCGCCGGAGGGCGAGATTTCCTTGGACTTTACGGGAAAGGCGGCAGGCAGAGGGGCGTATATATGTAAAAATCCTCTTTGTATGCAAAAGGCGCAAAAGGCGCATCGCTTGGAGGCGGCCTTCTCCTCTCCCGTTGATAAAGAGATTTATCAGGCGTTGGAGGAAAAGCTGAGGAATGCATAATGAGACAAAAACCGTACCGAGTACGGCGGAAAAGCTGCTTCGCTTTTTAGGGTTAGCCAAAAAGGCGGGCAAGGTCGTTATGGGAACGGATTTGGTTTGCCGTGCGTGTCGTGAAAGAAAAAAACCGAGCCTGGTTTTACTGGCAAGCGGTGTTTCTCCCGCAACCGAAAAAAAGGTAACGGATAAATGCAGCTTTTACAGTGTTGCCCTTGAAAAAATCCCCGCATCTGCCGATGAGCTGGCAGACGCGCTCGGGAAACTCGGATCCATCGCGGTAGTCGCGGTTATGGACGCGCATTTCGCCCAAGAGCTTGTCAGATTGAACACCATAGGAAAGGAACCCCCGAAGGACGAGGGGGAAGGTAATTGAGTATGCCGAAAACGTATAAATTAGTACAGCTGCAAAAGGACTTTGATATAAAGAGCAAGGATCTTCTGACACTCTTGGCCGATGTCAATATTGTCAAGAAGAGCGGCGCTTCCTTGGAGGAGGCAGAGTTTGAGGCCTTTTTGCAATATATAACCCAGCAAAATCAAATTGAAAATCTGGATGACTACTGCGAAGGAAGAGCAACGCTCGTTTCCCCCGAGGTAGAAAGATTGAAGGCCCAGAAGGAAGAGGAAGAAGCAAAGGCTAAGGCAGAGGCTGAGGCGAAGGCCAAGGCAGAGGCCGAGGCAAAGGCCAAAGCGGAGGCCGAGGCAAAGGCCAAGGCAGAGGCTGAGGCGAAGGCTAAGGCAGAGGCCGAAGCAAAGGCCAAGGCAGAGGCTGAGGCAAAGGCTAAGGCGGAGGCCGAGGCGAAGGCAGCGGCAGCAGCTGCGGCCAATGCAAAGAAGCCTCAGAAGCAGGCCTTGAAGGTTATCCCTCTGACCCCCGGCTCCGGCATGGGCGGCGGTGAGACGGTTGTGGTGCAAAGCCCCCGTCGCCGCGTGGTTGACACGCGCACGGCAAGCGCAGAGAATTTGTCCAAGTATGACGATTCCGTAGACGAGCGCTTCGCCTCCTACGGTGCTAACGCATCCGCAGGCAAGCAAAAACTCAAAAAGCAGAACAACAATCAGCAGCAGGGCAATAACCAAAAGGCCCAAAGAGAAAAGGAAAGAGCCGAGAAGGAGCGCATTCAGCGTATGGAAGCCGAGCGCGCCCGCAAGAAGCAGCTCGAAATTTCCGTGCCCGATGAAATCACCGTTGGCGAGCTTGCCAGCCGTATGAAGAAAACCTCTGCCGAGGTTATCAAGAAGCTGATGCTGCTCGGCGTTATGGCAACGGTTAATCAGGTTGTGGATTTTGATACCGCGTTTTTGGTATGTGACGATATGGGCATCAAGGTGACCAAGGAGGTTGTCATCAGCATCGAGGAGCGTCTGTTCAACGAGGCCGAGGACACCGAGGAGGATAAAACCGAGCGTCCCCCCGTTGTTTGCGTGATGGGTCACGTTGACCACGGTAAAACCTCCCTTTTGGACTATATCCGTCATATGCACGTGGCGGCCAAGGAGGCAGGCGGTATTACCCAGCATATCGGTGCGTACAACGCGCACGTCAAGGGTAAGGACATCACCTTCTTGGATACCCCCGGACACGAGGCGTTCACCGCTATGCGTGCCAGAGGTGCTATGGCAACGGATATTGCCATTCTGGTTGTTGCCGCTGATGACGGTATTATGCCCCAGACAGTAGAGGCTATCAATCACGCCAAGGCCGCAGGTCTTGACATTATCGTTGCCATCAACAAAATGGATAAGCCGCAGGCAGACCCCGACCGCATTAAGCAGGAATTGACGAGCTATGAGCTCGTTCCTGAGGAATGGGGCGGTGACGTTATCTGCGTTCCTGTCTCTGCCTTGACGGGTCAGGGAATTGATGACCTTTTGGAGAGCGTTCTTCTGGTTGCCGAGGTGAAGGAGCTTCGCGCCAATCCCAACCGTCGCGCAAAGGGTATCGTTATTGAGTCGAGCTTGGATAAGGGCCAAGGCCCTATCGCCACCATTCTGGTGCAGAACGGAACCCTGCATATCGGCGACATCGTGATTGCGGGAACGGCCGTTGGTCGCGTTCGTTCTATGGAAACCTCGGAGAGAAAGAACGAAAAGACCATTCTTCCCGGATATGCCGTTAAAATCTCGGGCTTGGCAGAGGTTCCCTCTGCGGGTGACGAGTTCAACGCCGTTGAGGATGAAAAAATGGCGCGCTCTCTTGCCGAGCAGCGCCGTGCCAAGATCAAGGAGGAGAGCAATCGCGCTAAGTCCTCCGCTAACCTGGATGAGCTGTTTGCCCAGATTTCCGAGGGTACCAAGAAGCTTGATATCATCGTAAAGGCAGACGTGGCAGGCTCTGTTGAAGCCGTTAAGGCCGCGCTTTTGAAGCTTTCCAACGAGGAGGTTCGCGTTTCCGTTATTCACACGGGCGTGGGTGCTATTACCGAGGGAGACGTTATGCTGGCAACTGCCTCTAACGCCATCATCGTCGGCTTTAACGTGCGTCCCGATAAGAGCGCAACCGATTCTGCCGAGCGCAACAGCGTAGATATTCGTACCTACCGCGTCATTTACGAGTGCATCAATGAGATTCAGGATGCTATGAAGGGTATGCTTGACCCCATCTACAAGGAAAATCTCCAGGGCCGCCTCGAAATCCGCAAGCTGTATCACGTTCCCGGTGTTTCCTCCGTGGTTGCGGGCTGCTATGTTTTGGACGGAAAGGTTACCCGTCAGTCTCTGGTTCGCGTGGTGCGTGACGGTATCGTGATGTTTGACCGCAGAGCCGAGGAGGCAGGCGAGTATTCCAACAAGCTCAGCTCCCTCTATCGCTATCAGGATGCCGTTAAGGAGGTTGCGGCAGGCTATGAGTGCGCCGTGACTATCGCCCGTTACGATGACTTGAAGGTTGGCGATATTTTGGAAATGTATTCTATGGATGAGGTTGCGCGCTAATTGCGCCCTCTGAAAAAAGCAAAGCCCGTTGGCCATAAGGCCAACGGGCTTTTTATATTAAGGAGAATGTAAACAATTCTTGACGCTTCGGAAGGCATAAAAGAAAGCGCCCCTTCATACCCTTGAAAAAGAAACAAAGAAGGAGACGGGTATGACGAGAAAAGGGCAGTTTTTAAGAAATGGGGCGCTGCTCGCCGCCGTTTCTCTTTTAATGCGGGGCGTTTCGATGCTTTTCAACGCCTATATCGTGCGAAAGGTCGGGGCAGAAGGCATGGGGCTGATGTCTCTGACAATGAGCGTATATGCCTTCGCCGTTACCTTTGCCACGTCAGGCATCTCTCTGGCCGTTACGCGTCTTGTGGCGGCGGCCTTGGGAAACGGCCAAGGGGAAAGCGCACGGCGTGTTTTGAAGCGTGCCGTTTTGTATGCCGTTTCGTTTGGCGGGGTTGCGGCCGTTTGCCTCTATTTCGGGGCGAATTTTATCGCCCTTCGCTTTCTCGGCGATATGCGCGCCGCCCCCTCCTTGCGCCTTTTATCTGTTAGCCTCGTTCCTATCGCCCTTTCCTCCGTGTATAGCGGCTATTTTATAGCGGTGCGCCGCGTTTTGCACAATGCCGTTACGCAGATATTAGAGCAGGCGGCGCGCATCACCTTAACCGTTTTTGGCCTTGCCTTTCTTTTGCCCAAGGGCCTGACGTATGCCTGTCTTGCCTTGGTGGGTGGTTCCTCGCTTGCGGAGCTTTTCTCCTTTTTCGTTTTGTTTGTGCAGGCAAAATGGGATATGCACCGCCATAAAATGAAAGGCGGAGAAACAGGGGGCGAAATGAAGGCCCTGCTTGGCACGGCCTTACCCTGCGCCTTGTCGGCACACGCCAGACAAGGCCTTGTTACCGTGGAGCATCTTCTCATACCCTTTTGCCTTGGGCTCAGCGGCTTTCTGCGCGAAGAGGCGCTTTCCTCGTACGCAACCCTTCACAGTATGGCTATCCCCACTGTATTGTTTCCTGCCGCCATTCTTTCCTCTTTTTCGGGGCTTTTGGTGCCGGAGTGTGCGGAGCTTGGCAGTCAGGGCAAGGAAAAAACGCTTTCCCTGCTTTCTACCAAGGCCTTGCGGATGGGGCTTCTTTTTTCCATAGGTGCCGCCTTTACGCTCTTGCTCGGCGCCAATGCCTTGGGACAGCTTTTTTATCAGAGCGCAGAGGCATCACGCTATATTGCCCTTTTGGCGCCCCTTGTTCCCATTATGTATATGGATAGCGTGGTGGACGCGCATTTGAAGGGCTTGGGGTATCAGGTATACGCGATGGGGGTGAATATTGTAGACGCCGCCGTGTCGGTGCTTTGCGTTCTTCTGTTCGTCTCCCGCTTTGGCGCCGATGGATATATTTATGTCATTTATATAGCGGAGTGCTTGAACTTTGCTTTCAGCTTCGGGAAAATGAAGCATCTGGCAAAGCCCGTTTTACACCTTCGGGACGTTTTTCTTCCCGTTTTGGTGGGTGCCTCTTCCTTTTTGATTGTGCGGCTTTTGATGGTGGAAGGGATCTTTGCCGCCTCGCTCATATTAAGAGGCACCGCCTTTCTTTTGCTTTTTGCGTTGGGTATGCTTCTTTTTGAAAAAAGCGCCAAGCCGCGCGCGGTGTCAAGACCGAGCAAATGCGCCGTGCGTCCGTTGGCAAGGAAAAGGGGCGCGATTGGTTAAATGATAAAAAGAGAACAAGCGCAATTTCGCTTGTTCTCTTTTTTGTTATATTCATTCCGTCAAGGCTCTCTTTGCGGCGTTTCGGCAAGATAGAGAGCGTAGACGTAGCAGAAGGCAGGGTAAATGTGGAACAAATGCTCGTCAAGGAAGGAGCAAAGCACAAGGGCGAGCATCGAAAGCAAGAGGCAAAGGGAGGCAACGCTTTTTCGTGCTTCAAAGAACAAGCGCACCGTTTGCACACGATGGTAGAGATATAAGCCGAGTCCCACGATGCCCGTAGCAGACAGAAACTCTAAAATCGTGTTGTGGCAGGTGTCCGGGAAGATAACGGTTTCTCCAACCCAGGAAACCTCAATGCCAAGATCATAAAAGCCGACACCAAAAATGGGGGCTTGCCGAAAGGCGTCAAGCGCGCCCTTCCAGAGAACAAAGCGGCCGCTGTCGCTGAAGCCGTGCTTGATGTAAACGGAAAAAACGGCCAGCAGCTGCTCGCGCAGCAGTAAGAGCGAAACAAGGCCCAAAAAGCAAAGCACAAGAATGGAAATGCGCGCCTGTCGCTTGTTTTTGGCCTTGAAAAACAACAGAATGAGGCAAAGCAAAAAGGTGATAGCGCCAAAGAGAAGCGCGCCTCGGCTTCCCGAAAGGATAATGCCGCCGAAAATCAAAGAGCCAAGGATAAACCAAAGCACAGGCTTCTTTTCGTCAGTCGCGGCGAAATAGAAGGGGGCGGGTAAAAGAAGCGCAAGGTAAGCACCGATATTGGTCCAAGCGCCCCAGCCCAAAACGATGGATTCCTTGATGGGCGAAAAATCATCGCTGAATTTTACCGTAGTAAAATAGGCCACCAAAAGCTGCGCGCATATCATCAGCGCCAGCGTCAGCATAGAAAAGAGGAAATATTCCTGCGTTTCTTGGGTTCTTGGCAGGAAGAAGGAAATCAAGAGATAAAAGCCCACAAAGGAGAGGGCAACGGTGAGGCCGAAAAGCAGGTTTTTTAAAACCTCTCCGCCGGTAAACAAGCCGTTCAAGAGCAGGGCCAGAGAGAAAGCGGCAAGCGCAATCAGCTGCTTTGAGGGGCGAAGGGGAAGCGCCTTTTTCCGCAAGCGGAAAATAAAGTAGACAAGGCCGAGGCAAAAGATTCCTGCGAAAACGGCAATAAGAATAGGAACAAGCTTTCCGTCATATGGGGTTTCGCCTTGGTTGAAGGTCGGGGAGTTTTTAACGCTGACAAGGCATATCACCGCCATAGAGACGGGAAGGAAGAAGCGCAGGTCATCTGCAAACAAAAAGCCGAGTAGGGAAAGAAAAAGAAGAATGCCCGCGCCGACGAGGTCTGCGCCAACGGTGTGACAAATAAAGACCGTTACGGCAACCGTGACAGGAAAGAGGCGGCTGTTCAAAAAAGAAACGGCGGCCTTTTGGTAAGTCGGCATATGCATTCTCCTTTTTTATTCGGAAGGCGAAAAGCTGTGCGAGGGGTTAAGCTTCTTCGTTTGTATCGGTAGGGGTGGACGGGGCGGCGCCTTCGGCGTTAGCACCGTTGTCGGTTGCGCTTTCGGCGGGCAGGGAGGCGTTGGCATTTTCTTGTACGGAGGAAAGAGACGCTTCCGTGTTCTGTGCCTTTTCCTTCTTGCGCTTGCTCGATACGGTCTTTTCAATTTCAGCAGGGTCAGCCTCTTCGAAGGCTTGCTCGGTGTACTTGTTTTTGTCGCCGAGCTTTTCTGCGTTCTTCTTGCGCTGCTTCTCGTGGAAATTGATAAACTTAAAGGGTGTCAGAAGAATAATCTTAAAGTCGCCAAGCAGCGTCCAATGCTCAATATAATTGATGTCCTCGTCAATACGCAGCTCAATAGAGGTGTCGCCGCGCAGACCGCGGATTTGGGCAAGACCCGTAATGCCGGGGCGCACGGAGTGCTTCAACATATAAAGCGGAACGGTCTTGCGGAATTGCTCCACGTAGTAGGGAATTTCGGGGCGAGGGCCAACGATGCTCATATCCCCCTTCAAAACGTTGAAGAACTGGGGAAGCTCGTCAATGGAAAACTTGCGGATAAAGTTGCCAAAGCGCGTTTTGCGCGGGTCGTAATCGGTTGTCCAGCCCGAGCTTTCCTTGGCGTTAACGCGCATAGAACGGAATTTATAAATGGTAAATTCCTTGTTGTGCATACCAACGCGCTTCTGACGGAACAAAATGGGGCCGGGGGAGGAAATGCGAACGCCGATGGCGGCGAACAGCATAAGCGGCGAGGTTAAAATGATAAAGAAGAGAGACAGAACGATGTCTGTTATGCGCTTCAAAAATTGGTTGGTGGGGTTGTCCAGGGGATTGCAGCGAACGTCAACCATCGGCAAGGAGCCAAGAGAGGTCATCTGGCGCGGCGACTTGAAGAAGCCGCAAATCGCAGGCACAACGAAAACCTTGATGCAATGGTCATCGCAAACGGTGATGTATTTGGTGATGATGCTCTTGCGTACCGTCTCAAAGGCGATAACCACCTCGTCGGGCTCCGTCTCGGTCAAAACGCGGTCAAGGTCTCCCGTAGAGCCAAGATGCTTCAAGCCCTCAATGGCAAGGTTGCCAATGTAGCCGCAAACCTCAAAGCCAAATTCGGGATTGCAGTGAATCTCCCAAAGATATTCCTCGGCCATCTCCTGCGAGTCGGTAATCAGCACCACGCGCTTGATGTTTTTCTGCTTGCGGCGCATGGCGTGAAGCGTCCAAATCATAATGGATTTCTTCAAGCACAAAACAACCGTGCTGGCAATGCAGGAAATAGCGGCCCAGCTGGCGTAGTAGCCAAAGAAGTCGCTCTGCGTTGCGGCGATAAGAATGCAGGCGAAAAGAATGCAGAGGTTGGCAAACACGATGCGGCGGATAAAGAAGGATTGGCGCAAAAACCGCATCGGGCGATACAGGGTGCAAATGTCATATAAGAAAAAGGATAAAAAGCAGATGGAGCCGCCAATGGTAAAGTGGTGAATGGGATTAATCCCTGCGGCTGTCTCGGGTGGACAGTAGGTCAGAAAGTAACCGAAATACAGGGCACAAATGTTGATAAAAACATCAACGAGCTTTTCAACGCCGCTTGCAAAGCGCGCATATTCCTTCATAGCCTAAAAGCCTCCTATCAAATCTCATCCGCGCGCTTGGCACGGTTGAGCTTTTCTGCGTTTTCTCTTGCCTTGGCAACCTTGGCCTCGGCCTTTTTTACCTCGGCCTCTGCCTTTTCGGCGCTTTTCTTGGCCTTCTCCTTGGCCTTCTTGGCCTCGGCCTTTTCCTTTTCAGCGCGGGCCTCTTGCTTTTCCTTTTCCTTCTCGTCGTGGTCAATGGCCTCGTCCGTTTGAACGGCAACGCCCACAAGCTCCTCGGCTAAGAGGCGCATTGCCTCGGCGCGCAGCGCGAAGTCAAGCGCAACGCGAAGAAGCGCGTTTCTTCCGCCATCCTTGCTTTTCAGCGTTTCGGCGGCAACCTCGGTGGCAATCTCGGCTTGCCTTTGGGTGAAGCCTGTGTAAAGTGCCTCCTCAGCGTTGGCCTCTGTGGGAGACAGATAACGCAAAAGGGCGGCGGCGGTGGAAATGGGCAGCACCTGCTTCAAGGAGCAGAGCATATAAAGCGCGGCAATCTGTTCGCGCGAGTACTTCTTGTTTTCGGGCCTGTCAATATAAGAAAGCTTGACGTAATTGTTTACCATGCTGGAGGTCAGACCGCCCTCGCCCGAAAAGGAAAAGGGAGAAAGCCGACCGTTGACGTAGCCTGTTACCTGGTCCATATAAAGACCAATGGCGGGAAGCCTGTCCCAAGCCTCAATGGGCGCCTGACTGTACGATGCAAGGAGCTTGAAAAATTCCTCGTATTCGTTAGAGGCTGCGGAATTCTTTTTTGCTTTTTCACCCATGTGAATACCCATTCCTTTCTTTCGGAAGCTCGTTTTCGGATTTTGCCGTTCCTTGTTATTTTTTGCATCAAGCGTATAATTTCGGAAAATTGGCAAATCATAAAAAAGACCGATGCGATATCTTCCTTATTTTATCACAGTTTACCCCCTGTGTCAAGTGTTAGTTTACACGACAATGTGAAGAAAATGAGGAAAAAGAAAAACGGAGAAGAAAAAAAGAAATTTTTATTGTTAAAAACCGTTGACAAAATTATAACAATGTGATAATATAGTTTCGAAAACTACATAAAAGAATAACGAGGAACAGAAAATGGATTTTTCGAGATTTGGAAGAACGATAGTGTGGGGCGATTCGGTGGCGCGCGGCGTGGTGTATGACGAAGAAAGACGTCGGTACAGCATTTCGCCCAAGGCGGCCGTGAAATATTTTGAAAACGAGGGCGGCGTGCCCTTGACCAATCGCGCGAGAATGGGGATGACCTCCGTAGACGGTATGGCGCAGATAAAGGAGGACCTCTCTCGCGGTATGACGGCGGATACTGCGCTGATAGGCTTTGGCGGCAATGACAGCGACTTTGATTGGCAGTCCATCAGCGATGCACCCGAGCAGGAGCATTTGCCCAAAACCTCCTTGGCGGAGTACGAAAGGTCGCTTCGCGGTATGATTCGCGCCATTCGCGATAAGGGTATGAAAATCATCATGACCAACCTGCCCCCCGTTATCGCGGAGCGGTATTTCGATTTCATCAGCGGAGGCGGCAGGAGTCCGGAAAATATCCTGCGCTGGCTTGGCACGAAGGAACGCATTTCCAGCTTTCATCATCAGTATTCGGTTGTTGCGGAGCGTGTGGCCAAGAACGAGGGATGTATATTCGTAGACTTGCATTCTGCCTTTTGCGCGCGTCAAAACCTGTCGGAGCTTTACTGTGCTGACGGTATTCATCCCAACGATGTGGGGCAGCAGCTGATTGCGCGCGCGGTTGGTGAGGCGCTTGCCGCTTCTTCTTTATGAGCCAAGGGCAAAGGGCTGCCGCATATGTAGAGATTTTGGGGCTTCGTTATGCCAATCTCGATAGGGAAGAGCTGGCAAAAGCACTTTGTCGGCGGGCGAAAGAAGGGCGCTTTACCGCCGTCTTTACGCCAAACGCCGTTATCGCGGCGGAGGCAGAGAAAAGCGCGGAAAAAAAGGCACTTTTGAGAGAGGCAGACCTTTTGCTTGCTGACGGAATAGGCGTGACGGTAGCGTCCCGCCTTTCTTTTTCGCCGCCGCCTTGTCGCAATGCGGGAATTGATATGGCAGAGGCGCTTTTTCCTCTTATGGAGAGAGAGGGGCTTCGGCTTTTTCTTTACGGCGGTAAGGCGGGCGTGGCCGAGGAGGCGCGGCGCGCGCTTCTTTTACAATATCCGCAGCTCACTATCGGTGTTCACGATGGCTATACGGCAGGGGCCGAGGCGGCAATCGCCGCCTTTTCTCCCCACGTGCTTTTGGTTTGCCTCGGCTTTCCGAAGCAGGAGCGCTTTATTCTTTCGATGCGTGGGAGGATTTCCTCGCTCGCTATGGGGCTCGGCGGAAGCCTTGACGTTTGGGCGGGTCGCGTGCCGCGCGCCCCTCTTTTTTTTCAGAGAGCAGGGCTCGAATGGCTCTGGCGAGTCGCGCGCGAGCCGCGGCGTATTCTTCGCCTTTTGCCGTTACCGCGCTTTTTTGTGTGCGCCGCGTATGAGGGGTATCACAAACTCATACAAAAGCCACAAAAAAGAAGGCAAAGGAGTTAAATTCATCGGGAATTGCAACAAAATTGTTAAAAAAAACGCAAATCCTCTTGCAATCGACAAAAGGGTGTGCTATAATAGCAAAGGTTAAAAAGGTTTATTTATTAACCGCGAACAAATTATTTTATTGGGTATAAAAAAATTATATATTTTGGAGGATTTATCATGTCTGTAAAAGTTGCCATTAACGGCTTCGGCCGTATCGGTCGTCTGGCTTTCCGTCAGATGTTCGACGCAGAGGGTTATGAGGTAGTTGCTATCAACGACCTGACCGCTCCCAAAATGCTTGCTCACCTTTTGAAGTACGACACCGCTCAGGGTAGATACAACCACGCGGTTGAAGCAGGTGAGGACACCATCACTGTTGATGGAAAGACCATCAAGATCTATGCCGAGAAGGACGCTAACAACTGTCCTTGGGGCGCTCTGGACGTTGACGTTGTATTGGAGTGCACCGGCTTCTACTGCTCCACCGAGAAGTCCATGGCTCACATCAATGCCGGCGCTAAGAAGGTTGTTATCTCTGCTCCCGCAGGCAAGGACCTCAAGACCATCGTATACAGCGTAAACGAGCAGACTCTGACTGCTGATGACAAGATCATCTCCGCTGCTTCCTGCACCACCAACTGCTTGGCTCCTATGGCTAAGGCTCTGAACGATTACGCTCCTATCCAGAGCGGTATCATGACCACCGTTCACGCTTACACCGGCGACCAGATGATTCTGGACGGTCCTCACAGAAAGGGTGACCTCCGCCGTGCTCGCGCTGGCGCACAGAACATCGTTCCTAACTCCACCGGCGCTGCTAAGGCTATCGGTCTGGTTATCCCCGAGCTGAATGGCAAGCTCATCGGCTCCGCACAGAGAGTTCCCACCTGCACCGGCTCTACCACCATCCTGGTTGCCGTTGTTAAGGGTAAGGACGTTACCGTTGACGGAATCAACGCCGCTATGAAGGCTGCTGCTTCCGAGTCCTTCGGCTACAACACCGATGAAATCGTATCTTCCGACGTTATCGGTATGCGTTACGGCTCCTTGTTCGATGCTACGCAGACCATGGTTGCTAAGATCGACGACGATACCTACCAGGTACAGGTTGTTTCTTGGTACGACAACGAGAACTCTTATACTTCTCAGATGGTTCGCACCATTAAGTACTTCGCTGAACTTTAATTCCTGAATGAGAGGAGGTCTATGCTTTGCATACGGCCTCCTTTCTTTTTTTACTCCAATCGAATTTTATTCAAATCAAAAGAAAAGAGAGAAACAATGGAAAATAAGACTCCCTTGACTCAAGGAACCTTTTTTCTCGGCGCAAACTACTGGGCATCTCACGCAGGCACGAATATGTGGCGCGATTGGGACGAAAAGGTAGTGGACGAGGATTTCAAGCGCTTTGCCGACAACGGCCTGCGTCTTTTGCGTATTTTCCCCCTTTGGCCCGATTTTCAGCCCTTGAAGCCCCTTTTCGGCGGTGGTGCCACCGTTCGTGAGGTTCGCTACGAAAGCGAGGAGGTTTTTCCCTTCACGCCCGAGGGCAGAGCAGGGGTTGACCCTGTGATGATTGAGCGCTTCGGCATTGTTTGCCGTTTGGCCGAAAAGCACGGCATCTCCCTCATTATCGGTCTCATCACGGGCTGGATGAGTGGCAGACTTTACGTGCCGCATCTATTGGAGCGCAACAACGTTTTGAAGGACCCCATTGCGATTAAGTGGGAAATCCGCTTTATTCAATATATGGTTCGTCGCTTCAAGGAAGAAAAATCCATTATCGCCTGGGAGCTTGGAAACGAGTGCAACTGTATGGCACCCGTTACGAGAGACGAGGCATATGTTTGGAGCAAGGCCTTGACGATGGCTGTTAAGGAAATTGACTCTACGCGTCCGATGCTTTCGGGTATGCACGGCATTTTCCCCAGAAACGCCTTTGACGTGCGTGATCAGGGTGAAATCACCGATATGCTCACCACGCATCCCTATCCCCTCTTCACCCCCAACTGCAACACCGATTCGATGATTACGATGAAGAGCGCGTTGCACGCCGCAGGCGAGTCCCTGATGTATCAGGGCATCGGCGGCAAGCCCTGCTTTATCGAGGAGGCGGGCAACCTCGGACCGATGATGGTCAACTATGAGAACACCGCCCACTACACCGTTGCCTCCTGTATGACCGCTTGGGCGCATAACCTGCGCGCATACGTCTGGTGGTGTATGAACGAGCAGTCTAACCTGACGCACGCACCGTACGATTGGAACGGCGTGGAAAGAGAGCTGGGTCTTTTTGATGCAGATAAGAAGCCTAAGCCCGTTATGAAGGCTATGGGTAAAATGCAGAAATATATGGACGAATTTCCCGTTCCCGTCAACGAGCCCATCAAGGACGCCGTCTGTATCCTTACCAACATGCAGGAAAACTGGACGGTTGCCTACGGCACCTTCCTTCTTGCCAAGCAGGCAGGACTTGACGTTACCTTCTGCTACATAACTGAGGAGATTCCCGAGGCATCGGTATATTTCCTGCCCTCCTTGACCTCCGACAGACCCTATCACAGTCACGAAATTGCGCCCGTTATCGAGCGCGTGAAGAAGGGTGCCACCCTCTATATGTCCTGGCAGGATTCCTTGCTTTCTCCCTTCGTTGAGTATACGGGTGTTCGCTCCGAGTATTACGTCAGCACGCCGCGCAACGATAGCATCCTGCTTGACGGCGAAAAGGCCAACCTCTTCTGCCCCGTCACGATGAAGCTTGAGGTGATGGACGCTGAGGTGCTTCTCTCAACCGAAAGCGGCGAGCCCGCACTTGTCAAGCATAAGCTCGGAGAGGGAACCGTTTACTATCTCAATTACCCCATCGAGAAAACCGCAGGTGCCTCCTCGGGTATCAGCGAAACACCCCTTTACCGCATTTACGAGAAGCTTGGCGTTCGCAATCCTTTGCGTGTTGCCTCTAAAACGGATTCTCACCTCGGTCTTACCGAGCATCCCTTGGAGGACGGCCGTCGTCTTTTGGTTCTTATCAACTACGAGGCGAAGGAAAAGGAGGTTTCCGTTTCCGTTGCCGATGGCTATAAGGTCGAGAAATTCTTGCCCTTGGAGGATTCGGCTCTTCTTTCCGAAAAGGATGGCGTTATCACGCTTCGTATGGCGAGAAACAGCGCCGTTTCCCTCATTGTTGCAAAATAAAGCACAGCTTTGGTGCGGCACCCCTTGGGGCGCCGCACTCTTTTTTTCTTTTTATAAAAATTCCGTATTTTTCTTGACAAAAAAGAAAAACTGTATTATACTATATTATGTAAAAACAGTGATGAAGAAAAGTACCCTCGGAATTCCCCTTACAGCGAGCGTGGGACGGTGCAAGCCGCGCAGAAGGAGCCTTGGCGAAGAACACTTCGGAGTTGCAAACGGAAAGCCTTTTTGGCAAGTATGGGCGCCGATTTCCGCGCGTTAGGCGGAATGGCTTTGTAAGAAGCCGCAGAGGGACCGTTTTTGAAACGGTAAAATAGGTGGTACCGCGGACCGCAGTTGTCCGTCCTATTTTGGACGGGGCTGCGTTTTTTGTTTGTCTTTACTTGATTATTTATCTATCTTTATTTGAACGGAGAGAAAAATTATGAAGCACACCGATATTCGTATCATCAGAGAAGGAGATTTTCTCGGTAAGGAGGTAACCGTTTGCGGTTGGGTACGCACGGCGAGAGACTCCAAAAATATGGCCTTCATCGAATTGAATGACGGTTCTACCTTAAAGCATATGCAAATCGTGGTGGACAAGGCCGTTTTGACCTTGCCCGAGAATGCCTCGCATCTTGGCGCATCCTTGCGCGTTGTGGGTACGGTTGTTCCCAATATGCAGAATAACGGCGTGGAAATCAATGCTACCACCATCGAGGTTTTGGGGGATGCTCCCTTGGATTATCCTTTGCAGAAGAAGTTTCAGAAGCTGGAAACGCTGCGCGAAATGCCGCATATCCGCGTCAGAACCAACACCTTTAATGCCGTTTTCCGCGTTCGCTCGGTGATGGCCGCCGCCTTGCACCGCTTCTTCCAGGAAAGAGGCTATACCTATATCAATACCCCGCTTCTGACGGGCTCCGACTGTGAGGGCGCAGGCGAGGTGTTCCAGGTAACCACCCTTGGCTACAATACGGAATACAAATCCGCCGAGGAGTATTACGCCAATGACTTCTTCGGCAAGCGCGCAGGCCTTTCCGTATCGGGTCAGCTCGAGGGCGAGGTTGCCGCAATGGCCTTTGGAAAAATTTACACCTTTGGCCCTTCCTTCCGCGCAGAGAACAGCAACACGCCGCGTCACGTAGCAGAATTTTGGCACATTGAGCCTGAGGTTGCCTTCGCGGAGCTGCCTGACATCATCGCCATCGCCGAGGAAATGATTAAGTACGTCATTCGTGACGTGATGGAAAACTGCCCCGAGGAGCTTGATTTCTTCGAGCAACGCTTTGAAAAGGGCTTGAAGGCCAAGCTGCAAAGCGTGGTGGACGAGGATTTTGCCATCGTGGAGTATACCGACGCTGTGGAGCAGTTGAAGGCATCGGGCGTCGCCTTTGAATACCCTGTCGAGTGGGGCTTGGATTTGCAAACCGAGCACGAGCGCTATATCACCGAACAGATTTACAAGAAGCCCGTATTCTTAATCAATTACCCCAAGGACATCAAGGCCTTCTATATGAAGCAGAATGCCGATGGAAAGACGGTTGCCGCCACCGACCTTCTGGTGCCCGGTGTCGGTGAGATTATCGGCTGCTCCGAAAGAGAAGCAGATTACGATAAGCTCGTTTCCGCTATGGAGGCGCGCGGTATGAATTTGGATGACTACCGCGACTATCTTGACCTGCGCCGCTACGGATCCGTGCCCCATTCGGGCTTCGGTCTCGGCTTTGAGCGCATTATTATGTACGTAACGGGTATTTCCAACATCCGTGACGTCATTCTTTATCCCAGAACGGTTGGAAGCATTCGGTAAAAAAACCGAAATTTTGATAAAACGAAAGGAGTTTATTTATGGCAGAGTTAATTTTCCCGCAAGGGTATGATGCCAAAATGTCGCAGCGCGACACACAGAAAGCCATAAAGCTCATCAAAGATACCTTCCAGGTTGCTTTGGCCGATGCCTTGCATCTGGATAGAGTCACCGCCCCCATCGTTGTGATGCAGGGAAGCGGCTTGAACGACGATTTGAGTGGCGTCGAGCGCAAGGTACATTTCACCATGAAGGAAGCAAGCGGTACCGCCGAGGTGGTGCAGTCGCTTGCCAAATGGAAAAGAATGGCGCTCTATCGCTATGGCTATGAAACAGGCGAGGGAATTTACACGGATATGAACGCCCTGCGCCGTGATGACAAAATTGATAACACCCATTCGGTATTCGTTGACCAGTGGGATTGGGAAAAGGTGATTTCCCGAGAGGACAGAACCATTGAATATTTGAAGGATACGGTAAGAAAAATCGTTCGGGCGATTGCCGATACCAAGGCCCTTCTGAACAGCCG